>CAZDAW010000077.1:0-17666 GCA_964503685.1 uncultured Anaerolineaceae bacterium | reverse complement strand
CCTTTTTTGTTCTTCCCAAGATTGTTCCAGAACTTTGCCGTATTCGGTTTGGTCTCCTGTTGCAATTACAATACCTCTCCCAGAACCCTTAATAACTCTACTCCCCATATAAATCATGTCATCATGGCCGGCAATATTTTTAATGACCGGCATAATTTCGCCGGTTATCTCAAATTCATCAACTTCTAATTCTCTGGCTTCAATCAGCCTCAGATCAGCAGGAATAATATCCCCTGCCTGGAAGATCACTTCATCATCTCGACGTAATTTATCTTCATCAATATTGATCAGTTTTCCATCTTTGACAATGGTAACGAAATTGCTCGCCATGAAAGTCACTTATTTCTCCATAAGTAATCTTGCAAAACAGCAATTATTTCAACCTGCATTTTTATCCCATTTGTCAATATCCCTATCCTCAGAAATCATCAACAGGAGATCATTTGCCAACTTTGATACCAAAGAAGAGGGTTTTTGGGATGCCTTTTTCAAAATCACTATCCGATCAGGGTGATCAATTTTGGCAGTCGCAAGTAAAACAGCCCGAAGAAAAAAGTAATTCACCTCCTCACTTTCAACAATTTTCTTGAATTCGGCCAGAGCCTTTACACTATGCATGTTTCCAAGCGCCTGAGCTGCTATAATTCGTCTTTCTGGAACGGCGTGGTTCAATGAATCCAGTAATTTTTCCTCAAACGGGATATCATGAAAATCAGAAAGGTCATAACCACAACCGGGGCATACTTTTTCCGTTTTGCTTACTTGCATCCAACACTTTGGACAAAAATAAGTCAACATTTCAATTCAATCAGCGCAGAATATCTGGAAAATATTAATTCGGAAAAGTTGTGAAAAAGAGGGAAATTTTTATTATTTACTATTTTCCCGCAAGGAAAGAACTTAATCAAAATTTATTACGCCTGGTTTGCCATTTGTAAATGACAGGTCTCATTCATCGAAACAACCTTATAACCTTTTTCCGAGTATTCAATTTCGTTGATTGCACAGGGTTCCTGGCGCAAATACCAAAATCTATCATCTCCCAGGCCCAGGGTTCTTAACAAAATCAAACGATTTACTACGGTATGACTGACCAGGACAATCTGTTGATTGCGGTGTCGATCAATCATTTCATCGATTGTGCTCATGGCCCGGTTGCCAACCTGTTTAAGGGTTTCACCTTCCGGAATTTTCACGGCATCCGGCGTTTCATACCAGTCTGATAAAAGTTCTGGCCACTGATTTTCGACCTCTTCAGGGGTTAATCCCTGCCAGGACCCATAATCAATATCAATCAAGCCATCCGTTGGGAATGCTGAAAGGTGAAATTCTTCAGCGATCACTTTTGCAGTCTGCATCGCTCGCTTGAGCGGACTGCAATAAACAGCGACAGGCTTCCATCGTTTTGGGATATACCTGGCAGTCAATTGCGCCTGTTTCAACCCGGTGGAATTCAACGGAATATCATATCGCCCCCTGAATCGCTCAACCCGATTCCACTCAGTTTGCCCATGACGAACCAAAATGATCGTTGTCGGCATCAACACTTCCCTTATCAAAAATGGGCTGGAGA
The DNA here is from genome assembly GCA_964503685.1 of uncultured Anaerolineaceae bacterium. Lineage (GTDB taxonomy): Bacteria > Chloroflexota > Anaerolineae > Anaerolineales > Anaerolineaceae > CAZDAW01. The sequence goes on along the minus strand of CAZDAW010000077.1, from coordinate 16,093 downwards.
TTTTTCTCCAGCCCGTTAGCCCTTAAACCATTATCCGTTAGCGTACAAATGCCTTACGACCGGCATAGATCGCAGCATCTCCCAATTCTTCTTCAATTCGCATCAGTTGGTTATATTTTTCAACCCGCTCACCGCGGCAGGGTGCGCCCGTCTTCAAATGCCCGGTGCTCATGGCTACGGTGAAATCAGCGATAAAACTATCCACCGTTTCGCCCGATCGATGGGAAACCATCGCTCCCCAACCGGCCTTATGCGCCATCTCAATTGTAGCAATCGTTTCGCTGAGTGTACCGATCTGATTCAGTTTAATCAACACGGCGTTGGCTACATTTTCCTGGATGCCACGCGCCACACGCTGGACATTTGTCACGAAGAGATCGTCGCCTACCAGTTCAATTTTATCGCCAATGGTTTTATTTAATAACTTCCAACCATCCCAATCATCTTCCGCCAGGCCATCTTCCAGTACAACAATCGGGTACTTCTTGACCCACGAAGCATACATTTCAACCATTTCAGCCGAAGTCACCTTCTTCCCTTCAGTGCGCAAATTATAGAAGCCATCTTCATAGAAACCGCTGGATGCTGGATCCAGAGCAATGGCTACCTGATCTCCCGGTTTATAACCCGCTTTTTCAATAGCTTTCAGGATAACTTCAACTGCTTCAGCGTTGGTCTTAAGCGCAGGAGCAAAGCCGCCTTCATCGCCTACACCGGTTGTATATCCTTCGGTCTTTAATACACCCTTAAGCGCATGATACACTTCGCTGCCCCAGCGTAAAGCTTCACGGAAGTTGGGAGCGCCGACCGGCGCAATCATAAACTCTTGCAAGTCAGTACCCTGCCAGTTGGCATGCACACCGCCGTTGAGAATATTGAACATGGGCACAGGTAATACTTTTGCTGTTACGCCGCCCAGGTAGCGATAAAGCGGCAGGCCAACTTCTTCAGCCGCGGCGCGTGCAACCGCCAGGCTCACACCTAAAATAGCATTAGCGCCAAATTTATTCTTGTTTGGCGTTCCATCCAGATCAAGCATCGCCTTATCAACAGCCGATTGATCCAAAGCATCCATCCCTGTAATAGCTTCAGCAAGTTCCTTATTCACGTGCTCAACTGCTTTGAGTACACCCTTTCCGCTATACCGGGTTTTATCGCCATCACGCAGTTCCAATGCTTCATGAACTCCAGTAGAAGCGCCAGAAGGCACAGCAGCCCGGCCGAACGCGCCGCTGTCTAAACTCACCTCAACTTCAACGGTTGGATTCCCTCGAGAATCGAGGATTTCTCGTGCATGTACAAAATCAATACTGGTCATAGACTATTCCTCCTGAAAACGATTTTGTGAAGTGAAAATAAAAACCTCTGCCCTGATCTATTTCGAGACAGAAGCTATCAGCCAAAATTGGCGGTTTAACTTTTCTCGGGCGAGCTTCGTCGCTGCACTTAATTCTATTCTTTCCCAAATAAGTGTCAAGCAAATCACCTGTTTCACGATCATTTCGATAAACTATCCTCTTTTGGATATTTCAGAGTTTGATTCTGAGGTCACCAGATTGCTCAATTCCATCGCCATCATCGCCAAACGATCAATTGCGGGATCTAAAATGGCGGCAACATCTGGATTGACTTCTCCATACCCTTTCAATCGACTTGAATGCCCGTCGACCAAATCAGACCAGCTAATACTCATTTCAGATGTAATGATTTGAGCGGAATTCTCTTCTTTAACTTCAATGCCGAGAGCCTCCACCAGGGCTTTAATTTCTAAAAGTGAACGGTCAATTTGATTATGAACAAGTTGGCGTTGTTCATAGCTAAGGTTTAGTCTCTGACAATATAAAATACAATCTTTATCTTTGTCCTCAATTAAATGCGCTGCATGCCGAAGCGCTTTTTCGAAGGAAATCAAGCACGACCGTAGATACCTTCGTTGAGATTCTGTTAGTTTTGTTTGGTTCATGCTCTTAACTAAAATATCAAACAGATAGAATATTCGCAAATAAAAATGAGCCTCTGTCAGCGAAATGTATCGCAGACAGAGGCTATCAGCCATTTAAGGCGGTTTATTTATATTTAGCGAGCCTCATCGCTCGATGTTCATTCTAAACGGATTGTTTCAGATCGTCAAGGAGTACAATCGTGCACTATTCTCAGTATTGATTCTTAAATGCTATTCCAGCATTTAATTGCCTGACCCGAAACAGCAAACTCAATTATTGAACATCCGGCGGGACTCCTCTTTCAGCAGTCCCATAATAACTTGGCGCAATTCCTGAAATTCAGGGGAAGTCTCAACGGCTTCCATGCGCCGCGGGCGAGGGAAATCAACCTTCAGTTCGGCTTTCACCGTTCCGGGGCGGGCTGTCATCACATAAATTCGATCCGATAGCAGAATCGCCTCTTCCACGTCATGGGTCACAAAGACCACAGTCGTCATGTTATTCTGCCACACTTCCAGCAGCAATTCCTGCATCAGCAAACGGGTCTGTGAATCCAGGGCACCGAAGGGTTCATCCATCAGGAGCAGGCCGGGCCTGTACACCAGCGATCGGGCGATGGCCACCCGCTGGCGCATTCCACCCGAAAGTTGAGCCGGGTAGCGGCTTTCGAAGCCATTCAATCCCACTTGCCTGATCAGATCACGAGTACGCTCTGCTTTCTCCGTTGCATTGAGATCAGTTTTTTTTAGCCCAAAGCGGATATTCTCTTCAACCGTAAGCCACGGAAAGAGGGTATAACTCTGAAAAACCATACCAATCGGGGAAGCTTTTTCCCCGGAAACCGGTATATTCAAGCGCAGGCTGCCCGCGCTTGCGTCGGTGAGACCGGCGGCAATTTCCAGAAATGTGGATTTTCCGCAGCCAGAAGGCCCCACAATAGAGATAAACTCATTTTCCGCCGCATATAAATCCAGCGCCTGAATTGCCTGGGTTTCCACCCCCTGATGATCCACAAAAGTTTTTCTCAATTGGTTAGCCTGTAAAATGGTACGCCCTGTTTCTGTCATAATCCTTTACCTTGATTCTGGTTCATCCAGGGAAAGAACTTTTTGTATCCGAGTTTAAAGAGGGTATCGGTAATCAGCCCAAGCGCCCCGATCACGAGAATCCCCAAAATAATTGTTTCGGTATTCAAAAAACGCTGGGCGCGCATGATGCGATATCCCAGTCCACTGCTGGCAGCGACCAGTTCCGCCACCACCAGGTAAGTCCACGCCCAGCCAAGGGTGACGCGAAAAGTATCCCACACGCCGGGCAGGGCGCAGCGCAGGATGACATCCGTCAGGATTTCCCGCTGTGACAATCCCAGGGTTTTACTGACCTTTATCAGTTCCTGCGGCACGTTCTTGACGTTATCCATGATCAACAGGACTTCCTGAAAGAATGTACCAATAAATAAAATCAGGAACTTCTGGGTATCCCCGACTCCCACCCAAAGAATAGTCAGTGGAATGAAGGCAACCGCCGGCATATAGCGAACCAGATCGATGAAAGGCTCGAACGTATCCTCAAACAGACGGTAATTGCCCATCAGAATGCCCAGCGGGACCGCCGCCAGGGTCGAAATCAGCCAGCCCACCGAAATCCGGTAAATGCTCACAGCAGCATCCTGAAAGAGGATACCCTCCCGAATCTGCCGAAGCAGTTCTACCCACACCGCCTGCGGCGTGGGCAGAAAAAAATCGGGCACCAAATTCAAATTGGTGGAAACCAACCAACCAAGTACAAAAATGCCCAAAAAACTCGCGCTGGCAATAAACCCTACTCTGCGCGGAATGGGCTGGCGCATGGTCAGGAGAGGCGGTTTGCGCCGCTTCTCCTGAATATCAAAAATTTGTGGTGTTGAAATTTCTTGCATATGAAGTTACTTTGTGATGCCGCTGTCAAGTATAACCTTCAGGTCAGGCGTTTTCTCCAACATGCCCATCTGAATTGCGGCAGAAACCACATCATCCAGCGTCTGAGGAAAATCGGAAGATAATTTCTGCTGGTATTCAGCGATCGTAAAGAATTCCACGCCGTCAAAAGCGGTGACAAGATCTTCGGGTTTACTGCCCACTGCCGTGGCAATAATGGCCTTGGCTTCATCAGGGTTAGAACGATAAAATGCTACGGCCTCGTCCCAGGCCTTCAGCATATCAGCAGCCGCCTGCGGTTGATCCTTGAGGAATGCGCTGCTAAAAACACACACATCCGAAATCAAACCCGGCCTTTCTGCTGCGGTATAAAGTACCTTAAAATCCTCTTTCCCCATCACTGCCTCAGTGATATAAGGTTCGTATGTCACGGCGGCATCCACCTGCCCGCTGACCAGCGCCAGGCCGGCATCAGAAGCCGGCATAGGAACAGGCTCGATATCTGCCAGGGCCATGCCGTTTTGGGTCAGGGCATAATTGAGCAGCAAATCGCTGGTCGTGCCTTCTTCATAAGCCACTTTTTTACCCTTCAGATCGGCGACAGAAGCGATGCCGGCGGCCGAAAGGATGGCATCCGCCTGCAACGAAGCATCCTCTAACTGGGCGATGCGAATATCCAATCCCTTGGAATACAGGTTGACGGCCGTGTGAGTGGCCAGGTTGGCGGCTTCCATCTTTCCCGAAGCCAGGGCGGCGTTCACGTCCTGATCCTGCGAGAAATTGATCAACTCCACGGCAAGCCCGTATTTTTCAAACATCTTCTTTTCCTGGGCAATATACCACGGCCCGTATCCGATCCAGGGTTGGGTGCCCATCCGCACCGTAACCGCTTCCTTGACGGCCGGCGTCGTCTGGCCGGCGCACCCCGCCAGGAACATGCTGATCAACACGACAAACAATAACACCTTACATAAATTCTGAAATTTCCGGTTCATTTTCTTCTCCTGATAGATTATAGATTTGAATTCAAACGCGCCTCGGCGGAACGGGCGTGGGCGTCCAACCCTTCCATCCGGGCGATAGTTGCCGAAACCTGAGCGACATCCGCCGCGCCCTGCGGCGTCAACGCCACCAGATTGATGATGTGCATAAAATCCCACACATTTATCGGGGAAGCAAAGCGAGCGGAGCCGCCTGTGGGCATCACATGACTGGGCCCGGCAGCGTAATCACCAAGCACCTCAAAGGACCGCTCACCGACAAAAACTCCCCCCGCCGCAGTGATCTGAGGGACCCAATTCCATGGGTCTGCCGCCACCAGGTTGAGATGCTCTGGGCCGTAAAGATTGGAAAGTTCGACCGCTTCCGCCAGGTCGCCGGTGATGACAATGCCGCTGCGATCTTCCAGAGACCGATCGAGAATTGCCTGACGGGTGAATGCCGGTTCGCCTTTCATCAGGCGCTCCAACTCCACATTGACCTGCTCCGCCAGTGAACGGGAAGGGGTGAGCAAGATTGCAGAAGCAAGCGGATCGTGTTCTGCCTGCGCCAGTAGATCGAGCGCCACCCAGGTAGAGTTCGCGGTTGAATCGGCAATGATCACCGTTTCGGTCGGCCCGGCCAGTGTATCGATGCCAACTGCGCCGAAAACCTGCTGCTTGGCAAGCGTGACAAATAAATTGCCGGGGCCGAAAATCTTATCCACCGCCGGTATAGATGGCGTTCCAAACGCCAACGCAGCAATCGCCTGGGCGCCGCCTATGGCATAAACCTCCTCGACGCCCACAATCGCCGCGGCCGCCAGCGTCGCCGCTGAGATTTTCCCCGTGCTGCGATCAGCCGGAGAACAGATTGCGATTTCCTTGACTCCGGCGACTTTTGCCGGAATGGCAGACATGAGAATGGAAGAGGGCAAGGGCGCCGAACCGCCTGGAACGTATAAACCAACCCGTCGAATCGGACGCAATAACTGCCCAACTGTCCCTCCCATGGATTGATCCATCCAGGAACCAGCCGGTTGTTTACGGTGAAAACGCTCCACCCGATCGGCAGAAGCCTTAAGGGCGTTGACCTGGGCTTCTGGCAGAGATTTCAACGCAGCTTGAATCTCTTCCGGCGAAACACGAAACACTGCCGAGGGATTATTATCCAGGCGACTGTTCCAATCCTGCAAGGCAACATCTCCACGGGTGCGAACATCCTGAATAATCTGGCGCACTGCCTCTGCCGGAGAAAGCGGTTCACCAAAGATTCGTTCGATGCTCTCTGAAACGCCGGGCGATGTTTGCTGAAAAGCCATCGGCTGCCGTTTTAGAAGGGTATCTCTTGCCTGTTCCGGGGTATAAATTTTCATCAGTTCAAGTCCTTTGATTGGGTAATAAAAACAAAAAACCCCCGCTGACCGGGGGTTTTAGATAATCGCGTCTATCCTACGAATTGCAGGTATGCCTAACCAACCTCCAGGCCATCATGGGGGAAAATGCTATGATGATGATGCAGATGCAAGTTGGTTTTCATAGTGGCAAATCATAACACAGACGCAAAAAATCTGTCAAGGGAAGTTCAAGAAAACCAATTGCGTGACCATTTTTAAAAACAAATGAGGTAGACCCAATTATTTGTAATATTATGTCCTTCCTTTTGCAATAATGTTGACAAACAATCAAACTACAAAGTTCAATTCCTGCCTCCCTCTCCCCATAATTCCACACATTGCTTCCTTCCCATCAGCCTCATTCATGCTACAATAACCCCATCACCTTCTCGCCTGGCGAAGGGTATTCGTTTCTTTTCGTTTTTTTCGCGAAACGAATAGCCTGACCAACGCCAACCGCCCTCATCAAAAAGGAGCCAAAATGACCGGAATGTTAATCCTCCCCGAATGGCTGATCGTCAGTGCCCAACAGCCGCCCCGCCGCAACTGGGGGGTGCGCGTCCAATCCGACCGCATCAGTGCGGTCGCGCCCAACGCCGAACTGGAGCAAAAATACCCCGACGACTCGGTCATCCACGCCGCGGGGCAGGCGCTCTCGCCGGGCTTCGTCAACACGCATACCCATCTCTACGGCGTGCTGGCGCACGGCATTCCCCTGGCCAAGGCGCCTGATGGCTTCTGGCCCTTCCTCAACGATTTCTGGTGGCCGCTGATCGAAGACCGCATCGATATACCCATGCTGCAGGCCGCCGCCGAGTGGCAGTGCCAGTCTATGTTGCGCAGCGGGGTAACCAGCTTCTATGATTGTCTCGAAGCTCCCAACGCCCTGCCCGGCTGCCTGGATGCCGAAGCCGAAGTCGTCGCCCGCCACGGGCAGCGCGCCATCCTCTCCTTCGAAGCCACCCAGCGGGTGAGCGAAAGCAACGGCCTGCTCGGTTTGCAAGAGAACTACACCTTCACCGCCAATCGCAAGCAGCAGGGCGGCCTCATCCAGGGGCTGATCTGCTACCACACCACCTTCACCTGTTCAGCCGGGTTCATTCAAAAAGCCTTCGCCATGGCCGCCGAACTGGGCTGCTTGGTGCACATGCACTGCTCCGAGGGCCTCTACGAACCGGAGTACGCCCTCAAACAATACGGCAAACGCCCCATCCATTATTACGATCAACTCGGCGTTCTGGGAGAAAACATGCTCGCCTCGCAGTGCGTCCAGCTCGACGAGAGCGAGGTCGCTCTGCTGGCCGAAAGAGGGGTGCATGTTTCACACATGCCCCTGTCAAATTGCGAGGTGGGCGGCGGGATCGCCCCCGTTCCGCAGATGGCAGCCAGGGGCGTCACCCTCGGCCTGGGCAGCGACAGCTACATCGACAACTTCTTCGAGGTCATGCGCGGCGCCTTCCTGATTCACAAAGCCAACGGGCTTGACCCGCGCCTGATGCCCGCCAGCCTGGTCTATTACCTGGCCACCGAAGGCGGTGCGAAGGCGCTCAACCTGGATAAAGTGGGGCGCATCGAAACCGGCTGGAAGGCCGACCTGCAATTGATCGACGCCGCCTTCCCCACCCCGCCCGCCGAATGGAACCTCTACGACCAGCTCATCCTCTACCGCAACCCCGAACACGTTCGTCTGGTGATGGTCGACGGCGTCATCCTGCTGCAAAACGGCGAGTTGAAAACCCGCTTCGATCCCAACGCCCGCCAGTCGCTCTGGGAGCAGGCCAACCGCCTGTGGGAAAAAGCGAAATAACCGTCGAGGGATTGGCAGTCGGGGTATCCGTCAATGCGGGCAGCATCATCGGCGTGGGCGGAATGGATGTGACGATCACTGAAGCCGTCTGCCTCATCTGAAGCGTGGGTAAAAAAGCTGGCGTCTCCACCGGCGCTCTCCCGGCACAAGCCGTCAGTATCAGGGGAAAAGCAACAACCGCCAATAAAGGAATGGATCGTTTGGGGTTCATGGGATATAGATGCCATCCAATTCGCCGCGCAATTCGGGCAGGCGGTAGATTTCGCAGTTGTCGTGCTGGATGAGGATGATCTCTCCATCCTGGTTGTCGGACGTCAGCAGGCTCACCCCCAACAGGTGACCCTCTTTTTCCCAAACAATCCCGTTAATGGCCGTTGCCGGGGCATCCAATATCAACCTCGCCGGACCTCCATCCATCCCTTTGAGATACAGGCTGCTGTTGTCGCGGGCGCGGTAGGCCACCCATTTCCCATCCGGCGAGACTGCCGGAAAAGGCGCCTTGCGGGACGAATCATCCAGAACGAACAGGTCGCGCGTGGCGCCGGTCTGCACATCCACCGCTCGCAGCATAAAACCTCCGCCGCCCGAGTCGGGTATGGCGTAATAAAGCTGCGTCCCATCAGCCGACCAGCCGGCAACCGATTCGTAGCCCAGGTTGGAAAGCTGGCGCGGGTTCACCTCAGCGATGCTCGTGACGAAGATCCCATAAGCCTCTCCCGCCGTCACGTAGGCAATCCGGCTGCCATCCTGCGACCAGTGCAGGTCGCCTCCTTGAATTCCATCCAGGACGGTCGTCTCTTTGCTGGCTAAATCCATAACGGCAATACCACCGCTGCTGGCACTGCTGGGATACGCCAGCCGCTTGCCGTCGAGCGTCAGGACGCCGCGGGCGCTGTCTTCAGCCAGCACCTGGCGCTGCTCGCCGTGCATGCCGCTGAGTACAATCTGCCTCTTCGGGTTCAATTCGGTGAGCAGCATCCAGCCATCCAGGCCAGTGGGCAGCGCTTCGAGCGCCTGGAAGGAGTTTGCATCCAGGCACACCGAAGAAGCGCCAGTTTCAGGGGTTGGCCGAAAAGCGGGTGGGATTTCCGGCTGCCACTGTCCCTCCCAGGTCTGTATCTCACTGGGAACCACCGGGTCGGAAAAGACAATCGTCAGTTTTCCCCTGGGAAGTTCCGCATAACTCAGGCTCGTGGTATATTCCTCGGTCATCGTCTCGCCGCCTCCTCCACCCCCGCCGCCGTTCGGAGTATAACCAGCGATCTGCACGCTGGCGCCGCTGAGACCACCTTCAGGCCGGATGCGGAAAGAATATCCACCCCGGCTGCTGGCGGTGATCGAAACCAGTACCAGGGAATAATGCCCCAGTTGCACTGTCTGATCGATTTGCCATTCCTGCCCCGGCTGCGGGTCAGTCCCGGCGTCGAACTCGATCTCGGCTGTCGCCGAGGGATCGACGTGCGTCAAAGCGACGCCCGAAAATCGGATCGTCAGCGGGAAAGTCAGGTTAGCCGCTTTAATCCTGAACGCCCAGGGGAAACCGCCATTGTTCATGCTTTCGTCATAAGCCGGTTGGACATCCTCCGGGTAGAAATAATTGACCTTCCTGCCGTTTGCATCCCGGATAACAGGCGCCCCGGTCACCTGCACCCAGGTTCCAGCCGGCGGCCGTGGACGAAAAGCGCCGACGAGGATGTACCCGTCTTCTGTCTCAATCACCTTTTCGACGGTAACCGCAGCCTGAACCGTATTCGCTGCACCGGCTTCCTCGGTCTGAACAGCCTCCGGTGTTACAGATTCCTTCAATAGAGTGGGCGTCAATTCGATCACCGGCATCACCGTCAGATCCGGCGGGGCAGAGATAAAGCGCAGGGGTAGTTCCCAATCGGTCGGGACCGTTCCGGGCAATGTATTGAAAATGCACGGCATGACGAAGGTCGCCTCGTTGACATCCGTCGGAATCGGAGCGCCGATCTCCAGCCGCGAACCATCCGGCAGACGCAAGTACTCGCGTTCGATGCAACCCGTCACGGCTTCGCCTTTCGGATAAGCCGAAAGAGGGACCCCAGAAACGCCGTAGTCGAGTTTCGTCTCATCCGCCAACAAGGTAACCTGATTCACCGAAACGGTTACGCCGTCCCGCGTCACGCTCACCCGCTCGGCCAGAACGCGGATGGGCGCGCTCTGATCGATGATCCCCACCCCAGGCAGATAACCGAAAAGCTGGCGCACGGCGGCATAGACGCGCTGTGGGCCGATCAGCAACGTTCCGATGATAAGCGCGGCCAGAACCGCCAGCAACGCCGCCCAGGCCGGGCGCAGGTAGAAAAGCCGCCTGGCCTGGCGAGGTTTGTATTCAGCCGCCTGCGCCAGTTGGCGGCGCAGTTGTTCGGCGAACGCCGGGCGGATATCCGGCACGTTGAATGCTTCGCGGATATCATCTTCAAATTGGGGCGTCGGAATATATTCAGTCATTGGACACCTCCGCCTGGCTCTGCAAACGGGCCAGCAACCGGTAAACAGCCTTCTTGACGGCCTCTTCACTGCGCTCAAGCAAACGTCCCATCTCAGGAAAACTGAGTTCAGCCACGTAACGCAGACGAAGCAGTTCGCGTTCTTCTTCGGGCAGGGCGTTGATCAAACCCGCCAGGACAGTCGCCCTTTCCGTCCGGATCGCCTCTTGCAGCGGGTCAACTTCATCAGGTATCTGTTCTGCTTCATCCACAGATAAATCGATCTGCCGGTGACGAAAATGATCCGTCGCCTTATTGCGGGCAATCGAAAACAACCAAGCGGCGAAACATCCCTCATGGCGGTAATTACCGAAAGCTTCAAACGCCGCCAAAAAAGTCTGCGCAGTGACGTCCTCTGCTTCCTGAACGCTGCCGATTCGCGCATAGAGATAGCGGAAAACAGGCCGGGCATAGCGCAGGTATAATTTGTCAAATTCCCCTGGGTCTCGCTTCGCCGCGGCGACCAGACAATCTTCATCCGTCTGGATATCGGCATTCTCTTTGATCAATGATGGGCTTCTTTCTGTCATAAATTCCCTGCGTGCAGCATTTTTATAAATTAAGTTCTATATGTAGAACGGGGAAACCCGGCAAGGGGGACAAAAAAACCTCCGAATTTATGAGCCGGATACCCTGGTTTACCCCCTGCTTCACATCTACGAATGCATTCAATTGAAACAGACCCAAATTGCCCGTTGCATCACTTGTCAGACGCCTGCACATTCTGAGAACGGGCTCGTTTTTCCAGAAAATAAGCCACTGAAAGCGCCAGAACAATTGCGGCGATGGCAAATATCACCGTGGGTGAATACTCTTTGATGTCAAGAATGACGATCTTCCGCGCTACAGCGATCAGGGCAACCTCCAGAACGATTTCGACATGCACCTGGTGCTCGTTCAGATAGGCGCGGATCGTCTCCAATAATTCCACACCGATCAGGATCAGCAAAAAGAAGCCAAAAATATCCAGCAATTCGGTGATGTTCAACAAAAAATTGGGCGATTGGAGGATATCAACGACGAGAATACGTCCCAGTTCAATTGTAGACAACAGGATAACGATCACCATCATCACGATTAAAGCGACGACAATCACCCGCTCGAATAATTTGCTGAAACGGCCGATCAAGGCAGACATGTCAACCTCCGCATACGATAATCTCACCGGACTGATGGAATGGATCACGCATCATAATAAACCTATTATATCCAGCATTCAAGGGAACTAACCATCCATCTCCATTCCAATTGCAGAACACAAAACCAGAGAGCACCAGCGCCGATATCCCATCAATGGGTTGCTTTTACCTTCCCTTTTCCTTATAATCATATTAGCCGAGTATTATTTTCCCAGACCATTCAATATCTCAGTTGAATAACCCGACATCGCCAACCGGTCTGAATTATTGGTTCATGGAGGGCAGAGATGAAAACCAACCCCATCATCCGTTTGGCTTTCGGATTATTATTTGCATTGAGCAGCCTGGGATCGTTCAGCCCGGCGACCGCTGAGCCTGTTCAAAGCGCGCCGGAAAACATTCGCTCGCTCGACGACCCGCTTACCCCGGACAGCGCATCGAACTTTCCCGCCAATTCCCAGGGCAGCCTGGATGTCCGGGATCTTCCCCCGGTCAGCGGCATTCCCGAAATGCTGGGCGCTGCCGGCGATGAGCGCTGGACGGCATTTTCCGGTTTTTATGGCATTAGCGGGTCTGTATATGCCATCGCAGTCGACGCCAGAGAAAATGTCTATGTCGGCGGCAATTTCACCATGGCGGGGAATGTCGTTGCCAACCGGGTGGCAATGTGGGATGGCAGCGCCTGGCATGCCCTGGGAGATGGCTTCGATGATAAGGTCTATGCGCTGGCGCTGGATGCCGCCGGCAATCTGTACGCCGGCGGATATTTCGAACACAGCGGCGCCCTGCCTGTCAACTACGTTGCCCGGTGGAACGGCAGTTCCTGGTCCGCGCTGGGCGATGGGACCAACGCGTACGTCAATGCCATCCTGACATCCGGCAGCGACGTTTATGTAGGCGGCGCTTTTAACAGAGCCGGCGGATTGTTATCTCGTAAAGTTGCCCGCTGGGACGGCGCAGCCTGGAATCAGGTCGGTTACGGGTTTAGCGGAACTGTGTTTGCCCTGGAAATGGCAGGTAATTATTTATACGCCGGCGGCGATATGGCCGAACGCTGCGACGATGAAGATTGTTACGCCTATACCCGGATCAACCGCATCGCCGAAATTAATGTAACCAACCTCAGTAACGATAAAACCTGGGACGGTTTACAATACGGGTTCAATAACACCGTCAGGGCATTGGAAATAATCAATACTCCTACCAGACTCTATGCTGGCGGAAACTTTACCCAGATCTGCGGCAATCTCGCCTGCAGCAGCGGAAATACGGCTGTCAATCACATCGCCAAATGGAATCAGACTACCTGGACTCTCCTGGGAGATACCGATCATAACGGCGTCAATGGAACTGTTCTTGCACTGCGTGAACATACAGGTGGAATCTTTGTTGGCGGCAACTTCACGGCGGCTCATAACGCCGACGGTGATCCATACACCCCTTATATCGCCCGTTGGGCTCACGAGACTGGCCCCTGGAACCAGGTAATGGATGCAAGTGGATATTTCGGAACAAACAGTCAAATTCTTGCCCTGGCGTACGGCGAATTCACCCTCTACGCCGGGGGGATGTTTAATTACATTATCGGCGGCGAGGATTACCTCGCCAACGGTGTTGCCGCCCTCGACTCAGCCTGGAGTCGGTTGGGCAGTGAAACTTACAATGGCGTGACAAATTGCAGCGTCACTTCCTTTGCCCAGATCGGGGGCGATCTCTACATCGGCGGGGAGTTTACCATTGCCGGCGGCGTCGAAGCCTCATTCGTTGCCCGCTGGGACGGCAGCGCCTGGCACGCCCTGGGCGAGCCAGGACAGGAAGGCCTGGACGGCGCAGTATCTGCCATGGTCGCCTCCGGAGATGATTTATATGTTGCCGGTTTTTTTGGGAACTTCGGCGCTGGCCAAAGACTCAACAACATAGCTCGCTGGGACGGCAGTGAATGGCACAGCCTGGGTTACGGGACCGATTCCTACGTCAATAGTCTTGCTGTGGATGAGAATTACCTGTATGCAGCCGGCCCTTTTACAAACGTTGGCGATGTAGATTCTTACAACGTGCCGGCCAATCATATTGCCCGCTGGAGTCTGAGCGGACATACCTGGAGTGCGCTCAATCAGGGTTCAAACTATGAAGTGACCAGCCTCGCCCATTCAGGAAATTCACTCTACGCCGGTGGATGGCTTACCGCGGTCGGGAACGCCGCCCCGGGCGATACGCCGGTGAATTACGTCGCCCGTTGGAACACGAATAGTGAAACCTAGGGAAGCGTCGGCTACGGATTGAGCACAAATCCCTGGACGCTGACCACCGACCCGGCCGGCAATTTATACGCCGGCGGCGCCTTCAACGAAGTTTGCGGCAATGCAGCTTGCAACAGCGGGAATACCGAAGTTAATTATATCGCCCAATGGAACGGAACTGCCTGGTCTGCCCTGGGCGGCGGGATGGATAATTACGTCAGCAGCCTGGCTTATTATGAAGGCGCTCTTTACACCAGCGGTGATTTTTATCAGGCCGGCGGGGTAAGCGCCGCCCACATCGCCCGCTGGGATCCGTCGACTGCCGCCTGGTCAGCCCTGGGCAGCGGGATCAATGACGCTGCTTCGGCGTTGTTTGGCGACAATAACGGCTATCTTTACGCTGGCGGAAGTTTGACCCAAGCCGGCGGCGTTACTTCCACCTATCTGGCGCGCTACAGCGTTCGCAGCGCCCACCTGGTCTCCCCCGTCGATGAAACGAACCTCACCCCGCCGGGTAAATCAGTCACCCTCACCTGGGAACCGGTGACCGGGGCAACTAAGTATCGGGTGAGAACCTCAACTAACAACGGGCGAAGCTGGCGCACGGTCAACAAAAAGGCCAGCCAGACAAGCCACCGTCTGGGCGGCTTATCCAAACACAAAACGTACCTGTGGAAAATCCAGGCGCTGGTAAGCGGCGTCTGGGTGGAATCGGATAGCTGGGTTTTCCGCCCGCCCTACCCGCCGGCAAAGCCGGTCTTGAAGCTGCCCAAAAACAACGCCAAAAACCAGCCATTACAACCCGCTCTGCGCTGGAAGAACCCTAAAGCTTCCTGGGCGGTGAATTATTATCTCCTCCAGATCAAACCAAGCAGCGGGAGCTGGATCGACCTGGCGCGCATCGATGCTGCCGGCCTGCCCGCCACCGTTGATTACACCCTCGCCGCCGACCTGCTGCCCAACACGCTCTATCTCTGGCGGGTCAACGCCTGCAACGATATCGACCAGTGCAGCGGGACAAGTTCTGTCCGCCGCTTCCGCACCCTGACGCCGGCTCCGTGATGCAGAATCAAAAATGGATTTTTCCAGAATAACCCTGGAAAAATCCATTTGGATTTCTCGTCAGCCAGCTTTTAATTTCTCAATCATTAATCGTTATCACCTGGCGGTTCAATATGGACGTAAACGCGGTCCACATCATTAATCATTTTGATTTTTTCAATAATCTCGGTTTCAATTTGATGGACGCGATAAAGCGGCAAGTTTGCATCACAATTTACATGCATATCCACTACCAATTTTGGACCGGCATATTCAGTACACAGGCTGTGAAGATTCAATACACCTGGAACCTGTCTTACAATCTTGGTGATTTCTTCCAGCGTCTCTTTATTGGCGCCGCCGCCCAGAATAAAGTTAAAATTTTCACGTCCGACATTGAACGCGTTGCGTGCAATAACCAAACCCACAACCACACCCGCAATCGGATCAGTTATTGAATGAAGAAAGTTCGAACCCAATGCCCCAACAAACGCGCCTGAAGTAGTAAACACATCTGAGAGGTTATCTATGGCAGTAGTACGGAGCGTGGGATTCTTAGTTTGATCGGCAATCTGCTTGACCTGGTAGAACATACCCAACTTCACCACTGCGCCAAACACAAGGACTAATGTAGATATCGGGTCGATTGCTTGCGGATGCTGAAACCGGTAAATTGATTGCGCGACCGCCTGATAGGCTGCAAATCCCATCGCTGTCATAATCATCAAACCGACCAATGGTTCAAAACGGCTATGTCCCTGAGGGTGAGAATGGTCCGGCGGTCGTTGAGACACCCAGAAGCCAATAACCATCATTATCGAATAAAACAAATCCGAAGAAGACATCAAACCATCGGCCATGATGGCGGCAGAATTGCCCGTTAAAGCTACTGCCATTTTACTGACGGCCAGAATTAAGTTTCCCAAAAAAGTGATGATGAGGGCTTTCTTAAAAAGACTGGCCTGCTTTGGATTGGGTTTATATAACCTTATATACCTGATCATCTTACTTTGGGAAAACTATAAAAATTGATTTCCGGAATACGAATTTATTTAAACACTGCTCATAAATATACTTGCTGAATTTACTTTCTTAATCGTGAGTAATTGTAACATACGTC
>CAZDAW010000076.1:0-17753 GCA_964503685.1 uncultured Anaerolineaceae bacterium | reverse complement strand
ATGGCACAACAAACTACGCACATGATGTTCCCATTTTTTGTGTTTCAATTGCCTACGCAAACAATGGAGAGGTAACTTTGGGTGTCATCTATGACCCATTGAGAGATGATTGTTTCACAGTCGAAAAGAGCAAAGGCGCCTATTTAAACAATACCCGATTATCTGTTTCTGACGCAAGCGACCTCAAACAAAGCTTATTGGTTACCGGTTTCCCTTATAATACAATCAATGACAAGTTGGATAACCTTGATTTTTTTACACGCTTTTCCAGGCTTAGCCAGGGCGTGCGACGACTCGGTTCAGCCGCATTGGATCTGGCTTATGTAGCCGCTGGGCGATTTGACGGTTTCTGGGAACTTCATCTCTCAACATGGGATATTGCTGCAGGCGCATTGATGGTGGAAGAAGCAGGCGGCAAGGTAACAAACCTTGATGGAGAATCTGTTTTTGGAACATCGCCTCATTCCATACTCGCTGCTTCGCCTTTGCTGCATCCACAAATGTTATCTGCTATCCACCAAAAGTGAACTTAATCAGGATCGATTATGACCAATCCAGAAATAATTTTTAATCAGACCAATTGGAGTTTATCAGAACTCTTTTCATCCCCAGATAGCTCTAAACTGGATGAAGCTTTTCTGACACTTGAGAAACGCGTAGAACACTTTGAAAGCCAACGCCAATATTTATCACCAGAAATAAATAACGAACTATTCCTTGGCCTGTTACATGAATATGAAAATATTGTGACGCTTGAAAATGTCATCTACAGCTACGCTGGCTTACTATTTTCAGAAAACACCCAAAACCAGATTGCTCAAACCCTTTTAAATCGCGCAGATCAATTAATCGCTGATGTAAACAACCGGACGTTGTTTTTCAATTTGTGGTGGAAAGACCTTGATGATAATCAGGCCCAACGATTAATGGCAAACACAGGTGATTATTCATACTGGCTTGAAGAAATCCGTCGATATAAGCCGCATACTCTGAGCGAAGCAGAAGAAAAAATAATTAACATCAAAAATGTCACGGGAACCAATGCCCTAACCAATCTATACGATTCGATCACCAATCGGTATATCTTTAAAATCGACATTGCTGGAGAAGAGAAAGAATTAACCAGGGGTGAATTGATGGTCTATGCCCGGCATACCGATCCTGACCTTCGCTCTAGCGCTTATAAAGAGTTATACCGTATTTATGGTACGGATGGTCCTATTTTAGGTCAAATTTATCAGACGATTGCTCGAGATTGGCGTAATGAACAAGTTAATCTCCGCGGTTTTTCCAACCCTATCCAGGCGCGTAATCTGGCGAATGATATTCCAGATGATGTTGTAGAAACATTATTAGATGTATGTCAGAAGAATGTTGAAGTTTTTCAACGATACTTCAACCTCAAAGCTCGCTGCCTTGGCGTTGATCGTTTGCGCCGTTTTGATATATATGCGCCTGTTACGAAATCAGATAGAACTTTCTTATATTCAGATGCAGTTAAAATGGTCTTTGATTCTTTTTGTAGATTCAACCCTTCTTTCTCGAATTACGCCCAAAAAGTGTTTCAAGAGAATCATTTGGATAGTGAAATTCGTAAGGGAAAACGAAGTGGGGCATTTTGCTGGACAGTTACGCCTAAAATTACGCCCTGGGTATTATTAAATTTTCAAGGACGCGTCGATGATGTAACAACTATGGCTCATGAATTAGGGCATGCAGTTCATTCAATGCTTGCATCACAGCATAGCATTTTAACATCTGGAGCTTCTCTTCCCTTAGCGGAAACGGCATCGACTTTTGGCGAAATGCTTCTTGTCGATTATTTATTAGAACAAGAAACTGATGAATTGGTCCGACGTGATGTCCTGTTCAAACAAATGGATGATTCCTACGCAACAATTATGCGTCAGGCTTTTTTTGCCATGTTTGAAATCCAGGCGCACGAAATGATCAACGATAACGCCACGGTTGATGATATTGCTGCTGCCTATCTGGCTAATTTAAAATCACAGTTTGGTGATAGTATCTTAATAAGCGACGAATTCAAATGGGAATGGGTCTCCATACCTCATATTTACCAGTCGCCATTTTATGTGTATGCATACACTTTTGGCCAGTTATTAGTTCTATCTTTATACCAACAATTTAAATCTGAAGGAGAAAGTTTTATACCCCGTTATATTAAAATCCTTGAAGCTGGCGGTTCAAAATCACCAGAGACTATTTTGTCTGAGGCTGATATTGACATACATAAAGCTGATTTTTGGCAGGGTGGTTTTAATGTTATCCAAAAACGTATAGAGCAACTCGAAGCAATTCGATAGGGATAACCTGTAATGAATTCGATTATCTTCCCATAATATTAGCCGATGACAATATGGTATATTTAAGGATAAGGTTAACCTGTTTTTTTAATAACAGGGAATCTCTTTATTATGATCATTCCTTTTATAACAAATCTACTTTACACGGAGCATGAATGTACATCGCCATTGAGGGTGTAATTGGGGTAGGAAAAACAACATTGGCTCGTCTTTTGCAACGACCCTTTGATGCTGAATTAAATCTCGAAGTATTCGAAGAAAATCCTTTTTTGTCAGACTTCTATTCAGATCGTGAACGCTATGCTTTTCAAACACAAATTTTCTTTTTGTTAAGTCGCTACCACCAGCAACGAAACAATATCCTCCCAAATTTATCGGACGATACAGTACTGATTTCTGACTACACCTTTGAAAAGGATGCCCTTTTTGCGGGCATCAATTTAAATGGCGATGAATTGCAAATGTATTATCGTGTTCATGAAGCGCTTGCTGAAAAGATACCCCCTCCCGATCTGATCGTTTATCTTAAGGCAGATACCGATATTCTGATGCAAAGGATCGCCTTACGTGATCGTCCATACGAGAGACAAATGGAACGGAGCTATATTGAGAGATTAAATATGGCGTATGATGATTTTTTCTCAACCCAACATTTGGAATCCCCTGTGCTAATCATTGATACAAATCCATTAAATTTTGTCAGTCAACCAGAGCATTTAAAACATGTAGAATTTCGTATCAGACAATCGCTTAAAATTATGCCTTTTCAAACTGAATTACCCCTTAATTTATAATTTCCTGCACAATGTAGAATTGCCGTCTGTTATTGACAGGTAAAGTTATGCGCATAACGAATCAGACATTACAAAAATTGGCAATAGATACGGTTAACCAACGAGTTGAGGTTGATCATAGTCTGATTTCTGCATATCTGGTCGGTTCACTATTGAGTGACGAGCCCCTCTTGGGCGGCACAACGGATATTGACATTGTTTTTATCCATAATAACGAACCAACCTTTCCTCGCGAAACAATACGAATTACCAATGAAATTTCGTTAGACATAGCTCATCATTCTCAAACAGAATATATGCAGCCCCGACATCTTCGTCTGCATCCCTGGTTGGGACCTTCTATCTATGGTAATCCCATCTTGCTATATGACACACAACACTTCTTTGATTTTACTCAAGCAAGCGTCGGCGCTCAATTTAACCGACCTGATAATAAACTGGCGCGTTCTTTAAATTTTCTAACAGAAGCTCGACAAATTTGGTACACAATTCCAGATTCTTCTCGAGTAACACCATTACATCTTCATTCATTTTTAAAATCGCTGAAATGCGCCGCAAATGCAATAGTCAGTCTAAGTGGTCACCCATTAACGGAAAGACGTTTCCTCTTATCTTTCCCAAAAGTTTCTACTGACTTTGGAAACCCGGGATTCTCAATCGGCTTTCTAGGTCTTTTGGGGGTTGCAAATGTTACCGTCGAAGATATTCAAAATTGGATATCACCCTGGCTAAACGCCTATAATGCAGCCAGTGCCTTATCTGATGCGCCTCCAAAACTACACCCTTGCCGAAAGGCATATTACGAATTATCGTTTCAGGCATTGTTGGAGAGTGATCAGCCTCAGGCTATTATACTTCCTCTATTGTCCACCTGGACAGCTGCCGTGCTATCGCTTCCAGATAGTTCACCCGAACGAGTTTATTGGTTTGAAGTTTGCCAGAAACTTGGGCTAACCGGTCCACAGTTTGCCGATAAATTATCAGCCCTCGATTCCTATATTGACAATATAGAAGAAACACTCGACGCCTGGGCTATAGAATATGGAGCAAAATAACCGCTCTGATGTTCTGTGGATAAACACTTGAATTCTGTGGATAAATGCCTTTTTTTGTGGAAAACTCGCCTACTCCCAGGGATAAAAATTGCATAAAAATATATCCGGCATAACAACTTTTCCCTGGTAACCATAATTATTGTAAGCCTTTTATCAAGATATTTTTCTATTCATATATCCCAAAAACTTATCCACAATCAGCAGTTGATATATTTTCCGAATGATGCACCCATATATAGGGTAAGATATCCAATTTAATCCTATATATGGGATAAATTATTATGTTTTCCGTTTTTATCAACATATCAACAGGCTCTACTATGAATACTATACTTTTTAATAGTTATAAAGCAAGAAAATCACTAACAAAAAGTGCTTGAATAACGTCACAAAATCTTGTACAATTTTTTATAATGAGTAATGCCCCTATTATTATCCACATAGTTAAGAAGGGAGATATTATCTATGGACATCATAAAAGTATCAGCAAACTCCCGTACCGCTGCTGTAGCTGGGGCGATAGCAGGGGTAATAAGAGAAAAGAAACATGCGGAAGTACAGGCTATAGGGGCCGGGGCTGTGAATCAGGCAATAAAGGCTCTTGTGCTGGCAAAAGGTTATCTAGTGAATGACAAAATCGATATCGTATGTATTCCTGAATTTGTTGATGTAGATATCGATGGAAAAGTCAGAACAGCGATAAAAATCGTTGTTGAGGTGCGCTAAAACTCGCTTGTACAAGAATTATATTTTATTAATTATTTTCTAGTGTATTGGTGTTGATGCGGGCTGATTAGCTTGTTGTCCAACAAGCTAATCGAGTGTGGTGCGTTCAACTTCGGCTGGATCAAAGATCACTTCTTCTTTACCAGTTAATTTTTCTTGCACTTTTCTGGTTATTAGATCCAGATGTTTTGGGTGCGCCACGTAATCAAGATCGTCGGCCGGTATTGTTAAGACTGGACAAAGTGTGAAGCCAGATATCCAACTTGCATAAAGATTATTGAGTTGGAGAAGATAACTGGTTGGAATTTTTCTTTCATAATCACGTGCACGAAGAGCAATTCGTCCTTCTAATGTGGAAATCGAGGCGCGTAAATAAATCACCAAGTCGGGTGGGGGAAGAAATTCTGTCAGAACTTGATAGAGTTCCTGGTAGGTTTGGAAGTCACGATGATTGATATAGCCCTGTAAATAGAGGTTTTGGGCGAAAATTTCTGCATCCTCATAAATGCTACGATCCTGGATGACAGAGTTGGGATGGGAGAGTAACTGTTTATGGGTATGTAAACGGTGAGAAAGAAAGCAAATTTGAGAATGGAATGCCCAGGCTTTCATGTCCTGATAAAAATCGGCCAGATAAGGGTTGTTGGCAACGGGCTCGTAAAATGGTTCCCACCCAAGTTTTTTACATAACAATTCAACAAGTGTGGATTTTCCAACACCGATATTGCCAGCAACCGCCACAAATTTTTTCATTTTTATTCCAATAATTAGATTATCAAGAAATATTTGCCTCTATTCAGAAGGGCATTTTAACGTGTTCTTTAATTTGAGAATAGTATCTTTTTTTTCTTGGACTAATGAACTCGATTTCTCAACCTTGTCCCAAAGCGCACAGAGCATGGGCAGTCGGTAAGGATTCATTTTCGCCATATCATAAGAAAGATTTACTGCTTTATCCCATTCGCCAGAATGGGCATAACCTTCAATGAATGGCAAAAGCTCTGCGGCTTCATTTGGTTTGTCATCCAATTTAAAAGCCTCGTCTCCTAATTTTACTATCTGTTGCCAATCTTTGGTCTGACGAGCAAGGTCTGCTTTTTCAAAGTAGTAACACCATGAGTGAGCAGGTTCAGATCCGACCACTAACGCAGGCGGCTGGGCTGGTTGCTCCGGGAAGGTCACGATTTGATCAAGATGGGATATATTAACTGCCTGGGTCAGATTCTCTGAGTCCAAGGGATATAGGTGATCAATTTCAGGATCCAGTACCCGTAAACATGCTGGCGGTGCATAGTAAATAGTTAACGCCTGTGAAGTTGAGCTATTAAATGTGGCTGCTCTGTAAGTCTCCTTGACTGGTAAATTTTCCTTAAATCCGGGTAGAACACTACCCAGGCGTACATTTACGTAATTAATCATATACGACATTTGTTTAGAGTGATTGTCCGGGCCATAGACCCAGTTCAGAGCTCCGGTAAGGGAATGGTCGCTGGAATAATCAAAAGGCAAATCATTTGATAGGATCAATGTGCCGGGTTTTAATGATGGTATTCTCCAGGTCATTTGCCATAAGAAATTCTTTTGAGAATTCCAGTCTCTCCGATAGGTTGTTGCGATTTGAAATTGAAAGCCTATTGCCAGACCAATAAGGATTGCAATGACGATCACTTTTGGGGTAGATGAACGGAATATCATATTAATAATTGAGATAAGTAATATGCTGGCGCCGAACATCATAGGCAGAGAGAATCTGTCCCAGGGAAAAACAAACTCAAGAGTAAGGCTTGGAATCCAGAATGGCCAGCCACCGGCCAATAAGGCAAACACACCCAATAGAATGGATTGAGTTATCCAGGCTTTATCAAAACCTTGATTTAATTCACCTGATTTGTGGTGAAGTTTTAATTTTAGAAAGATAAACACCCCAAGAGTGCTGATAATAACAATCGAAACATACAGTAGAGTGGATTTTAAACCAAAACTAGTTACATCTGGAAAATGGAAGACTTGCGCCCAGGCAGATAGAAGAGATTTAGTTACATCAAGTAGAATTGTTTGGATAAATCCTAAAATGCCATTTACCGGATCAAGTTTGATTTCATTAAAGAGAAATGGCTGGTAAGTTGGAAACTTGAAAATAAAAACTCGCCAGATTAAAAAAAGAACGAGCAGAAGAAGATATGGAAGCCACAAAAAGAAGGTTTTTTTGCACCTTGCATAGAAACCTGGTATTTGGCTGTTTAATAAGAACCAGATAATTAAAGGCCTTGTTAAATCAAGACTAAAGAAGTATTCCATTGAAAACATATTAAGGGCTGAAAGCATGAGAGATGCTATGGTCAATGAGATGAAATATTTAGGTGTTCGAATGGCCCAGATCATCAAACTTAGTGATGTAAAGAAAAGAGCAAGGATTACAAAATAATGGCTGTAGGTATAGGATATGTACTGTTGCATGAATCCCGGATAAACGGTGAAGGCGAATGCTATCCAGTTTACCTGTTGAATGTGTTCTTGCCATAAACTTTTTAACATCCACCATAGTGCAACAGCAGCGATCCAGTGTGTGAAAATGGCAAATAACTGCCAATGCCAGGGCGTTTCTCCTAACAAAAAAGAAGTGAATATGAATATCCAGGCCAAAAAGGGACGATCCATTGACCAATAGTCAATGAATCCGGTTGGACCAAAAGCGTGAGCATGCCATACCATGGCCCAATCATCCCAGTAGAAACCAAGCCATGGTGCGAGTAAACCGTAACACAGAAATGACAGAATCAATAAAGACAGATGGAATGTCCAGGTCTGATCAAGTATCTTTTTCATGAGTTATAGTAAATCCAGGTCAATGGCTATTTTTTATGAAAATTTGTTACATTAATGCCAGGTTTTCTAGCGCAGTATAACCTATTAATTGTGAATACTGAAGGTCTTGAATATTTCTTCCATTTGGAAAGGCAGTGTGGACACACAATTCGGTCGTGGTTCAACCTAAAATCGTATAGTCTCTTCAACTAGAGATGAGTATAATATCTATTATTTTCCCCAAGTAATTTGGTAAAATGACTAAACAACAACGCACAATGGAGCTAACCGATGAAACTATTAAAAGAAAAGATATTGCGTGAAGGCATAAATATGGGAAGTGGGATATTAAAAGTGAACAGTTTTATCAACCATCAGGTTGATCCCACTCTCATGGATGCATGTGGGCGAGAATTTGCCCGTCAGTTTGCTGATGTTAAAGCAACAAAAATACTGACGGCAGAAATCTCTGGAATAGCGCCGGCATTAATGACTGCCCAGCATCTTGGGGTTCCGGTCGTATATGCTCGTAAATCTAAACCCATTACAATGCCTGACCAGGTCTTTCTCACTCTGGCGCCTTCTCATACAAAGGGAGGAATGGTGGAATTAATTGTATCCCCGGAATATTTGACATCAATCGAACGCGTTTTGATCATCGATGATTTCTTGGCATCTGGAGCGACAATTTCCGGTTTGGTGCGATTGGCGCAAACAGCCGGTGCAACAGTCGTTGGCATCGGTACCCTGATCGAAAAGACATTTGAAGGTGGTAGAGCGCTTTTATCCAATTTGAATATTCCCATAGTATCTCTGGCTATCATTTCATCAATGGATGATGGTCAAATTGTTTTTGCGGATTAATTGTCAAAATGCCAGATTCAATTGCCATTCTCGATTTTGGTTCCCAATACTCCCAGCTAATTGCACGGCGCATAAGAGAAGCACATGTCTACTGCGAATTATTTCCCTGGGATATTTCCCCAGAAATTATTGCTCAGTTGAGACCAAAAGGTTTTATTCTTTCAGGTGGTCCAGACTCAGTATATACGCCAAATGCACCACAGATTCCAAGATACATATTGGAAGCGGGCCTTCCTATTCTTGGCATTTGTTATGGAATGCAGGCTTTGATTCATGCTCTTGGAGGCCGCGTTTCACCAGCCATGGAGCGTGAGTTTGGGTATGCTGAAATTGAGGTTTATACGGCCAATTCTCTTTTGCCAACAGGCAGTCGGAGAGTTTGGATGTCACATGGCGACCGAATCGAAAGGCTGCCGGCCGGTTTTGTCACTCTGGCAAAAAGCAGTAATAGTACTACTGCGGCTGTGGGTGATCTCCAAAATCTGCGTTATGGCGTCCAATTCCACCCGGAAGTCAAACATACCCAGGACGGAGCAAAAATTCTCCAGACTTTTGTGTATGAAATATGTGGCGCCCGTCCTGATTGGACGCCTCAGTCTATCATAAATCAAAGTATTCAAAAAATTCGTGACCAGGTTGGAGACGGTAAAGTCTTGGCGGCAGTCAGTGGAGGTGTAGATTCCAGTGTGGCAACGGCGCTTGTCCACCGGGCAATCGGTGATCAATTATCCGCTGTGTTTGTCAATACGGGTTTATTACGTCAGGGCGAAGTTGAGCAAGTCGAATCTGCTTTTAAACAAAACTTGGGTATTTCACTTGAGATTGCTGACGCTGCTGCCGATTTTTTAAAAGCCCTCAAAGGAATTACAGATCCGGAGGAAAAACGTAAAATAATCGGTGAGGTATTCATTCGCCGATTTGAAGCAGAAGCAAACCGCCTGGGTAAACCGAATTTCTTAGTTCAGGGCACCATTTATCCAGATGTTGTTGAATCAAGCGCCCCAGATCGCTCAAAAGCCGATCGGATTAAATCTCATCATAATGTTGGGGGATTGCCAAAAGATATGACATTTAAGCTGGTTGAACCTTTACGGTACCTTTTCAAAGATGAAGTTCGGACTGTTGGACTTGCTCTGGGATTACCTGCCGAGTTGATTTGGCGCCACCCGTTTCCAGGGCCGGGTTTAGCGGTTGGTTGCTTGGGCGAAGTGACTCCCGATCGATTAGCTCGATTGCGCTCTGCTGACGCCATTTTTACAGGTGAGTTGGCCAAGGCAGGGCTGTTGCACATGAATCAGGATGAAGCAGTTTATCAGGGTACTGCACAAGCGTTTGCCGTTTTGCTGCCAGTCCGTTCTGTAGGTGTAATGGGGGACCAGCGCACTTATCAAGAAACTATTGCACTCAGGGCTGTTACAACAGATGATTTTATGACTGCTGATTGGGCGCATATACCAGCTGATCTTTTAGCCAGGGTCTCCAGCCGCATCGTTAATGAAGTAGACGGAGTCAATCGCGTGGTGTATGATATAACCAGTAAACCGCCGGCTACGATTGAATGGGAATGATGCACAAATTTCGAATTGCAATTTTATGCCTTATATTGGGCCTGTCAGCTTCCATTGCTAAAGCCCAGACTGGACATTCGGTGACTCTTTATCCGATTACGACGGATAATTTTCCAGTCATCTCAACTTATTTTGATGTTCAGGATTTGGCTGGAAATTTTATCCGCGGAATTCAAAAAGATCAGGTCTCTATCCTGGAAGATCAGAATCCTCGATCGCTCAGCGAATTGGTCGAGCTTCAACCTGGTGTTCAAGTTGCTGTTGTTATTAATGGCGGCAAATCCTTTGCCTTACAAGATTCAAAAGGAATTTCGTTATATGAAAAAATAGCCGAAGTATTGAAAAACTGGTCAGCATCACGAATAGATAGCAATACGGACGATTTAAGCTTGCTGACTGGAACTGAAATCAAGATTGCACATACAAGTGATATGAAGAGTTGGGCAATTGCATTAGAGGCGTACAATCCAGATTTTCGAACGCTCACAGCAAACCTTGATAGTATCTCGCGGGGTTTGGATAGTTTAGCTGATCCAACCCCGCGCCCAGGAATGAAGCGGGCGCTCCTGGTTGTCACGCCTGCTCTTGATACCGCAAACCTTTCATCATTGCAAAGTTTGA
Organism: uncultured Anaerolineaceae bacterium; assembly: GCA_964503685.1. Classification (GTDB taxonomy): domain Bacteria; phylum Chloroflexota; class Anaerolineae; order Anaerolineales; family Anaerolineaceae; genus CAZDAW01. The sequence goes on along the minus strand of CAZDAW010000076.1, from coordinate 6,996 downwards.
TAGAACGCGCCAGACAAACGGGGACGAAAATTTTTGTGTGGCTGGTTGATTCACCTTTCAATTTCGCGACAGACAGCGCCAAAGCCCTTCAGGATTTGGCAATTCAAACCGGGGGACAATTCTTCACATTTTCCGGCATCGAATCAATTCCAGACCCCGAACAATATCTTGATAACCTTCGCTATGTATATTCTTTGAACTATGACTCTAAATTGAATAGTAGCGGTGTACATCAAATTGCGCTTCAGGTAAAAACCGCAGATTTTACTGTTACCTCCGATAATCAGACTGTTGATCTTAATATCCAACCGCCAAACCCAATATTTCTCTCTCCACCGATGCAAATTACTCGCTCCAGTTCGCCTGATAGCGATGAACCGCTCGAATCGTTATCGCCTACCAGCCAGGTTATAAAGATTCTTATTGAATTTCCAGATGGACACCCGCGCGAAATTCAGCGAACAACATTATATGTTGATAAAACACTCGTCGATGAAAATATTTCCCCCCCATTTGATCAATTTACCTGGGACTTAACTAATTACACAGAGAGCCAGCGACATGTCTTGTTTGTAGAAGCTGTTGATAACTTGGGATTGAGCCGAGTCAGTATGGAGATCCCGGTTCAGGTTAACATTCAATTGCCGCCAACCGGTTTTTTGGCGACGCTTTCAAGTAGTAGTCTGGTGCTGGCAGGGGTAGCGGTCGTCCTGGCAGGAGCTATTTTAGCTTTGGTCTTGATCTTTGGCGGCAAAAAAACCCGGGAATCGCCTGCTTCTTTGGAACCACGCTACCGCCAGTTAGATAAGGACCCAGTAACACAACCTGTCTCAATAAAATTAGAACCCCCGACACGTCCGCTCACGCGAATGAGCACGACTGCTGCTGGTCAAGCAGCTTCCTCAGATAATACAATAACCGCTTATCTGATGCGTCTAAAAGAGGGAGATCTATCAGCATCGGGTTCGTCAATTGCCATTACGCGCCAAGAAGTAACCTTTGGGAGCGATCCCGCTAAAGCCACATTTATTATCAATGATCCGTCTATCGATGATTTACACGCTCGGCTATTCCAGAAAGAAACCAATGAATTTTATTTACTCGATATGGGATCAATTGCTGGCACGTGGGTTAATTATGCACCGATATCAAGGGAAGGTATTCAAATTAAACATGGAGATTTGATTCATATCGGGCGAGTACTATTCCGCTTTATCCTGGAAGCGCCGCCAGAAATGCATAAACCGCAAGTCATTAATGGTAAAGATATTCTATGATTAATATGGCGCATTCCCACTTACCGGTAGCTGCACTTAGCCATCCAGGTATGGCCGGTAAAAATAATGAGGACAGTTATGCTGTTTCTGCATATCAGATTGGTGTGCATGATCAGACGCCTGTACTTTTCGCTGTTGTGTGTGATGGGATTGGGGGACATTGGGCAGGAGAGGTGGCTTCAAATCTGGCAGTGACTCAACTTAATATGGCGATTGCTGCCAGTGATGGGCGAGATCCAGTTAATACACTCCAGGCCGCTTTTCAAAAAGCCAGTCAGGTAATATTCTCGCAATCTCAGAGGGATCCTGCCCAAAAGGGTATGGGATCAACTTGTGTTTGCGCATTGATTATAGGTGACCGTCTGTATACAGCCTCTATGGGGGATTCGCGAATTTATTATATCTTTGGCGAGCATATCCAACAATTATCAAAAGATCATACCTGGATACAGGAAGCTCTTGACGCCGGACTTATAACCCTCGATCAGGTACCGGGACACCCGAATGCTCATGTCATCCGTCGTTATTTGGGATATTCTGGGGTGGTAGAACCTGACTTAAGAATTTATCTGCAGGAAGGGGAGACAGATTTGCAGGCGTTAAGTAATCAGGGGATGAGGTTGCAGCCGGGAAGTTTTTTGCTTTTATGCAGTGATGGCCTGACCGATTTAGTAAATGATGCAGAGCTATCAGAGATAATAAAAACAAACGAACTAGACCAGGTTCCCCAACGATTGATAGACCTTGCCTGCCAACGGGGTGGCCACGATAATATTACTGCAATCGTCATCAGTGTACCGGAACGAAAAAATCAAGAGAAAAAGAAATATTTTCCGACTGCGTCATGGTTTATCATGATGGGTTGCCTCAGTTTGATCACCATAGTTAGTTTAATCGTGTTGGCTTTTATTGGGTGGAGAATGTTTCACTGATAAACTTTGGATTTTATCCAGGTTTTTCTTCTCTTCTGAAGTTCGTGACGGAATGGAAGCGAAAGTTGATTGTTCAATAGCTTCTGTTTTATTTTCATATAACAAATGTTAATATTTCCCCAAACGTACTAAAAGGACGAAAAGTTTGTGGTTGACACACTTAACCCGCGACGGTACAATCACCCCTGAGGTTTTTATGGATTTAATTTCTGAACTTAACCCCCAACAAAAGCAGGCTGTCACTGCTGGAACGGGCCAGATACTGGTATTGGCTGGTCCTGGATCAGGAAAGACTCGCGTTCTCACGCATCGTGTTGCGTACCTGATTGGGAACATGGGTATTCGCCCCTATAATATCCTGGCCGTGACCTTCACTAATAAAGCTGCCAGAGAAATGGAAAATCGAATTGCTACATTGCTTCGGGGTGAAACACGTGGCCTCTGGCTGGGCACTTTCCATGGGATTTGTGCAAGAATCCTGCGCCGTGAGACTGATATTATAGGATTCAGAGAAAATTTCGTTATTTATGACAGCGATGATCAGGATAGTGCAATCAAACACATTATCAGAGAGATGAAATTGGATGAAAAGCAGTATCGTTATGGCGGTGTGCATGCTGCCATATCCCGGGCGAAGAATGAATTAATTTCACCGGAAGAATATCCTATCCAGAATTATCGAGATGAAAAGATAAAACAGATCTATTCGCATTACCAGGACATCTTGCGAGAGAGTAATGCGATGGATTTCGATGATTTGTTATTTTGGACGGCAAAGTTACTCGAAAATAATCCTGTTGTGCGTGAAAAGTACGCCCGTCTATTTGAGCATATTCTGGTCGATGAATTTCAGGATACCAATCAGGCTCAATATACCCTTGTCAAACACCTGGCCTCTTTTCATAACAATATTTTTGTGGTTGGCGATATTGACCAATCAATTTACCGCTGGCGAGGGGCAGACTACCGTAATTTGCAACGTTTTCAGCAGGATTTTCCAGAGGCGCAAGAAATTTTACTAGAACAAAATTACCGTTCTACCCAATATATTCTGGATGCTGCAGTTGCCGTAATCAATCGTAACAGTCATCGTAAGCCCAAGCGTTTGTTCACTGATCGCGGTCAAGGTGAAAAACTTGTTCTTTACGAAAGCCCGGATGATTATAGTGAAGCAACCTATGTGGTTGAAACCATCAACCAAATGGTTTCAAGCCGCCGCGCTCAGCTCGGTGATTGCGCTGTTATGTACCGCACCAATGCTCAATCTCGCCTGCTGGAAGAATCGTTTTTGCGCGCCGGGCTGCCTTATCGTCTGGTTGGAGCGCAACGTTTTTATGGGCGTAAAGAGGTCAAAGATGTGATTGCATATTTACGCCTGGTGCATAATCCGAATGACCAGGCCAGTTTGGGTAGGGTGATCAATGTGCCGCCGCGTGGCATTGGTGATAAGACTTTCACGGCGCTTAATACTTGCGCTCAACAGATTGGCATCGCGACGGGTGATTTGGTGCTTGATTTGGGGCGCGGGCCGGAATCTTCGCATTGGGCGTCTTTTTCCGGGCGCGGCGCAGCAGTGCTGGCAGACTTTGGCAGTCTGCTGGCGAACTGGCAAACGCTTAAATCGGAATACCCTTTACCCAATTTGTTTGACCGTGTCCTGTCCGATATCGGTTATCAGAGTTTCCTGGCAGATAATGACCCGGAGGGCATTGATCGCTGGGAGAATGTACAAGAATTGCGTCGTTTGGCCGTCGAGTTTCAGGAGCGCGGATTGGCAGATTTTCTTGAAAATGTGGCTTTGGTCTCAGATCAGGATACATTACCCGAATCTCCAAATGTTCCTACTTTGATGACTCTCCATGCTGCCAAAGGGCTCGAGTTTCCAGTGGTTTTTATCGTTGGTCTGGATGATGGTTTGCTGCCTCACAGCCGTTCATTTGAGGAACCAGAAGAGATGGAGGAAGAGCGACGTCTTTTTTATGTGGGTCTTACTCGGGCGAAAGATCGGCTGTTCCTGGTGCGCGCCGGGCAGCGCGGAACGTATGGTTCGTCAGAAGAAACCGTTCCTTCCCGTTTTCTTGATGATATTCCAGATAATATATTGGATTGTAAACAGCGCTTGCCGCGCCGTTGGAGCAGCGCTTCGTATTCCTGGAAATCTGAGTCTCGTTATTCGCAGGGTAGTAATCATAAAACCTGGGCAGTTCCGATTCAGCGTCAGTCAGCGCCTATTTTGGAACAACGCTATCCGGCCGGAACGCGGGTCAAACATCCTGTCTGGGGTGAAGGGCTGGTTGTGGACAGCCGCTTACAGGACGATGACGAGACAGTGGATATTTTTTTTGAAAGCGTTGGATTTAAACGAGTAGCAGCTTCTATTGCAAAGCTAGAGATCATCTGATCATCCATAAACGGAGTCTTTCATGAATATTTTTGTAACAGGTGGTGCAGGTTTTATTGGCTCGGCTGCAGCAGAAGCGCTTCTAGGCGCCGGGCATACAGTTACAATTTACGATTCGTTGATTACTGGCCATCGGGCTGCAGTGCCTGATAAAGCGCGTTTTATTCAAGCCAATCTGGCGGATAAAGAAGTACTGCAGAAAGCTTTGTCAGCCGAGAAATATGACGCTGTCATGCACTTTGCTGCTTTCATTGAAGCGGGGGAAAGTATGCAAAACCCCGGAAAATTCTTTCAGAATAATCTCAGCAATTCACTTCAACTGATTGAATTGGCTAATCGCGCCGGCATCCAGCGATTTGTGCTGTCTTCGACCGCTGCTGTATATGTTTCCAGTGATAGCCCTTTGAGTGAAGACTCGCCTCTCGGTCCTCAAAATGTATATGGATATTCCAAACTTGTCGTTGAGCAAACGTTGGAATGGTACCGTCAGATTCACGGATTGCGTTATGCTGCGTTGCGTTATTTCAATGCTGCGGGCGCCTTGCCGCAGCGCGGCGAAGCTCACCAACCCGAGTCACATCTCATTCCCCTGGTATTAAAAGTGGCGTTAGGACAAAAATCTTCAATCTCAATATATGGCACAGATTACCCCACGCCTGATGGAACTGCTATCCGTGATTACATCCATATTGCCGATCTGGTTTCTGCCCATCTGTTGGCGTTGGAGGCATTGTCCAGCTATGACCGTTTGATTTATAATTTGGGCAATGGAACAGGTTATTCTGTCCGCGAAGTGATCGAGACAGCTCGTCGGGTAACAGGGCATCCAATTCCGGCAGTCGAGACTCCCCGGCGTCCAGGCGATCCTGCTCGATTGGTAGCGTCTTCTCAGCGGATTCAAAATCAATTGGGCTGGCGCCCAAAGACGCCAGCATTAGAGGATATTATCGCCAGCGCATGGGAGTGGCACCGCAGCAATCCGAATGGCTACACTGAGTAAAAAATTTAATTAGAAGTTCTATTTGTATCAAATGGGAGGCCAAGATGGGCCTGATATTTACCTGGTATGGGCATGCTGCTTTGGGGTTAGAAACGAACGGATTTCGGATTTTGGTTGATCCATTTTTTACCGGCAATCCAGCTGCTACAGTATCTGCTGATCAGGTGGCAGCAGATTTTATATTGGTCAGTCATGGACATGGTGATCACATTGGAGATGCGATTAAGATCGCTAAACGAACGAAGGCAGTGATTATTAGTAATTCCGATATTGCTGGTTCGTTGGAGAAGTTGGGCGTCAAGACGCATGGACAACAACCCGGTGGTGGGAATAACTATTCATTTGGTTATTTAAAATTCACTTTTGCTTTGCATAGTTCACGCTTTGAAAATGGAGCGTATGCTGGAATCGCAGTGGGTTTTCTTCTCACTACAAAAGAGAATGAAAAAGTCTATATAGCGGGTGATACTGGTTTGTTCGGTGATATGCGCCTTATTGGAGAAGAGGGTATTGACCTGGCAATATTACCAATTGGCGACAATTACACGATGGGACCGGCAGATGCGCTACGCGCCGTAAAATTGCTTCAGCCTCGCCACGTAATTCCTGTTCACTACAATACTTGGAAAATAATCGACCAAAACCCTGATGCCTGGGCGGCGTCAGTTCAAAAAGAAACTGCTTGCCAGGTACATGTGCTAAAACCAAATGATAGTTTTACTTTGCCAGACTGAATCGTGCTCGCTGATTTTATATCTGGCAGATTGATCTGGATTTTTTTCATCGTGATCTTAATGGGAAAATAGGAGTTAACTATGTTTAATAGCGCTTTTCAACGTAAAGAAAGTGAAGAGCGGGCGTTTAAAGAAGGGCGTTTACCTCCCGGTCAATCCCTTACTCAAAAATTCCCCGTTCTTCACTATGGCCCTGTCCCGTCTTTTAATCCGGCAACCTGGGATTTTCATATCTGGGGAGATGTGGAAAACGAGATACGATGGTCATGGGCTGAATTCTCTCAATTGCCTCGCACAAAATTAGTTATGGATGTTCACTGTGTGACGCGGTGGAGTAAATTTGATACGGCTTGGGAGGGTATCTCAGTTCGACAATTGGTTGAATTGGAATTGGTCAAACCCTTACCGACAGCGCATTACGTTGTTCAACATGCGGAATATGGTTTTACTGCCAACCTTCCAATTGAAATTGTAATGGCAGACAATTTTCTCTTAGCAACCCACTATGATGGCCAACCGCTAACCCCGGACCACGGTTATCCAGTAAGGGGAATCGTTGGTGCAATACCAGGACGTAATGATCTGAAAGTGCCATATTTCTGGAAAGGGGGAAAATGGCTACGGGGTCTGGATTTTTCACCCGTTGACAAAC
>CAZDAW010000075.1:0-17858 GCA_964503685.1 uncultured Anaerolineaceae bacterium | reverse complement strand
GCCCGTCCCATGCCTTCCGGGTTTAGAACATCCGTGAAATTACATTTAAATTTGATTAGTGCGCTGGTGTTTTGCTCCTGACAATCGGTCAAATAATCTTTTGTGCCTTTGTACCCAACCAGCGCGTCAGCGTAATTGCGCAATGTAAATCGCGCCTTATTTTTGCTTTCACCGGAGATGCTCTGCAAGTATTCGAGTATCGGCGCGAGCTCGGCTAATGCCTCAGCAGGTTTTTCGGGCAGCGCAGGGTCTGAAAGATGGGGCGCGCCATCGATTGGTTGGCGTAGCATGGATAACATGCGGTTGGCGCGTGGGTATTTTGCTATGACCGATGCGTCGGTTAAATCAGCCGCCGTGATCTTTTTCCCATCTGCGCCATGACAGGAGGCGCAATAGGTGGTGTATTCTGGTTCACCGGCAACTTTACGGGGTGCAAATGCAGTCCACCAACCTGAAGTGCGCACATCTTCGCTGTTCCTGAATGAGGTGATGAACAGTCCCAATGTGGGAATAATCCAGATCAGACACATAACGATAACAGCCAGATTTACCGGTAAGCGATTTAATATGTTTTTGATTCTACTGAATGGAGTCATCGCATTGCCTCCTGCTGGCGGAATCGGTAAACATTGAAGATCATGATCGGAATAGTGAATATGACCAGGATTGTGGCAATAGCCATCGAGCGCCCGGTGTCGGTCACAATCAGGTTGAACATGCGGTTTGCTATGACTTCGGTGCCGAAGTTACCTCCTGTCATCACGTAAACGATATCGAAAATCTTCAGCACATTAATGACCATAGTTGTTGTTACAACGACAATGGTGGGCATAATGATGGGTACAGTAATTTTGGAAAAGACCTGAAACTCATTGGCGCCGTCAACCCGCCCGGCTTCGAGAATCTCGCCGGGTACGGCTTTAAGCGCTGCTGAAAGGATTGTCATGCAAAAGCCTGCCCAGAGCCAGACTCCTACAACCATGAGGGAAAGGTTATTGACGACCGGGGTATTGAGCCAGGCCACCGGTTTGCCGCCGAAGGAGACGACTATGGCGTTGAGGATGCCGATTTGCGCTCCAGTACCCGATTCGATGTGATAGACGAAACTCCAGATGATGCCGGCTCCGATGAAGGATATTGCCATTGGCATGAACAGGATTGATTTTGCCAGCGCTTCGTAGCGCACACGGTCGGCCAGGACAGCAAACAGAAGTCCTGCCAGAACAGTCCCAGGGACCATCAGCAGCAGCCAGAGGGCGTTATTACGGAGGGCAGTGACCATCACGGGATCGGTGAGCGCATAATGATAGTTTTCAAAGATTCCCCAGCAGGGATTTCCTGGAACACACGATTCGATGGCCGACTTTTCGCTGGTTTTATTTAAAAAGCTTAAAACAAACGTATTGAGCAGAGGGTAAGCGATAAAAACAATCATAATAGCCAAAGCTGGAAACAGGTACATAAAAGGGACCCACCGCCCTTGCTTCATAATCGATGAAGTCATTGCTGCCTCCTTTACCTGTGGAAAATCCTGAAAACGTTTGACGGAGAAAAAATTTACCTCCACTCCTTCCACATTGACCGGGAAGGAGTGGAGGTGGAATGGGACAATACTTATTTCTTCAAGGCTTCAGCCTGCGCTTTTGCTGCTGTATCCAATGCGGCCTGGATATTGCCAGCCTGCGCCGCCACGATGACAGCTTTCCATTCTGTTTCGCCAAATGGCGCCGGAATGGTATCGCCGAGATCGGGCGTAAAGCCCGAGGCGTTGGCTAACATTTCGGCTTTCTTGGTCAACTGCGCATCGGTGTATTTACCGACGGCCAGTTTATTGGGCGAGAGATCAAAGCCGGTTGTTGCCCATGTTTCTGCGCCAGCCGCGCCGGTCAAATATGCCACCATTGCCTTGGCGGCAGGCGTTTCACCAAACGCCATCATAAAGTCTGCGCCGCCCTGCATGCCCTTGGCGCCGGGGAACTGGAAGAAGTCAAAATCGACGCCATATTCCAGGTTGGAGTATTTTTTGACGATCTCGCCGCCGGCAAAACCGGATTGCTTGACCATCATGGCTTCGGGTTTGTCGGAGAACACTTTGTAAATAGCATCCAGGAATGGGGTGCTGACTGTGCCTTCGCCGCCGCCGACCGTGTATTTCGGGTCTGATGCCCATTTACTGTAGGTCTGGTACGCTTTCAACACGCCGGCGTCGTTGTAGGCGACTTCGCCGGTGATGAGTTTCGATACATATTCAGGCCCTTGCTGCACCAGCAGTAAGTCCTGAATGAAGTCAGAACCGGTCCAGCCGGTGGCTGCATCGCTTTCCATACCCATGCTCCAGGGAATATTACCGTCAGCAACCATTTTTTCAACCAGAGCATCTAACTCATCAAATGTTGTGGGCGTCTGATAGCCGAAAGCCTCAAACTGGGTTGGGCTGTACCAGATGATGGTTTTGATATCGGCCTTAACCGGGATGGCAAACCACTTGCCATTCTGAGAACCCATCTCGACCCAGTACTTGGCGTAGTTGTCAGCGTTTGCGCCAACAGTGGATAATTCTTTGAGTTTGTCGCTATAAAGGTTCAATGGCGCGGTGGTGGGCCAGAATAGAATATCGGGCGGGGTTGACTGAACTTTGGTATCCAGAACGGCCAGGTCGCGGGTGGATTCGGCAACGATTGAAATTCCACAGGCGTCAACCAGCGGCTTAAAGATGGCGTTGATTTTTTCTTCCTCGCCGCCAGACCACTGGTACATGACGGTCAATGTATCGCCTGCTTGAGCGCCCATGCAGTCAATCGCGCCTTCGGCTGGTTCTGCGGCCTCGGTGGGTTCGGGCGCTTCTGTCGGTTGGACTTCTTCAACGACCGGAGCCGGAGTCGGTTGGACTTCTTCAACGACCGGAGCCGGAGTCGGTTGAGGCTGGCAGGCAGCCAGAATGAGACAAAATACGACTGTAACAGTTAATATTTGCCAAAACTTAACCTTCATTTCTTCCTCCTGAGACATAGGTTTATATCATGTTGCCCCTTTTTGGTTCGGTATCATACCGGGTGGGGTTTATGCGCACGATTGGTAATGACAGGTTGCTGTCTTTCCCGATTAACCTCCTTTCATTCCACAGGACTTTCTGACAACCATCTCGGTATCAAGTAATATTTGACAGGGTTCGATTAATTCGCCTTTGATTTGTTTGATTAATAAATCGGAAGCGCTGCGAGCCAGTTCCTGGGATGGGAGACGGATGGTAGTCAATGGCGGCGTGACGTAATTTGCCATTGGAACGTCATCGAAGCCGATCATGGCGATATCGCCGGGTATGGAAAGGCCGTGTTGCTGAATCGCAGAGAGGGCGCCGAATGCAACGACATCGCTGGCAACGAACACGGCAGTCGGGCGTTCTTTGAGTTCGAGAATGCTTTCCATTTGCGCATAACCTGATCCCGGATCAAAGTTGCCAAAGCGCACCAATTCTTCTGTATAGGGAATGCCTTTTTCTTCAAGCGCCAGGCGATAACCGCGCAAACGGTCGATAGCCGCGGTGAAATTGGGCGGCGCATTTGTGATGCAGGCGATGCGTTTGTGCCCCAGGTTGAGCAGGTGATCAACCGCTTTTCTGGCAGCCAGGACGTTATCCACATCGACTGAGCAAATCCCCGAATCGGGCAGGCTGCCCATTAATACGGTGGGAAAATGATCTTCGGCCAGGATGCGCAATGCCTCATCATCAAAACGTGGGCCAGATAGAATAATGCCATCGATGCGTTTGCCGAGGACAAGATTGAGATAAGTATCTTTTTGCTTGAAATCTTCGACCACGTCCAGTATCAAACTCAGGCCGTGTTGGTGGAAATCGACCAGTAAACCCTGGATGATTTTATTGAGAAAAATATCGGAGATGATGTTGACGGCATCGCGAGAAAGGATGAGGGCGACATTTTGGGAGCGCTGGCTGACCAGCGCCTGGGCGGCGGCATTGGGGACGTAACCTAACTCACGGGCTGCTTCCCATACCCGTTCGACAGTTTCCGGGCTGATGTTTGATCGGGTAAACCGGTTGAGAACAAACGATACGGTCGTGCGTGAAACGCCGGCTTTTCTGGCGACATCCTGGCTGGTAACCCTCTTTGGACGCATGAATTTTCCTCCAGGTAACACGTGTTACTAACTCGCGTTACTAATATCGCGCTTTTTAGTTCAATTGTCAATAGCGAATTGCGTGAATTTAACAGTTTTCTGGATGAATTTAACACACGGAGGAAAAATCGCAGGTCGCTTTCCCAAAAATTCTGGTTTTGGGAAGGCCAGAAAGGGAGTGTTTGCGACATATCTATCGCGTCAGCCGTCATCAATACTGGCGACCTTATCCTATCGATTACATTGAGTAATGGTTAAATCTTACCTCGCCTTTATGCGTTAATCGCCGTGGTGGAAATTATACGTTCTGGACCATTTTTCCCCATTGAAAAAAGGCAAACCATGGTGATACGGAGGGATAAATGATATCACGCAGATCTGCGGTTTTACTATAAAATCATTAGCGCTCTCCGCTCCTCTGTGGTGAAGTAATCACCCTACATCTTCTTTGAAATTAACATGTTTTCGCCGCCTGCTGTTTGATGCGCCTGCCGGGTGGTTTCGGGCAGGCGGTGAGCTTTTACACACGCCATGACGAATTCGATGGCTTGGCGTACATCGATGAGATGCCCTGGCGAGATGAATAACGGCCTGGCGTTTTCTTTCGTCCTTAATACGGCGCCGATGATCTGCTTTGGATCGGATTCATCGTATAAAAACGTATAATCCCCCTGATTGGAGCCGGGTTCTCGATAGATGCCGTATAAATGCGACTTTGCAACCCCAATGGTCGGGCGTCCGATCGATAAACCCATTTGTGAGGCAAGGCCTGTTCCGCGAGGATGCGCTATTCCTTGCCCGTCAAACATCACCAGATCGGGCTTGTGGTGGAGTTTTTCCCACGCTGCCAGAAAGGGCGGCCCTTCGCGGAAAGCCAGTAAACCGGGTATGTAAGGAAATGTGACCGGCGTCTCTGCTTTGACGATTTCAGTGGGTGAGAGAGCAGGGTATTTCATTACGACGATTGCCGCACGCGCGTATTCTCCAATATAGTGAATATCCACTCCGGCCACGGATTCAACCGGGCGGTCGTCCCATTCCAAAACCAATTGACCGCGCAAACGAAGTTGGACTTGTATCGCTTCTTCAGGAGATAAGTTCCAGATATTCATTGGAGAATGGCTCTTCTATTTAGACAGTTTATTCTTATCCAGTATATGGTTTACTTTTTATAACTTCAAGCAGTGCGGTGACCTATAAATAAATACCGAGTCTCAGGCTTAAGACTCGGTATTTTGTTTGATTTGATTGTGCGGGTTATGTATTTTATTTGGTCGGAGTCGCTTGCAGCTTTTTGATCACCGTTTGCATGATGCCGCCGTTATAGTAGTAATCTACCTCAACTGGCGTATCGATACGCGCCTTCACTTCGAAGATAACCTGATCGCCGTCCTCTTTGATTGCTGTCACAGTCAATGTGCAACCAGGGGTCACGCCGTTGGCCAGGCCGCGGATGTTATAAACTTCCTGTCCGGTCAGTCCCAGGCTTTTGGCATTTTCACCCGGTTTGAATTGGAGGGGCAGGAGGCCCATTCCCACCAGGTTGGAACGGTGGATGCGCTCGAATGATTCGGCAATGATTGCTTTAACACCCAATAGAAGCGGGCCCTTGGCAGCCCAATCGCGGCTGGAGCCGGTTCCGTACTCTTTACCGGCCAGAACGATCAAGGGTATTCCGTCAGTTTTGTAGCGCATGGCAGCATCGTAAATGCTCATCTGTTCGCCGTCAGGCAGATGGAGGGTGTAGCTGCCTTCCACTCCTGGAACCATCTGGTTTTTCAGACGGGTGTTGGCGAACGCGCCTCTCGTCAATACCCGGTCGTTGCCGCGCCGCGCGCCGTAGGAGTTGAAATCGCTGATTGGCGTACCTGAATCGAGCAGGTATTTTCCGGCCGCGCTCTTCGGTGAAATATCACCTGCCGGTGAAATATGGTCGGTTGTAATTGAATCCCCAAAAACTGCCAGCGCTCGCGCCCCTTCGATATCCCTGATCGGGGTCGATTCAGTTTTTAAATCCTCAAAGAAGGGCGGCTCCTGCAGGTAAGTTGATTCGGGCGACCACTGATACAGCGCTCCTTCAACGCTTTTAATCGTATTCCAGGTCGGGTTGCCAGTCAGAACATCCTTGTAGCGCGCCTTATACATCTGGGGTAAGACATGATTCTGGATAATCGGGTTGATTTCGCTGGCGTCGGGGAAGATATCGCGTAAATAAACCGGCTTGCCGTCTTTCCCTATTCCGATAGGCTCATTATCGAAATCGATTGTCACTGCGCCGGCCAGGGCGTAGGCAACCACAAGCGGCGGAGACGCCAGATAATTGGCCTGAGTGTAAGGGCTGACGCGCCCTTCAAAGTTGCGGTTGCCGGAAAGGACAGCGGCTGCTATCAGGCCATTCTCGTTGATGGCGCTCACTACTTCATCTCGCAGAGGGCCGGTGTTGCCAATGCAGGTCGCGCAGCCGAAACCCACCACGTTGAAGCCCAACTCGGCCAGCGGTTTAAGCAGGCCGGCGCTTTCCAGGTAATCGTTGACCACACGGGAGCCAGGCGTGAGGCTGGTTTTGATGGCCGGACTCACTTTCAGCCCCTTTTCGACGGCTTTTTTTGCCAACAGGCCGGCAGCTATCATCACATAGGGGTTAGAAGTATTGGTGCAGGAAGTGATTGCGGCGATCACGACCGAGCCATGTTTCAACTCGGCCTGTTGGCCGTTTATGTTCAACGAAATAGCCTTGTCTATATTTGAAGGATCGACTGCGAATCCACCTTCATTCTTGGGTAAGGGGAGTGCATTGTGAAATGATTTTTTTACCTGGTAAAGTGGTAAGCGATCCTGCGGACGGCGCGGGCCGGCAATGCCGGGTTCAATGCTGCTGAGGTCCAATTCCAGTGTGTCGGTGAATTCAGGATCAGGAGAATCGTCTGAGCGGAACAAGCGTTGTGCTTTGCAATAGGCTTCGACCAGCGCCACTTGTGAATCTGAACGGCCGGTCAGACGTAAAAAATCCAGCGTTTGTTCATCTATCGGGAAATACGTCAGCGTTGCGCCATTTTCCGGCGACATGTTGGAGATCATTGCCCGATCGGCGACGGGAAGCGACGACAGCCCCGGGCCGTAAAATTCGATGAATTTTTCGACGACGCCTTTTTTGCGCAATATCTGGACGATGGTCAGCGTCAGGTCAGTGGGCGTCGCTGTTTTGGGTAATTGGCCGGTTAACTTGAAGCCGATCACATCAGGGATGAGCATATCGATGGGCTGTTCGAGCATGGCGGCAATGGCTTCAATGCCGCCCACACCCCAACCAAGCACTCCGATGCCGTTGATCATAGTCGTGTGCGAGTCGGTTCCCACCAGTGTGTCTGGAAAAGCCAGGGTGATGCCGTTGCTCTCTTTTGTCAGAACGATCTGTGCGAGGTATTCCAGATTCACCTGATGAACAATGCCAGTGGCGGGAGGAACGACGCGCAAGTTCTTGAAAGTTTTTTGTCCCCAGTGCAGGAATTCATAGCGCTCGCGATTGCGCTGGAATTCGATTTGCGCGTTGCGTTGGAAGGCATCGGCGGTTCCGTAATAATCCACATGAAGGGAGTGGTCAATAACCAAATCGACCGGAATGGCCGGGTTTATTTTTGAAGGATCGCCGCCAATGCGCTGCATTGCGGCGCGCATGGCCGCCAGATCGTTGATCACCGGCACACCGGTCAGGTCTTGCAGCAATACCCGACCGGGCAGGTACGGCATGGCAGCGCGCTGGGTGGCTTTGGGCTGCCAGCCTGCCAGGTTAAGCACATCCTGCCGGGTGACTTCTTTCTCGTTGCACTGGCGCAGAACAGATTCAAGCAAGATTCGAATTGAGAAAGGCAATCGAGATAATTGGGTGAGGCCGGCTTCTTCTAACTTATCCAACTGGAAGATGGTGTAAGTTTTTCCAGCTACTTTTAGGTTTGATTGGACATTGAAGTAATCAGGTAGCATGAGTCATTCCTTGAAATTAACCAATTTGCTTTGAGAGATGAATAGAAAACAGATCTATAATCCTGGCGACCGTAAGATTTATTGTTGCCTGAGGTGTTCTATTCTTTTATAACCGGGTTCTTATCGCTTCACCAAACTCATCGGTTTTAAGTAAAGTGGCATTTTCCATCAAACGGTGCAGGTCAAAGGTCACTTTTTGATCTGCTATGGTCTCTTCAATGGCCTTGATGATCTTATCTGCCGCCTCGTTCCAACCCAGGTAACGCAACATCATTTCTCCTGAAAGGATCAGGGACGAAGGATTGGCCAGGTTCTGGCCGGCGATATCCGGGCCGGTGCCATGCGTGGCTTCAAAGACGGCTTTGCCTGTTTCGTAATTGATGTTGGCTCCCGGAGCGATGCCGATGCCGCCTACCTGAGCAGCCAGGGCATCGGAAAGATAATCTCCATTGAGGTTGGTGGTTGCCAGGACATCGAATTCTTGCGGGCGGGTGATGGCTTTTTCAAACATGGCGTCGGCAATCACATCTTTGACCAGCAATTTACCCGACTTCAGCGCGGCGGCTTGCTCCTGATCGGCTGCTTCTTTACCTTTTTCGGCCCTGGTTTTTTCCCATCGCAGGCTTGTGTAAACCTTCTCGCCAAATTCCTCTTCGGCAAGTTCGTAGCCCCAATTGCGGAAAGCGCCTTCAGTAAACTTCATGATGTTCCCTTTATGAACCAGGGTTACACTGCGCCGCTGATTGTCAAGCGCCCAACGGATGGCTGACCGTACCAATCGCCGGCTGCCTTCTTTTGAGATGGGTTTCAGGCTGATTCCTGATGTGTTGGGGAAACGGATTTTATTGAATAGTTGCGGGAAGTTATCCTGTAACATTTGCATAAAATGGGCGGTTTCCTGAGAAACGGCTTCGAATTCAATACCCGAATAAACATCTTCGGTGTTCTCGCGAAAAACGACCATGTTGACGTGTTCAGGGTGTTTGACGGGCGAGGGTATCCCCTGAAACCAGCGCACCGGACGCTGGCAAACATACAGGTCAAGTTCTTTTCGCAGGGCTACGTTGAGTGAGCGGATGCCGCCCCCCACCGGCGTGGTGAGCGGCCCTTTGATGCCCACGCTGAACTCGTTCAACACTTTCAATGTCTCATCCGGCAGCCAGGTATTCAGGCGTTTGAAGGCTTTTTCTCCGGCGAGAACCTCGCGCCAGCAGATTTTGCGTTTTCCATTGTAGGCTTTCTCAACCGCAGCATCCAGCACCTGCCTGGCAGCATTCCATATTTCCGGGCCGGTGCCGTCGCCTTCAATGAAAGGGATAACGGGAAAAGCCGGTACTGCCAATTTTCCCGCCTTGAACTCGATTTTCTGTCCTTGCTTGATGGATTGAGGGGTCAATTTTGTCATGGGGCAATTATAAATGATTATCGAAATAGGTCAATAAAACCTTGACAAATGGGACACTGTCCTTTAGAATGGGACACATTATATATGGGACACCGTCCCAAAATACGGGACAAATGGAACGAAAAATGCCTGTTAATACGCTTGAGCGCGCCTTTACCCTCCTTGATTGTTTTACAGCAGAACACCCTGAACTGGGGGTGCGGGAAGCAGCGCGTATGGTGAATTTGTCTTCCAGCGCGACGGGTAGATTGCTGTCGGCTATGAAGGACATGGGCGTCTTGAGGCAAAATCCTGTCAGTCGGACTTATGCATTGGGCGGACGAGTTTTGGCATGGGCGGGCGTTTATATGGCGACGCTGGATGTTCGCGACCGGGCTCTGCCTGCCATGGATGAACTTCACCGTGTCACGCGCGAAACAATTTCGTTGTATGTTCTGGAGGGGGATGAAAGAGTCTGTGTGGAGCGGATGGAAAGCACCGAGAATGTGCGGATTGTTCAGCGTGTTGGAAGGCGTTTGCCTCTTTATGCCGGTTCGGCCGGCAAGGTATTCCTGGCTTTCCTTCCGCCCTGGCGGCGTGATGAGATTTTGGCCAGAGTCCCCATGGAACCCTTAACCCCCAGTACAATTGTTGATCATGAAAGCATGCTGGAGGAATTGAAGAGGATCAGGCAGGTGGGTTATGCGATCAGCTTTGGAGAATGGATTACTGAAGCCTCGGGAGTAGCCGCCCCTGTTTTCAATCAAAAAGGCGAAATCATTGCTGCGTTGACCATTTCTGGCCCGACTCAACGCTTTACTGAAGAAAAGGTTATGCGTTATGCATCTGAAGTTACCCGTGTAGCCAACCAGATTTCACAAGAAATGGGATACACTGCCGGGGTAAAATTCGCTGCTCAGGAGAAAACAATATGATACTTCACGACAAGATTGCAACAGAGATGCCTGTCTGGCGCGAACGCGTTGCCAGGTTAGTCAAGGAATATGGCTCCTTCAAGATATCTGAAGTGACTGTTGAACAGATCTACAGCGGTATTCGCGGTGTGCCGATCCAGGTGAGTGATATCTCTTATGTTGACCCTCATGAAGGCATCCGTTTTCGAGGCTACACGATCCCGGAGGTGTTGAAATTGTTGCCAAAGGCTGAGGGAACAGAATATCCTTTGGCGGGCGGCGTCTATTACTTGCTGATGGCAAATGAGCTTCCGACGCTTGCCCGGGCAATGGAAGTTGAAAACGAGTGGAAGGCGCGCAGCGAGATACCTGGTTATGTCTGTGATGTGTTGAAATCAATGCCGTCTCAGGCTCATCCGATGACGCTTTTCTCACAGGGCATTCTGGCTTTGCAGGGTGAATCCTTGTTCACCAAGCGGTATAACGAAGGGATGCACAAAGATCAATACTGGGAATATATGCTGGAAGACAGCCTGAACCTGACGGCCAAGTTGCCTGCTTTGGCCGCGATGATTTACAACATTAAATATAATGGCGGCGATATCATCCCACCTGATCCAAGATTAGATTGGAGCGCCAATTTCGCTCACATGATCGGAAAATCAGGCGACAAGCAATATCAGGACCTCTGTCGGTTGTTCTTCCTGCTCCATGCAGACCATGAAGGCGCTAATGTCAGCGCGCATACTGCTCATCTGGTTGGTTCGGCTCTTTCAGATGTTTATTATTCGTGTTCGGCTGGAATCAATGGTCTGGCCGGCCCGCTGCATGGATTGGCGAACCAGGAATGTATCCGCTGGTTGCTTAACGTTCGTCAGAGCTTTGACGAATTCCCGACCCATGAACAGATCGAAAAATTTACCTGGGATACTCTCAATGCCGGACAGGTCGTTCCGGGTTATGGGCATGCTGTTTTGCGGATCACTGACCCTCGCTTTACTGCCCAGCTCGAGTTTGGTAAAAAATATATGCCGGATGATGAATTGTTCAAACTGGTTGAACTGGTTTACGAGGTTGTGCCGGATGTGCTGATGAAATTTGGAAAGGTGAAAAATCCTTACCCGAATGTGGACGCCCTCAATGGGACGATGCAATATCATTATGGCGTGCGTGAGTTTGATTTTTACACTGTCCTGTTCGGCGTCAGTCGTATTCTCGGATTGACATCTCACCTCGTATGGGCGCGTGTTTTGGGCAAACCAATCGAACGTCCAAAATCGTTGACCACCCGCATTCTGGAAGCGATGATTTCTGGATCGCCGCTGCCATATTAAGATTCACATCGCTCAATATAACTCCCGGTGAACAGAGATGTTTTACCGGGAGTTTTTGTATTTATCATGTCGTTCTAACGCCTGCCAATTCCGGTATTGTCTCAAATAAGCAATCAGATATTCTAAAGCCAGATCAATACCAACATCCGGCTGATGGTTGCCTGTTTGGCGCCATCTGACACAGCGCCTGATTCGTTTCATTGATGTTATCTTCTAAAAATATATTGCTTTGATCTCGAATTGACATTTTTATAAAATCCATTAAACTGTATGTATGTAATTTTAAGGAGGAGTATATGGCTGGTCAATCATTTCAACTTGTCATGCGCTCAGGACCTGTGCCCGGCGAGGCATTTCCATTGCAGAATCCGCTTATCACGATTGGAAGAGATCCTGCCAGCGACATCATGATTAATGATGCTGAAGTATCTCGCCAGCATGCCCGGTTAACGCTGCAATCAGGGGGTTATGTTCTGGAAGACCTGGGATCGACAAATGGCACATTTGTTAACGGGCAACGTTTGATGGGACCGCGGGTGCTGAAACCTGGAGAAGTGATCTCAGTTGGTGAGCATATCACGCTCAGTTTTGAGATAGTTGGATTTGATTCTGATGCGACGGTTGCTTCATCTTCAGCGCGGCAACAACCAGTTGCTCCGCTGCCGGTTTACCAGGCGCCTGCACCGGCCCGACCTGCGCCTCAACCCGCGGCCAGTATTCCCGGCGCCCCGGAGCTTGAAGGGCCGTCAAAATCGAATTCCAAATTGTGGATTATCGTGATTGCGGCGATACTCCTTTTGGGTATTTGTATCTGCGTTGGGGTCATCTGGTATATTGACGCCAACAGCATGTGGTGTGATGTTGTACCTTTCCTGTTTCCTGGCGCATGTCCATAATGATTCTTTCTTGGTGGAACAGTTTGGGCCGATTTGAATGGTATCCCAGGTTTGTGGTTCAATGAATAGTTCTCTGTTTGTCGGTGATGTAAGTGTATCTATATCCTGGTGGAGGTGAATATGGCTGGACAATACCAATTGATTATGAATTCTCGACCATCGCCGGGAAAGGTTTTTTCTCTGCAAAAGCCGGAAATGATTGTTGGACGCGATTCTTCCTGCGACATTCAGGTTGATGACGCTGAGATGTCGCGCAAGCATTTTCGTCTTTATCTTCAGGGCGGGGGGTATTTGTTGCAAGACCTGGGCTCGACGAATGGGACAGCGGTCAATGGCCAACGTGTTACGGCTCCCTATTTATTGCGACCCGGTGATGTGATTGCTATTGGTCAACATATCAGTTTTACGTTTCAATCTGAAGAGATCGACTACAATGCAACGGTGGCCGCGCCGCGCCAACCCTATGCCGAACCAGCCGCGCCTGCTGCCCAACCCAGAAATGCGCAGCCTGTTCAGGCGCAATACCCGCCGTCTCCCGCAGTTCCGCCGCCAGTTGCCTATCCTGCTGAGAAACCCAAATCCAAAACAGGAATGATCATCCTGATTGTCGTTGGTGCGTTGCTTTTATTAATCGCGTGCATTGTTTTTGCTACGATTTATTTTATGCCGGCATCATGGTGGTGTGGATTGGTTCCTTTTCTGTTCCCCGGCGCCTGCCCATAACCTCTTCGTGGGTTGAAGTTTTTCGAACGGCGTAAACCAGGTGTCTGTTTCTATCTACCCTTGCCGATAATGTGCAGGGGTAGATGCTTTAATTCCGATGCGCTTAAATTGACAAACCGGTTAATAGTTTGCTATAATTATTACTGAAACCATGTTCCACTCAGTGGAACTGAAAATTTTGTGCTTTCCTGAAACCCGATTTTTGAATTCAATACTGTTGTAGCTTGTCATTCGTATAGTCTAACTTCCCCTCAGTAAGCCCCTGACCGGAATCTCTTCAGGGCGACGGATCCAGAAGTCATAGCATATTGATATCCCTTTCTGAAGGAGGCTTTCTTGTCGAGACAAATTGTCAATGGGAATGAAGCGTTAGCTTTGGGGGCCTTACGCGCCGGCGTTCGGGTGGTGACAGGATACCCGGGAACACCCTCTACTCGCGCTCTGGCCAGTTTACTGGCTATGGATTTGAAAGATGTCTATACCGAATGGTCTACTAACGAAAAGGTTGCCCTGGAAATTGCTTCTGGCGCAGCCTGGGCTGGCCAGCGAGCGTTGTGTACGATGAAGATGTCGGGATTGAATGTTGCCTATGATTCGTTGATCTCTATTGCGTATTCAGGAACAGTTGGCGGGCTGGTCATTTATGTGGCGGATGATCCCGGCGTCAGCGCGGGGATGGCCGAACAGGATTCGCGCGGTTTTGCTTTAATGTCTGATTTGCCCATGCTGGAGCCGGCTTCAGTTGAGGAGGTTTATCAGCAAGTGCAGATGGCTTTTGAAATTTCCGAGCAGGTGGGCGCGCCGGTTTTTATTCGGCTGGTAACGGCGATGGCAAATTCCAAGACGGTGATTGATCTTCAAGAAGTCGAACCGCATCAGACGCGGCCAGCAATTCTGACGCGGGATATTTCAAAATATACCAAAGCCGGAGCTGTGATTGCCATGACACAGCACCGTGATCTCATTGCCCGTTTGGAGAAAGCGGGTGAGATCATTGACGCACTACCGCTCAATATACTTACACTGGCTGAAAAAGAAAATGGGCTGGGAATTGTAGCTTCAGGCGCGACAGCGGCCTACGTAGAAGAGGGATTGGAAATTGCTGTCGGTTTGGGGCTGGAACGTGAGGCGGTTTCGCTGTTGAAAATTAGCGCGGTCAACCCTTTCCCGGCAGCAGCGATTAAGAAACTGCTTGAACATACTTCAACGCTCCTGGTTCTTGAAGAGCTTGAACCCTATATTGAGCGTAATATTTATGTTGAGGCTTACCGACTGGGACTCAAACGGCGCATCATTGGCAAGCTGGACGGGACATTCAGCCGGATCGGTGATTATCATGTAAGCCAGGTTGTCAAAGGAATCATCGCCGCGTTGAATTTGCCCGCCCCTGAAGATTTGCTGCAAGGCCATGCCGCTGAATCGGTGGCTGCCCAACGCCCAATCACAGTATGCGCCGGGTGCCCGCATCGGGGGACTTTTATGGCGATCAATCGGGCAATTAAGAATCTGAAATTCAAAAAAGATGAGGTGATGGTCACCGGCGATATTGGTTGCACCATTTTGGGGATGAACCCACCCTTTAATACGGTCTGGAATGAGGTTTCGATGGGCGCCAGCATTGGCCTGGCGCAGGGTTATGTTCACGGCGGCGTTCAAACACCGGTGATCGCTACGATGGGCGATTCGACCTTCTTTCACGCCGGCATACCAGGATTGATCAATGCCGTTCAACATCAGGTTAACCTGACGCTGATCATCATGGATAATGGCTGGACAGGGATGACTGGCATGCAGGTCAATGCCGGTACGGCGCAATCTGCTCAAAAACCGGGAAGCCAGAGCGTCGATATCGCCAGCATCATCCCGGCGCTGGGCGTCAAGCACTATGTTCAGGTGGATCCATTTGATTTTCCGACTGCTGTGGCGGCGATCCAGGAGGCGCTCACTCAACCGGGTGTAAAGGTCATTTTGGCCAGGCGCGAATGCGCCATTCAGGCGCGGCGGGCCGGCAAGCTGACACATCGGACAAAGGTGGATTATGATAAGTGTATCCTTTGTAAATGGTGCATCACCAATACTGGCTGCCCTGCTTTGAGTATTGAAGAAGGCAGGTTGATGATCGATGCTGATTTGTGCACCGGCTGCGGAATGTGTGTGACAACATGCAATCACGATGCGTTGACAGTGGAGCCTTGTTTATGAACTACGATATCTATCTGGTGGGTGTTGGCGGTCAGGGTGTGTTGACCATTGCGGAATTAATTACCGATGCAGCTTTTCTGCAGGGTATTCCAGTCAATTATTATCCAACCGAAGGAATGGCGCAGCGCGGCGGTTTCGTTAAAGCTCAAATTCGATTGGGGCGGACCCCGGTCGGGCCAAATATTCCGGAAAAGAGCGCCGATCTGGTGATTGCTATGGAGGTTTCTGAAGCGCTCAAAGCGGTCCGATTCATTAAGCCCGGCGGCGATTTTTTACTCTGGGGGCATGTCTGGCTGCCAACAGCAGCCATGCTGGGCAAGGCCAGCTATCCCAGCCTGGAACAGGTGCGCGAGCAAATTAGCATGGCGAAAGTTAATTATTATTACCTTGATCCGACGGAACTGCCTTTCTATAAAGATGCGCCGGTTCCTGATAACCTCTTTCTGTTGGGGGCGGCCCTTGGGAGTACTGGCTTAAAGCAGGTGCTTGATGCTCAAACCGTAAGGCAGGCAATCAAAGAACGTTGGCCGAAAGGCGCAGAACGCAACCTGTTTGCTTTGCAGACTGGGATGGGCGCGGATGTGACGGTTGAGAGGTTGGGATGAGTATCCACAATCTGTTTAATCCGCGGGGTGTAGCAGTGATTGGTTCAATGGGGGAAGGCAAGCTGGGTTATGAATTACTCAAACAGATTTTAGAAGGCGGATACAAAGAAGTTTTTGCTGTCAATCCGCGCGCCCAGGGCGTTTTCAATGTCCCCGGTTTCGATTCGGTATTAAAGATTCAACTGCCGATAGATCTGGCGGTGATTGCTTCTCCAGCATCCACGGTTGCGCAAACCCTGCGCGAATGTGGCGAGGCAGGCATTCACGCCGCGGTCGTTATCACTTCCGGTTTCGGCGAGGTGGGTAATCATGCTGGCGAGGAAGAGCTTAAGCAGATTGCCCGGCAATATAGTATTCGGGTTGTTGGGCCGAATTGCGCTGGCATCGTCAGCAGCAGCGTTTGCCTGTATGCCACCCTGGAAACACGCCCGCCCTCCGGCTCGATGGCTTTTATTTCGCAAAGCGGCGCGTTGGGGGGAGCGGTTCTGTCGTGGGCTGAAGAACAGGGTGTTGGAATTTCTAAATTTGTCAGCTATGGAAACAGGGCAGATCTGGATGAAATTGACTTGTTGCCTTATCTGGCTGAAGATGAGGCAACGCGGGTTGTCGCGTTGTATATTGAGTCGCTCGTCGATGGGCGAAAATTCATGCGGGTTGCAGGAGAGTTTTGCCGGAAGAAACCGCTGGTGGTGATCAAATCCGGAAGAACGCGCACCGGCCAACGAGCAACGCTGTCGCATACCGGCTCACTGGCAGGAGCCGACGCTGTTTATGATGCGGCGCTCAAAAGCTGCGGCGCGATTCGCGTTGATTCTGTTGAAGAGATGTTTGATCTTTGCAAGGGCTTTGCCAGTCTTCCACCTGTTAGAGGGCGCAAGGTGGCGATCGTGACGAATTCTGGCGGCCCGGGCATCCTTGCTGCCGATCACGGCGAGGTGGTTGGATTACAGGTAACTGAACCCGGCTCTGACCTGCGTAGCTGGCTGGAAAATACTCTGCCGTCCAATTGCGCTCTGGGAAATCCGATTGACCTGACAGTTCAGGGGACTGAGGCGGGCTACCGGGATGTTTTGACCGCCGTCTTAAAAGAGTTCGATGCTGCCCTGGCGATTAACGTGGCCACCCCCTATCTGGATTCGGTTGCACTGGCACGCGGCGTCAGTGATGCGGCGCAAGTCAGCGGTAAACCGGTTGCGGCTAATTTTATGGCGGGGCGGATTGTGGCGGAGAGCATCGATTACTTGAAAAACAGAGGCATACCAAACTATTCTATCGGCGAACGAGCGATTTCGGTTCTGGCGCGCATGGCTTCTTATGAGGAGAAGAGACTGTCTATCCGTCCGTTGCCGGATTCGCCTCAACAAATCGGGCAACCGCTCAGTGATCCCCTGTTAGAACCGGATGCCATGGTGTGGCTGCGGCAAAATAACATTGCTGTACCCGAATTCCGTTTTGCAGTTTCTGCTGCTGAGGCAGTCGCTGGTTGCGTCGAATTAGGTTATCCGGTGGTGATGAAGGTCGTTTCACCGCAAATCATCCATAAATCTGATGTAGGTGGGGTCATTCTGGGTATTAAAGATGAGCCATCTGCAAAGCAGGCTTTTGAAAAGTTGCAGAAAATTGGCGAGGGTAAAGATTTTCGCGGCGTGGAGATCTATCCGCAGGGGCAAACAGCGCTAGAG
>CAZDAW010000074.1:0-17903 GCA_964503685.1 uncultured Anaerolineaceae bacterium | reverse complement strand
GGGCGACCCGGGAATCGGTAAATCCACTTTGTTATTACAAATGGCTATGGAAATGGCGTCTGTGGGGAAAGTATTATATGTTTCTGGCGAGGAGTCAGAACGCCAGATAAAAATGCGCGCAACACGACTGCATCAAAATGATGGAACTTCTCTACCAGAATTACTCTACCTGGTAACAGAAACCAATCTGGATATTGTCCTTGAGCATATACAAAATATACGACCCACATTATTAATTATTGATTCAATTCAAACAGTCTATTTACCAGAATTGAATTCATCTGCCGGGTCCGTTTCACAGGTGAGAGAGAGTTCATCTCGATTGCGTGAATTGGCAAAGACTTCGGGAATAGCGATATTTCTAATTGGGCATGTCACGAAAGATGGTATCATTGCCGGTCCAAGGGTATTGGAACACATCGTGGACACTGTTCTTTATCTGGAAGGCGACCGTTATCAATCAATCAGGCTTCTTAGATCTGTAAAAAACCGTTTTGGAGCGACTTCGGAAGTTGGTGTATTTGAGATGCAAGAGCGGGGTATGGCAGAAGTGATTAATCCATCTGAGGCATTTTTAGCAGAACGTCTGATTAGCGCACCAGGATCAGCAATTGCGGTTACTATGGAAGGGACGCGCCCATTGCTTGTTGAAATACAAGGATTAACGAGTCATACCAATTTTGGAAATCCGCGTCGGACTCCAAATGGGATTGATATCAACCGATTATTATTGATTACAGCGGTATTGACTCGGCGATTAAATTTACATCTGGCGGAACAGGATATTTTTGCAAACGTCGTTGGCGGAATTCGGATAAGCGAGCCGGCAGCCGATCTTGCGATAGCTACTGCGATCACTTCCTCAATAAAAGATATCCCTGTACGAGCCGAAACCGTCTTTATTGGTGAAATAGGCTTATCCGGCG
Organism: uncultured Anaerolineaceae bacterium; assembly: GCA_964503685.1. GTDB lineage: Bacteria > Chloroflexota > Anaerolineae > Anaerolineales > Anaerolineaceae > CAZDAW01. The sequence continues at coordinate 16,977 of CAZDAW010000074.1, read as the reverse complement.
AGCTACGTATGGTTAACCAGTTGAATACTCGCTTGCGCGAAGCAGCAAAATTAGGGTTTAAAACAGCTCTCGTTCCTAAGGTCTTACATAGAAAGGAACCTTTGCCGGATGGAATTGATATTATCGAAGCGCGTTCTGTTCGGGAGGCAATGGGGAATGCTTTTATCCAATCTTGATCATTATAAAGGGTATGCTTATGATTGAAAGAACTAACCGGGTTTCAACGATTGTTTCACGTATTCAAAGGAACCATGGATTGGAACATGCTACTTTACATTTGATCGGAGAAAAGTACCCTCATCTGGCGCTGGCAGGTTATTCTGATGTGCAGGGGTTTTGGATTGTTGGAAATGTTGAAGCGGGTATTGTTATTGCGGCAGCTACAGAAGCACTAGAACGAATGCGAATGGGTGAACGCCAGTTGGCTATCCACGCCAATTGTGGCACGAATTTTATGACTTCGGGTATTCTCGCAGGGCTTACTGCATGGCTTACGATGATTGGGGATACTTCGACCTGTAAGAAAAAACTTGATCGATTGCCGATATTATTGATTCTGGTTACGCTGGCGATAATTATCAGCCGGCCATTTGGCATGCTAATACAGTCTCGCCTGACTACGTCTGGTGAACCCATAACACTGGAAGTTACCCGGATTGTCTCAAGAAAAAATAGTATCGGTTGGACTCACAGGGTGTTTACGCAGGGATGAGTGTGGAAGAGTCGCTCACCAGGGTTCAAATATTTTATGGGGATGATGAGTATGCAATTGCAGAGAGAATTGCCATCTTGGAATCCCAGATGGGAGATTCCACTACAGCAGGATTGAATGTAGTGCGCCTTGATGGACGGTTATCCAGTGAAAATGAAATTAACTCTGCAATTAGAGCGATGCCGTTTCTTGCTGATAAAAGATTGGTTTTCATCACTAACCCATTAGCGCGGGTCAATAATTCATCTGCGATAGAGAGGTATAAGAATTTTCTAACTTCAATTCCTGATACAACAGAGTTAATCCTTATCTTATCAACTACTGGGGATAAAAAAGAAAAATGGGAAGATCATTGGCTTATCAAGTGGGCAAAACAATCAGGTGGGAAAATTTTACCAAAAGCATTTTTGCTCCCTACGATAAATGAGATGAGTATTTGGATTATTAAGAAAGCTAAGGAACTGGGTGGTGAAGTTACGCCAGCGGCAGCCAGATTACTGGTTGACCTGATTGGAAATGATACCCGACTTGCTGTGCAAGAAATTAATAAATTATTGACTTACGTCAATTATCAACGCCCCGTTGATGATTGTGATGTAAATACTCTGACAGTATCTGTGGCAGAAGAAAGCATTTTTAATCTTGTGGACGCAATTGGAAATTGTTATGGAAAAGAATCAACCAGACTCTTGCATCTGTTAATGGATCAACAAGAGCCGGTGCATATCTTTAGTATGATTATCCGACAATTTCGTTTACTTTTAATTGTTCGTGAAGCCATGGAGGGTTACAGTACCCTCGACAAGATTGCTCAAACGCAACATATCAATCCTTATGTTGTGAAGAAATTGCAGGCGCAGGCTAAGCGATTTTCATTATCAGCAATAGAAGTAATTTACCATAAATTATTAGAGTTGGAAGAATCAACCAAAATCGGTAAAATTGATCTCGAAGTGGGACTGGATGTGTTTGTCGCCGAGTTATGCAAATAAAAACGACCCCGGCAGATTGCGATCTACCGGGGTCGTTGGCTGTGAAATTATCAAATTAAAGAGATTAGCTTGATTGCAGTAACTCTATCAGGCGTGGGTGATTTGTGTAAACCCCCCAATTAGATTTTGGCAGCAATGCTGCTATCTGACACATGATCTCATCGGTATTGCGTTGGAGAGACTTTTCTCGATCTTCGCGTTCTATGGGGGGTAATCGCATAGGCTTTCCAAACCGAATAGTAAACTTGGGGAATTGCAAGGTTAGCATCCTTCGGATTGCATTTGTCGTTCCAATTATCGCTGTTGGAATAATTGGAACATTGGCCCGGTCAGCCAGTAGTGCAACTCCCGATTTTGCTTGAATAAGAGAGCCATCTTTATTCCGTGTACCTTCAGGAGCAATTCCCAGAAGCCCGCCTTCTTTTAAGTGCGCAATCGCGGATCGGAAAGCCTGGAAGTCGGCTTTCTCGCGATCTATCCAAATCAATCCGGCAGATTCTATGATGAAGCGATAGAATAAGAATTTCTTATATTTATCCGTAACCAGTGCAGCAAGGTCATCTCGATCAACAGCGACCATCAATAAAGGTGCATCTATCTGACTGGAATGATTGGTAGCAAGTAATGCGCCACCATCGACAGGAATATTTTCGATTCCCTCGACCTCCACTTTTGCAAGAGCATGAATAAGAAATTTAAAAATGGCGCTTAGCGTTTTTCGAACATTTGACATTGTGTTTCTCTCCGTTGTCGTATTTAATTCGCTTCGGCAGGTTTCTTTTGTTTGTTACGAAAGTATTCGACGATTGCTGGTAAAGCCGAAATCAGGATGATCGCGATGATTACGAGGCTGAAGTTATTTCTTATAAATGGGATGTTTCCGAAGTAGTATCCGCCAAATATAAACAACGCAGTCCATACGATCCCACCAAAGATATTGTAGCTGATGAAATGCCAGTAAGTCATACGCCCTACGCCGGCTACAAAAGGTGCAAATGTTCGGATGATTGGAATAAAACGCGCCAGGAAGATTGTTTTTCCACCGTGTTTTTCATAGAATTCATGGGTCCGATCTAGATATTCTTTTTTCAAAAAACGAGATTTCTCAGAAAAAACCCGGGGACCAATGTAATGACCAATCCAGTAGTTTACAGTATCACCAAGTACAGCAGCAATTGCCAACACAACAAATAACCAGATTACATTCAAGGAACCTAAAGCAGCAAAGGTGCCAGCCGCGAACAATAATGAGTCACCCGGGAGAAATGGCGTCACCACTAATCCAGTTTCAATGAAGATGACGATGAAAAGGATCAGGTAGGTCCAGATGCCAAACCACTGGATGATCATATCCAGATATTCATCAAGATGTAAAATCAAGTCTATCAGAAATGAAATCAGTTCCATAATTTACCTTATTAATATCGTAATTTGCAACGGGTATGGATTATAGCATATTCCTCAATGTATGGTTCGCCCGTCGGAGTATCAACAGCATTATTAAAACCAGGATCAGAAAACCGATTGGCGCAGCAAACCCGATTTGATCAATTAGCGTTGCATTGTTTTGACTTTGCTGCGTCAAAATATTAAACCCCATACCAAAATTCAACCCATTCCAAAGGGCATGAATAGAAACAGATAGAAAGTAAGTCACACCTAACTGCAAACACTTTCGATCTTTCCACGCTGAACATAAAGCCCATCCCATTAACCCAGTTGTTAATATATGCAATAAGCTCGTTCCGGCGCGTCCAATTGCGGTTGTCAGCCACATTTGATTATCTGTTGCGATCAATGCGTTAAAACCCTCGAAAAATGCATACCCTGCTCCGCTGATCAATCCGGCAATAAATCCTTCAGCCGGTGATAATTGCCGATTAGCCAGCATCCAAACGCCAATTGGTTTAAGTAGTTCCTCAATAATTGGAATCAATCCTGCTCCGACAATGAGCGTGATAAAAATCGTGACAGGTTTTGTCAGGTATGGCGTGATTATCCGGCTAATGGCTTGAGTTGATAGGTTCGCATTTTGAAGTCTCTGAGCGATGTTGCTAAATTCATTAATAAGATTGGATTGAGTACTGATTATAATTCCTGCGACTCCTGCAACGATAGCAATAATGAGAACCTCTGCTATAAAGATGAATAATGGGCTTAGCATCATACCTGCACTAAAAACGCCCCAGGCGCGTTGTGGAGAACCGATGGAGAGATTTTGATGCCCAAACCGCCAAAAAAGCAGGATTGGTAAGCCAATGACAAAGGTATTGTTTATTGCCATCACTATCCAGTTTGTCTTTGAACCATTAATTATGAACCAGTAACCACTCAGGAGGAATAATATCCAAACAATGATGCCAACCGGGATTAAGTAAAATTTATTTCCTGATTGCGCCGTTTCAGATACAGGATTGCCTGTTAGGCGACGGATAGCATAATAGATTGATGGTAATAATAACAGACCTGGTATAAATGATCCCCAGGCAAAAAACAAAACAGTTGAAGAGTCTGACAAAAACGGTTTTTTGATGGTTTGTTCCAGGAGACTCAAAGCAATCAAAATTCCTGCCAGACTCCACAGACATAAGCAGGCAAGGATACTGAATAAGGCTTGCCAAAAAGAAGCCCAGTCGAAGTTTGGGCGAGATTCAATCATTTTTCTTCAATTGTGATGCCTAAAATTTTATCACCTTCGGGTAAATTCCCGCCCTGCGCAGGATCGCGACGCGTAATTTGTTTAACAACATCCATTCCACTAATCACTTTGCCAAAAATAGTGAATCTGCCATCCAGGTTTTCTATTGAAGTATAGGTGATAAAGAATTGACTTCCGTTCATATTGTCGACTGCTTTGGCCATTCCTACGACGCCTTCTCCGTCAAATTTTAGACTCGCGTCGATTTCATCTTTGATAAAGTAGCCTGGACCTCCCGCTCCGGTTCCACTGGGGTCGCCTGTTTGAGCAACAAAATTATTGATAACGCGATGGAAAGTAACTCCATCATACCAGCCATTGCGCGCTAAAAAGATGAAGCTATTTACAGTCAATGGCGCTTTATCTGCGTAGAGTTGAATTGAGAAATTTCCCTTTTCGGTCTGAATTGTTGCTGTATATTGTTTTTGGGGATCAATGGTCATAGCGGGGCAGGTTTTGTATTGTTTCTTCTGAAGTTCATTTAGTTTGTCGAGTAAAGTGATGTACTCAAGGATAGCCTCTGAAGTTCCGCCTTGTTGCAAATCGTAATACAGACCATTAATAAATATCGTAGGAGTACCACCTATACCGAGTTGTTCGGCATCAGTGTAAGCTTTGTCAATAATATTTTTTATGTCATCACTGTTCAGGTCTTTATTGAATTTGTCCACATCCAACTTCAATTCAGTCGCTTTTTTGGATAACCATTTTTCAAAATCATCTGTAGAGAGTTCTGACCACTCGGCTCGCTTTTCGAAGAGCAAATCGTGCATCTCCCAGAATTTGCCCTGTAAACCTGCAGCTTCAGCAGCCTGAGAAGATTGAGCTGCCTTATCATGAATGGTTATTAACGGAAAGTGCCGATAAACGATGCGGATATCTTCCGGGTATTTTTCCTGGAGTTCTGCCAAGACGGGTGCGATCATAGCGCAATAGGGACATTGAAAATCACTATACTCTAAGATCGTTGTTTTTGCATCTTCAGGACCTTTTGTCCAGTCTTTATCTGTAACTGCTGGCAGGCTTGGATCTGTTTCAAGTATATTGATTACCTGGCAGTCAGGCGCGTTACTGGTAGGGATGGGTGTTATATTCGCAGCAACCGGCGATTCATCAGTTTGTTGCGTACGAGTTGTGATGGGTGTTTCAGTAAAGGCGCTGGTTGCTGTTGCATTGGTTTTTGTACTGCATGCGCTTATAAGCAAGGCGCATGTGACAAGTAGATTTATGACGAGTATCTTTTTCATGTTGATCCTGTTCTTATACGGTAATTTTTGTCACTTTGCTCGAGCATAGAATTGATTAACGAGTATCTGCTATTTTCTGTAATATAATTTGACGCAGTACGCTTTGAATTGCATCTTGTTTTTGTGCTGCGTCGATTATTCTCCATCTTTGTGGTTCAGATTTTGCGAGTTCATGGTACCCCTGACGTACACGTTGATGGAAAGCCAGATGATAGGCGTCAAGACGATTCCACTCACTTCCATTGATCTGGCGGCGGCGAAGGCCTGCTTCGGCATCGATATCAAACAGGATGGTCAGATCGGGTTTGAGATTATTTGTGGCGAATTTTAATAGATAACGCAATGTATCCAGATCTATACCATGTCCATAGCCTTGATATGCAAGTGTAGAATCAGCAAAACGATCGCATATTACGATGCCGCCCGACAATAAATAGGGGCGAATAATTTGCTCAACAAGCTGGGCGCGAGAAGAACAAAATAAAAGTATCTCCGTCCGTGGGTGCATCTCCGTGTTTTCAAGATTACTTAAAATAGCTCTTATCTGATCGCCAATAGATGTTCCACCTGGTTCTCGAGTAGCAAGGACGTTGTAGCCCTGCTTGCATAAAAAATCGACCAGTGGTGCAACCTGGGATGTTTTCCCGCTCCCATCAGGGCCTTCAAAGGTGATGAACATTACGCTTTAATCTCGAAAAACGCGGACCCGGCGATAAGGGTCTTTGCCATAGGATTGAGAAACGAGATTGGCCTGACGAATCAGCTCATGCTGCATCCGGCGCACGGATGCGATTGCTGGCGGCAGATCAACCCAGCGTTCTCCGTTCAGAACAGCATCAATTGCAGCTTGAGTCTGCAGAATATATTCGTCTAAGTTTGTACTGTTTGTTGATGGATCAGTTGAGAGGTTAAACAGATCTGCCAGGAATTGTTCCATTTGACTGACAGTATTAGCACGTAGAACGTAAATTGGTATACCGCGTTGTTCTGCTTCAATAAGAGTCGCCTGACGATTTCGATAATACGTTCGAAGGGTTACCAATGCCTGTGCGTCATCTGTCGTGCGAACAAATATCGCAGGCACTCCCAACCTTTTTGCTGCTTGCATTAACCGATTGCGTGCAACGCCGTAGGGATACACACGCAGAGGATTCGCTGATTGTCCATAATTAATGGCATTTGAAACTGCCGGTATATCTTGAATGATGGTTGATTGACGTCTGATCGGTTTCTGGGGCGATGCAAAACGTTCCGAAGTTTCGAGGCCATTAGAACGACGAAAACCCTGAGTGGTTTGTTGTGACGCCGGTGCAGGTGCTTTTTCCGTGTGGATGTCTCCGTTTTGATCTCGCCAGCGCAGCTCTGGTGTTAATGGGTAGCCGCGAACCAGTGCATCTACCGATGCTGATACGTCGGAATGGACTGCCAGACGATCTCGTTCCAGAATTTCAATCAATACATCAAAAGTGGGCGGAGCTCGCCGTTCGAGAACAGTTTTTTGTGTTCTGCGGCGGCGGGCTTCTTCGTCAGATAATGTAACCGATTCAATTCCACCTACCAGGTCGGAAAGTGTGGGGTTTAAAAGCAGATTTTCCAGTGTTTTTCCGTGCGCGGTACCAATCAACTGGACGCCACGTTCTGCGATCGTACGCGCTGCTGCTGCTTCCAGTTCACGGCCAATTTCATCTATTACAATGATCTCAGGGTTATGGTTTTCAACCGCTTCAATCATCACCTCGTGTTGTTGAGAAGGGGTGGCAACTTGCATCCTACGCGCCCGACCGACTGCCGGATGCGGAACATCGCCGTCTCCGCCAATCTCATTGGATGTATCCACAATGACAACGCGCTTTTTTTCAGCAAGACTTCGCGCTGCTTCCCGAAGCATGGTGGTTTTTCCAATACCGGGACGTCCTAATAGTAAAATACTTTGACCGGATTCAACTAAATCCTGAATGATATCGATTGTGCCGTAAACAGCCCTGCCAACGCGGCAGGTTAATCCAACAATATGCCCGCGGCGATTTCGTATTGCTGAAATTCGGTGTAAAGTTCGTTCCAACCCGGCCCGGTTATCAGCATCAAATTCACCAATACGTTCGACAACATAATCGATATCAGCACGAACAACTTCAGATTGGATTAAAACAACTTCTTCATTTGTGAATCGTGCTGTTGGCAATCGACCTAAATCCAAGATGATTTCCAGCAAATTATCGCTGTTATTGGCTTTTAAAACGGCTTCTGCAATTTTGGGTGGAAGCACATTCAAAAGGGCATGTAAATCATCTGTTATTCGATGTTGTGTCATATTTAGATCACTTTAAGGTTTGTAAATTTGGCATTTTTTGATCAACCCGTATCAATTTAGAAACTTGGAGTTCAAGTTGGCAATCGGCACCGAAGCTTCAGGGTGAACTGCATCGCGAGATGTTACTGTTGCAGGATGAATCACTTTTTGTAATACACCCAGGTGTTTCACCATTACAGCCTGGCGCGGGCTTGCTTCAGCGCTTAGATCTTCGAGCACAGGTTCTAACCATGCTTGATATGATCTGACGCATAGATAAATTGGGCGACCAAAACGATTGGGTATAGATTTCAACAAATCAATAACCAAATCAAACGCATTTTCATAAGCTGGATGGATAAAAGGTTGGACCCAGATACCGTGTAATCCATAAATTAGTTGACAAAACGCAAATAAGTCTCCACCCTGCCGGTACACCAACCCTTCTAAATCCTTTTCCGGGCAAGGTTCAACGGGTTGCAACAAACCAGGCACAATAGATAAATATAATGAACGGATGGCTATATTATCGCTCTCATTTGCCAAACACCAATTGGTGGAGCCAGAAATTTCGGTTTGGGTATCTGAGAACCGCCAAATACGCTGCCAAGCATAAGTAGCGAATCCTGATTGGCGTAGCGCATCAAAGGCGGGTGTATGTTCTTCTGCCTCTGCGAGCAAATGAAAAGCACCCCATCCACCTGCTTGAACAGCCAGGTGGTCAAGCAAACAATCCGTAGCTGGTGTATCGAGCATATCTGCCGGTGTAAGAAACGACAGGCGCGCTGACCGGGCGCTAAACCTGTATGTTACCTGCCCAACAAGGTATTTATTATCTTTATTGCTAACGCAGACGCCGGTGTAATGATCTTGTGATGGGTTGAGCAATTTCAACAAAGTGTATGGGCTCAGAGGATTCCCACGTGTTAAGGATTGGATACTATCCAGGCAGATAATTTGATTCCGATAGCGGTGTATGGATGGAATATCACGCCAATCAAACGGTCTTAAGTCTATTTTGACATCTCCAGGAAATAACGGTGGAAACGGTCGTCTTGAGTCAATTCAGGATGAAAAGATGTTGCCAGCAGTTTACCCTGTTGGGCGGCGACAATTCGACCATCGGGCAGGCTCGCAAGCACTCGAGCATCGCCAGATACAGATTGGATCAGCGGGGCGCGAATGAAGATAGCATGGTAGGGTCGATTCTGCCTGCCTGAACCATTGAAAACCGGTACGTCTAAGTCATATTCAAAACTGGCAATCTGTCTTCCGAACGCATTACGCTCTATGGTTATATCCATCAGTCCAAGTAAAGGCTGGCGCCGTTTTGCATCTTTGGAAATAAAAATTGCGCCAGCACAGGTTCCCCAGACAGCTTTATTCTTTCCGAACTCGATGAGAGGGGAAATCATCCCGAATTCTGTGGCTAATTTGCCAATCGTGGTTGATTCCCCTCCCGGAATAATCAATCCGTTTAAATCATTCAGATGTTCAGGAAGACGGACTTCCCGAGTTTTTACACCTATTTTTTTCAATATGGCGCAGTGTTCAGCAAAATCACCTTGAAGCGCTAAAACTCCGACAATCATAAACGTGTGATTACCAACCTCTGCCCGCGATTAATTCTGATTCGGGGATCGCAGATATTTGTCTACCGACCATGGGTTCGCCCAGATTCCGGCTGACCTCCGCAAGGATATGGGGATCGTTATAATGCGTGGTAGCCTTAACAATTGCAGCAGCGCGTTTTGCCGGATCGCCTGATTTAAAAATACCCGAACCAACAAATACGCCGTCTACACCTAATTGCATCATCAGGGCTGCATCAGCGGGTGTAGCAATACCGCCGGCGGCGAAATTGACGACTGGCAGACGCCCCAATTTGCGAGTTTCCACGACCAGTTCATAAGGTGCGCCAATGTTCTTGGCAAATGCCATGAGTTCTTCTTCTGGCATGTTTTGAATTAGCCTGATTTCACCAAGAACGGTCCGGGCATGGCGGACAGCTTCGACGACATCGCCTGTTCCTGCTTCACCTTTGGTACGAATCATGGCGGCTCCTTCACCAATACGACGAAGCGCCTCACCCAGATTTCTGGCTCCACAAACGAAAGGCACTTTAAAGAGGTGCTTGTTGATATGGTGCGCCTCATCAGCCGGAGTCAGCACTTCTGATTCATCAATGTAATCAATGTCAATTGCTTCGAGAATTTGCGCTTCAACAAAATGGCCAATCCGACATTTGGCCATCACCGGGATGGTAACCGCATCCATGATTTTGAGTATCAATTCAGGGTCGCTCATACGAGCAACACCGCCATTTGCTCGTATATCGGCGGGCACACGTTCCAATGCCATAACAGCGACTGCTCCGGCTTCTTCCGCAATACGAGCATGCTCCGGGGTGACAACATCCATAATGACGCCACCCTTGAGCATTTGCGCCAGTCCTTTTTTTACTGTAAATGTTCCAACTTCCTGTTCCACAACAAACCTCCTAAAAAAACTGTGGTATCAGCCTGATTCTACCACGCGCGGCAGGAAGGGGCAACAGGTGATTGAGAAGAAAACAATTTTTTAACACTAAACAGCAAGGCTTTTAGATATGTCTTTCCTGGCATTGGCTTTGAATACACCGCTAACCCCTAATAGAATCAAGGCTGCGCCGGCAACTGTCCATGGTGAAAGATTTTCTCCTAAGATTAGCCACCCTAAAATGACAGCAATGATTGGATTGACATAGCCATAAGTCATCACAATATTCATTGGCAGTTGAGTTAAGACTTGAACATACGAGGTGAATGCAATGAGTGAGCCAAAAACCATCAGGTACAACAACGCTGCCCAGGCTTCTGGTATTGGATGTGGTAAAGGTTCTCTCAGTAAAAAAGCCACAATAGTAAAACCTATACCCCCAAATATTTGCTGGTAACCAGCGCTTACGCCAGGCGCTAACCCTGTTGGATTCCTGGTTTGTATTACTGTTCCACTGGCCCAGCATAGTGAACCAGAGACCAGCGCCACAACCGATAAAAAGTCAGCTTTTAAGCCAGAAAGAATGAGTGGCATGCTTAAAATCACAATTCCGCTTGCTCCGATTAAAAGAGAGACGACCAATAAAAGTGAAGGCATCTTTCGGGACCATGTAGCATCAATTATGGCTGTCCACATAGGCGTACTGGCAATGATTAAGGCGGTTACACCCGAATCGGCATGCTGCTCACCTAACATTACCAGTCCATTACAACCCAACCATAACAGTGTCCCTGAGCCTGACAGGGTTAAAAACTCCTTATAGGTCAGGCGCAGTCTTTTGTGCGACAAAGCTCCTAGAATAAGCAGAATTGAGCCAGCGACTAAAACTCGCATGGCGCCCAGGATGAAAGGTGTAAAGCCGGCGCCAGGGCGTACTGCTACCCGGATTGCAAGATAGGTGCTACCCCAAACCAGGTAAACGATTAGTAAATTAAAAATCCCAACTTTATTAAAACCGGGTGTGATGTTTTGTTTTGATGAACCAGACATCGAATCTCATTTCGCAGAAAGCCAGTTTAGTTAAATGGGGGCATTATATCATTATTCATCTTGATCGCTTATTTTGATGATAAAGATGAATAATGAATGTCTGGTTTCCACTGTTGCGTCTTGACAAGATCACCGAATCGTATACAATATAACAATAATACAATGATACAAAGAGACAATAATACAGAAAGGAGAGCTATGGTTTGAATCGTCTATCGGGGAAGATTGTATTGGATTTTCGAGCTGATGAACCACTCTACTTACAGATTGTTCATCAAATTGAACAACTGGTGGCTCAAGGCGAATTGAAACAGGGTGATCAGTTACCCACTGTGCGTGAACTGGCTACTGAACTACGCATAAATTTCAATACAGTTGGGCGCGCTTATCGTCTGCTAGATGAAGCCCATCTGATTTCTACCCAGCGCGGACGAGGAACTTATATTTGGGAAGAACCTACCAAGGAGGTCGTTCAAAATCTCAGACGAAAGAGTTTGGAGGAATTATCCAGGGCGTATCTTTTGCAGGTTGCCCGTCTTGGATATTCACCGATTGAGGCTTTGGACGAAATGAAAAAGATAATAGAAATGAGCATTCCCCCTGCAGAGGATAGCAATACAAAACTAATTGAGGAAAGGTAAGGAAAAATGTCTGCATCAATTGTGACATCGCGAAATGAATCTCAAAACCAGGCGCCACAGAGAATAGCTAAAGAAAAGGCTGTTGATACCACCCATATCAGCGCTCCAGGTGCTGCGCTTTCTTTTTTGCTTTTTGTTGCTGCGATTGTTGGCGCTATTATCATGGATGAGCGTGGTATCCCTGATTGGGTAATCTTTTTGTATTTCATTCCGGTGATGTTGATGGCGTTATTTTTTTTGTTCGCCCTCAAAGTCGCTCGCCAGTGGGAAAAGGCGGTAATTCTTCGCCTGGGCAAATATCACGGTCTTCGCGGCCCCGGACTGTTCTGGCTTCTTCCGATAATTGATAGTACACCAACCTGGATTGATCATCGGGTTATGGTTTCGCCATTCAATGCCGAAAAGACTCTGACAATGGATACTGTACCAGTCGATGTGGACGCGGTTTTATTTTGGATGGTTTGGGATGCTGAGAAAGCTGCATTGGAAGTTGAAAATTATCGTGCAGCTATCACCTGGGCGGCCCAAACGGCTTTAAGGGAGATTATTGGTCAAATGCCCCTGGCTGATATTCTGGTCGGACGAGCGAAAATGGACGCCGATCTTCAAAAAATCATCGATGAACGTACAACACCCTGGGGGATTTCTGTCCAGAGCGTTGAAATACGCGATGTTATTATCCCACAGGGCTTAGAAGATGCGATGTCTCGTCAGGCGCAAGCTGAGAGAGAGCGCCAGGCGCGTGTTATATTGGGAGAATCGGAAAAGCAAATTGCTTCCAGCTTTGCAGAAGCAAGTCTGGCTTATACAAATAACCCAACGGCGCTGCACCTGCGTGCGATGAATATGCTTTTCGAGGGTCTTAAAGAGAAGGGAGCTTTAGTTATTGTTCCCAGTAGTGCTGTAGATACGATGAACTTAGGGGGTATAAGCGGAATGGTAGCTATGGCCCAGAATCAATCTGAGGCGCAAGATAAGCAACTTTAGCAGATTGTACAAAAATTAAGAGATTAAGAGATGTTGTTTGTACTCGCAAATTGAATACACATCTACACAAAATCTAGAATTTGAAAAGAGCTTAATATGTTTCACGTGAAACAATGGTTGATAATATGATGATCATAACAGAGCAATTGACCAAAAGATTTCAAAGAGATAAAAAACACCCAATTATTACTGCGGTTGAAAATTTGACGTTAGAAGTTCGCGAGGGGGAAGTGTTTGGCTTTCTTGGCCCTAATGGCGCCGGAAAAACCACAACTGTTCGTGTGTTATCCAGTCTTATCGCGCCTACTTCAGGACGGGCGTTTATTAATGGCATGGCGGTTGGAAAGTCTGACCAGAAGATTCGTCAGTGTGTTGGGCTCTTAACTGAGACCCCGGGAATGTATGATCGTTTGAGCGCCGAAAAGAACCTCACTATTTTTGCCCAATTATATGGCGTTGCAAATGTGAAAGGACAGGTGGAAAAATATTTACGCACTTTAGGCTTGTGGGAGCGACGATTTGACGAAGTGGGTAGTTTTTCTAAAGGAATGCGTCAGAAGTTGGCGATCGCTCGTTCTTTATTACATGAACCTAAGGTGCTGTTTCTGGATGAACCTACGAGTGGGCTTGACCCTGAGTCTGCCAAGCTGGTGCGTGACTTTATTGAGGATCTGAAAGCAGAAGGAGTAACGATTTTTCTATGTACGCATAATTTGGATGAAGCGGATCGATTGTGTCAGCGGATCGGTATTTTTCAAACACACTTAATCACGGTTGATTCGCCGGAGAATTTACGAAAGAAGTTGTATGGGCGTACTGTTGTCTTTCATCTGGAGCGACTTGAGCCAGCTTATGTGGATAGGGTCAAGTCGATGGCGTTTGTCAAGGATGCACGATCTGTGAATGGCAGGTTGTTGGTTGACTTAGATAAGCCGGAAGAACAGAATCCGGAAATCGTACGAATTCTGGTGGAAGCAGGCGCCAGTGTCCAATTCGTCGGTGAATTGCGTCATTCTCTGGAAGATATTTATCTACAGTTGATCCATGATTCAAATGGCAATACGATTAAGAAATAAAAGATAGAGACGGTGTGGTGATGAGTCGAATTAGAACAATTATAGAAAAAGAATGGGCTGAACTATTTAAGAACAAGATCGTCTTGATGACAATTGGGATCATGCCGGTGTTTTTTACTGCTCTGCCACTGATTATGCTGGCTATCACGCAATCGACAGGCGGCATTGAAGGCGATTCAACCGATATACCAGCTCAGTTTGCACAATCTTGTAAAGGTGTTTCGGCGCAGGATTGTTTGCAGATTTTCATGGCGAACGAGTTCCTTTTAATTTTTATGATGATGCCATTGATAATTCCGGTGGCGATTGCTGCTTACAGTATCGTCGGTGAAAAGACGACGCGCAGCTTGGAGCCGCTTTTGGCTACGCCGATTACGACGATGGAGTTATTGATCGGAAAGAGTTTGGCGGCCGTTATCCCGGCTGTGATTGCAACATGGGGTTGCTTTGGAATCTTTCTCCTGCTATTGCCGGTTACTGGCGTCAGTCAGGCAGTTCGAAGCGCCATTATGGGCCCTGTCTGGTTGTTATCGGTACTCGTTATAGGGCCGTTGATGGCTATTGCGGCAGTGAATTTGGCCGTGATTGTCTCTTCGCGCGTGAATGATCCTAGAGTAGCTGAACAAATTTCCTCAGTGCTGATTGTGCCGCTGATGGCGGTCCTTTTTGGACAACTGGCTGGATTCATCGTGCTCAATGCTTATATGTTGCTGGTGGCCATTGTTGTTTTGGTTTTGATCGATATCGGAATGGTTTATATTGGCGATGAATTATTTCAACGCGAGACAATATTGACGCGTTGGAAATAAGGCAAGAATGAATATGAAAAAGAAGATTTTGCAAGTGTTAATACCCTTCGGTTTGTCCCTTCTCGTATGTCTGGCGGGTTCGCCTGTTATGGCTCAAGATGCAGAATTTCGTTTGAATGTGAACCGGGATTTTGGTTATAGTTCTGGAAGTCAAATTCGGGGGACTTTCACCTTGGCAGTTGTTGGACCAGAAGTGAGAATAAAATCAGTGACCTATTTGATGGATGATCAGATGATGATGACTGTTTCTGATCCACCCTATAAATTCAAGTTCAAAACCTCTGATTATTCATTGGGGTGGCATGAAATAAAAGCGGTGATCGAAATTCAAGACGGGAAGATTTTATCTACACCAACACGCAAATTCGAATTTGCTAGCTCTGAACAGGAATCTGCGACGATGCAACGAATTGTTTTGCCGCTGTTCGGCGGTATTATTGCCCTGATTGCTATCGGCATGGGGGCACAGGTTCTAATTATGAGGAATAAACCTAAGGAAAGTTTGCCGCTCGGCGCTGCGCGAAAATACGGCATTAGTGGTGGCGCGATCTGCCCTAATTGTCAGCGCCCATTTGCTCTTCATTGGTGGGGTTTAAATCTGGGGCCGCGCCGGAAGTATGATCGTTGTGATTATTGTGGGCATTGGGGATTGATGAAACAAGTGAATTCTGCCGAATTATCTCTGGCGGAGACTGCTGAAATTCAGATGGGCCATTCTGGTGTATTACCCCGGGTAGAGAGTAGTGATGACCGAATGAGATCGATGATCGAAGATTCACGTTATACAGATGAACCGTAATTGATTATGTGCTTTTGATCGCAAATAAGTAAAAATCGGATTGTGTTTTTTTATGGATAATTCTGCTACAATAATAACTAATAAGGTGATTTTACCCATATTTTCATAAGGAGAATAACCATGTCAAAAACGTTAGATGATCTGAAAGAAGCATTTGCGGGTGAATCGCAGGCGAACCGAAAGTATCTCGCTTTTGCAAAAAAAGCGGATGAAGAAGGATATCCGCAAGTTGCACGATTATTCAGGGCCGCTGCTGCTGCGGAAACTGTTCATGCACATAATCACCTCAGAGCAATGGATGGGATAAAATCGACCGTCGAAAATCTACAAGTAGCCATTCAGGGTGAAAATTATGAGAGCGTATCCATGTATCCGGCTTTTGTGAAAGACGCGGAAGAAGAGGGCAATAAGAAAGCTTTGCGATCTTTTGGAGACGCCATGGAGGTCGAGAAGACGCATGAAAAATTATATCGTGAGGCTTTAGAGAATTTAGGTAAAAGCGATGAACAATATGATTATTATGTTTGTCCGGTTTGCGGTTATACCCATGCCCGGAATGCTCCTGACAGATGCCCGGTCTGCGGAGCAGCGAAAGAGCGTTTCGAGCGTGTTCAGTGAAGTGAAAGGCCTCGAAGGGCAGACCCGCCTTTCGAGGCCTTTCTTCGCATAGAATAAAGTGTATGTTTCGATAGAACTGATCCGGAAATCCAGATGGATAACAATCCATGGAACGAGCAATTGAATAGACAATATGCGCTTGACGGTTAGTCAAATGATGAGAAAAGGTGAAATTTATATGAATCTGTGGGTAATTCTCCCGAATCTCTTGACAAATAAAATCGAACGCGTATAATCATAGCTACACTATAGCTTCAAGGTTGATCTTGCTCCGTGCGAGCAGATCATTCAAAACAGAATAATGCTTCTGGGTCAAAGCAAACCCATGGTGAAGTCGGAAGGGAGCCGATGTTGAAAGAAAAAACATCGGTAATTTGGTCTCTCGAATACCCTTGACAAACCGGGAGTATCCTAGTAGAATATGACCCTCGTTGTTAGAAGGAACCTTAACAATTGAAGAGTGATAGGAAGTGAGCCCTTGTTAGTTTTAGAAATTTCCGTAACTAACATCTCGAAAGAGATGAAAAATTTTTTGCGGAGAGTTTGATCCTGGCTCAGGATGAACGCTGGCGGCGTGCCT
>CAZDAW010000073.1:0-18028 GCA_964503685.1 uncultured Anaerolineaceae bacterium | reverse complement strand
TTCAGTGAAAATATAAGAATCGGCTGACTTCAGATTACCCGGTTACACAAAAATAATTTGAGCGCCTTCAGAAAGTTCCATGAATTCCATTGCACCCAGAACCTCAGCGCCGTCAATCAGATCTTCTTTGGTGAGTTTCATCATATCCATCGACATCTTACAACCATAAACGTGTGCGCCTGAATCAATGATCATTTCCATAAATTCACCAACCGGGGGAAAATCCAACTTGGCGATTTCGCGCCGCATCATCCATGAAGCCGCCGCCGACATTCCCGGAATAGAACCCAGCCAGGTCGGGATATGGAACGAGGGATGCATACTGGGATTACCCACAGTCGCCACATGAAGCTTATTCATCTTCTTCTTGGTAATGATATCCAATCCCCAAAAAGTGAAAAATAGATGTACTTCAATCCCGCTCATCCGGGCGGCATTGGCAAGGATCATAGGCGGGTAAGCCATATCCAACGAGCCTTTTGAAGCAATGAGCGCCAGCTTACGAATATCTTTTTGAACAACATTTGGATTCATGATCATTCCCTTTCAAGTAATGGATTAGATACAACCCGTGGGCTTCTTTAAGCCAGCGACTTTGGCTGCCAGTTTTCCGGGGCCGCCAGGGAAAAGCTGGTAAATTTCCTTGGTGTTAACATCTGTATTCTTGGTAATAGAGCGTAAGGTAGGCGCCTCTCCGGTTAATTTATATGCTTCGCGGGCGTAATTGATCACCACCCAATGACGATCAGTCAGTTCCATGCCCTCTCGAGCGGCAATTGCTTTACCGATTTCGGGCGTCCAGGCGTTGGCATCAACCATATAACCCTCAGCGTCAAAAGCGATTGATTTCAGAATATCATCGGACATAATTATTCTCCTTGTCTTTGCAGAACTATATTATGAATAAATGGTTTATTCCTCTTTTCCAAGCATACTGAATTTAATCGGCAAGGGCACTTCAATACCCTTCAGCATCAAATTCCAATACAATTGGCGGAAGGCCAGCTTACCCCAGTGATTGATGGTCGATTCCCTTAAGAGAGAAAATGGGCCTAAAACAGGGATCGGATAAACACCGGGCAAGGGTTCAACATCGTAACTGAAGTCAATCAAAACGGCTTTATTAAAACCTGTTTCAATATAACAATTTGAATGGCCGTCGAACTGACGGCGCAACTCTTTGCCGGCAATATGCGCCAGAACATTCTCAACAACCGTCTCCATCTGGAAATGAATCACCGCCCCTGCTTTTGAAGCCGGAATATTGGCCGCATCGCCCATTACCCAGATGTTTTCCCATCGTTGCGATTGCATTGAGTATTTATTCGTCGGCACAAAATTGAGTTCATCGCCCATGCCAGAGCGGCCAATGACCTCGGCGCCCATGTTAGTCGGAACAGTCACAAGCAAGTCGTAAGATATTTCGCGCTCGTCATAAGAACGAATAACATTTTTGGCGCTGTCAACTTCACCGACGTTATAATCCACTTCCATACGGATTGATTTACGCGCCAGTAAATCGCCCAAAGCGTCTGAGGCGCGCGGTTTGGTAAACGCCCCTGATAAAGGTGTTGCATAAGTAATATCCACTTTATTTCGCATGCCGCGCTGTGTGAAATACCAATCGGCCATGAATAAAAATTCCAACGGGGCAACTGGGCATTTGATAGGATTTTCGACGACATTGACAACCAGATGGCCGCCCTGCCACCGATCAAGAAAACCAGCCAACGCGGTTGCGCCTTCAAAAGTATAGAAATCATGGATATTCTGACGCCACCCACTTGCCTTCAAACCTTCAGTCTCTTCAGGATGGATATCAGCGCCTGTGGCAATGATCATATAGTCGTAAGAAATAACCTGATTATTCCTGGTTAATTTCACCTGGTTTTTATCCGGCTCGATCAGCTCAATATCGGAAAAAATCAGTTCAACGTTGCCAGGGATAAATTTACGCTTCGGCTGGACGACATCTTCGGGTTTATATAATCTGAATGGGACAAAGAGAAAACCGGGCTGGTAATAATGTTGTTCGTCTCTGTCAACCAGAACCACTTTCCACTCATGCAAATCTAACCGGGATGCCATTTTTCTGGCAACCATGGTGCCTGCAGTGCCTGCGCCTAAAATCAAGAATGTTTTCATGCTAACGAAATCTCCTTAAGGAATTTGGGTCAAATCCGCAATCTGTTGCAGGCGTTGGATAAACCCTGTTCTTTCGATCAAAATACTCTGAATGGCATGAGATACGCTAAGCGGCCAGGTTTCCACCTGGGTATGCCGCTCACCGGCAATGACAGGTATTCGACGCAAGGACGATTGAAGTTTTTCCTCGGGAATTTGATGAAGCGTCGCCAATTGACGAATCCGTTTAGCCTCTTTTTGCTCATCAGGCATTTGCCAGTAAAATTCACCCGTCAGCAGTAAACCGATTTGTTCGCCGTTATCCATGACAGGAGCACCCACGTATTCCAATCCAGCATGACAGGTAAAGTGCTTGATACCTTTAACACTTTGTTGAACAAATGATTGCCAGGACATCTGACAGGCATTGAAGCCCGTGGGGCTATTTGTCATCAGTTTGCAGAATTCACAGGGAAGGCTGGGTTCAGTCAATAAGTTCCCCTGCATATCCACCAGTCGGGCGCTGATCTGACTGACATCTGAAAACAAATTCTGGACGGCCTGTACACAGTGGGTTGGAAAACTATTATCGGGCGTGGATTGAAGCGGCTCACCAACTGAAATTTCTCCTCTCAGCAAGCGTTCAACCTCTTGGCGGTTGAAACGCCATTGATGACCGATTTTTACTCCTTTTAACCGCCCATCTTGCAGCATGCGGTAAATGGTGATTCGGTCAACCTTGAGAATATCCTGAACCTGACGAGTAGTAAACAAGTCTTCCATAAGATTGTGATGTGTTTTTTATATAACTTATTATAACATTATATAACAAAAGATGCAAGTGATAACTGTCAACAATTCAAATCGAAGGGGTTGAAACATATTGCGGAAACACAAGCGATCGATAACCGATTTTCTTTGGTTTAGCAGCCGATATAGGGCTGGCAACTCCTTCGTACGATTGTTGTAAATTCTCTAATTAACTCAAGTTGCAGCCTTGATAATCATCTCTGCGTTTGTCGCTGCGAGAAGGCGCTTTTTGCCCGACGAAGTCGCAATGACAACCAGTTGGCGACTTGGATTAAGTAGGTTAAATGGAGCGGGATTCTGGTAAGGTGTTTGTAAGATTAAAACGAAGAATGAAAACCGGTTAGCTTCTTCCCCTTAACCATTGGGTAAATGCGTAAATCCCAACAATAAAAAATACAATAACAATCCCCATGAGGATAATATCATTCTGTCCACCGGTTTGGGAGATATAAATCGGGAAACCGGTAGCCGTTGGATAAGCCGTCGAAGCAGTAGCCTGAGTTTGCGTCGGCGGAATCGGGACTTTTGTAACAGCCAAAAGCGTCGCCGTAGTCGTTGGAAGTGGAGCCGGTTGGGTTGCGTTTCTACAGATCAATAAGATTTGACCCACATTCAAGGATGTCTTATCGCCTAAATTATTTAAGAGTTGAATTTGTCCAACCGTTGTGCCATATTGATTGGCAATCGCCCAAAGAGATTGTCCATATTGAACCCTGTGAAACACATCACCATCGGGTCGAGCGGTAGCCACAGCTATCGGAACAATATATTGACTGATCAGAGCCTGTTGTGTCCCGGGAGTTCCGGTCGTCAAGACGCCGGTCGGAAAATATTTTGTCGCCACTGATTGAGGCCTGCCGCTCTGAGTGCGCAAAGCAGTATCAATCACGTAATAAACCGTACCATCACCGGCAATTGCCACACCAGCGCCAATATCACTGCGGTGCGGCGAAATCATGGTATTGGTATGCGGCTCATCTCCCAGCCAAAGCTCAATAACCTGTTGAACAGTCAGACCATTTCCCATAATATAGTTTTCAGACCGATATCCACCCTGGGAAAGATCACCGGAGAGAGGATAACCTAACATCAATAATTGCTGGGTAAACGTGATCCCATTTGGGCGGTCATGCCCAATCGCCCCATCAGAAGCAAGCAAGGCGTCTGCCTGGCTTTGAGCCGTCTGCGACAAAATGGGGTCCACATTCAGCGCATTCAACCCTCGCGATAGACGCAAATTATTCACGGCATTGATCAGTTCAGTTGGGGTTGGTTGTTCCTGTAAACTCAAAATAGATACAGCAACTTTTGGTCCCTGGAAAATGCCTGTGAGAAGAAAAAGAAACACAGCAGCCCATCTACGAATAGTCATTTTTTAAATCTCTTTTCGCGGACAAGTGATGACACAAATTAACATGGAATTCTAAAGAAAAGCGCTGAAATTTTTTACAACCGTTCAAAGACACAGCACCACCACCAGCGAATAAACCCACCTGGCAGAGCCAAATGCAGCGTATCATACAGCCATCTGCTCTTATTCAAAAGGCCAAAGCCGCTGTTCATGCACCCGGCTTCAGAACATTTGGGGCGAACAGGTCGTTTAGCTAAGAAGTACTTTCTCTGTTGTTAGTTGAAAATTATACCCTCAATATTACCAGCAAATTATGCCAGCGTCTTTGCTCTTCGCTTTAGGGAAAAATCTTGATCTCTGTTCGTTTGCTTACCGATTTTAACCTGCTATACCCAGACGTGAAATTAATATCATAAAGTACAATCCGCTATAGCAATTTCATCCGCTTGAACACGGCCTGTATATCGTTTTCAAACAAGGGAGCCATAAAACCGCCTGGGAGAACTGGCAGCAAACTGCGCCGGCATGAATGGAAATCCCTCACCTTATTACCCTTATACGTAAGATGAGGGATTATTGTTTGAATTTTATTCCTGGCTGCCCGGTTGCCAGAATTCTGGGGTGGTCGATTCTTGCGGCAACAGCGCTTCGTACTGGCCGGGTTGCGTCATCGAAAAGTCAATTACATGCCAGGGATTAGCCGCAGGCGAACCAAAGGAAATCTCTGCCCGTTTGTCTGTCAGATCAAATACAAACGAATACAATGTACCAAAAAACTCCCGATAGTAATGACAACACAATCCTTGCGGATATTTATCAGCAAGCAGACCTTTCATTCCTTTAATGTTGACTCTGGGGGCGCTTCCCTCAACGAATGATTTGATCGCCCGGTAACGATTGGTTGAGTGTGTATGCGTCGTCGGATCAAGCTGGCGCATTTTGGATGATTGGAAATGATTGGTGGCAAGTAAATACTTCTGCGGACTTGTCTCATCAATGCGTTGAACAAATTTATGAGGGCCGTATGTCTCCAAACGAGCTGCCGCTCCGACAGAGTCTGCCACGATGAAAATCGGATTGCCGCAATTGGGAAACTCTTGAAAGAGTGCAATTGCTTCGTCAACTGTTTTACATTGTTCAAGGATGACACGCACCAGCGCCCAGAATTGAAGTCCCTCCTGAATGGGCGGCGTCATCCCCTGGTTAATCCCGACCGGTATGCCGCCTGCCGACATCGTCACCGAGAGGCCATGTTCGTTCATACCATCGGTACGCCCAAAGAACAGGGTCGAAAATCCCATGTGAGTGTATTTTCCATCGATGGAGGTCGTACAAAAACGCTTATCGTCCACTGCTTCATTGAACTCATAGCTGCGCCCGACCAATACATGTTTTGTTTCTGTTAGCGCAGGCAAAACAACCAGGTGGCTGCAATGGATTGCGCCCAGATGCGTGATCGCGTAATACACCAAGTGTTCGGGTGGGATGGCAAGCGTGTCACAGAAACCGGCAATTTCAGCATCGAGACCGGGGCAGAAACGTTGAATCAACGCCAGTGATCTTTCGGGGGCATACCGGGTGGGTATATCGCGACCCGAATGAAAAAATTGCACAAATCCGGGAATATCTTTAATCATTTCAGCCTGCTGGACACCTGCTTCATAGGCAGATCCTTTCAGGATGACGTGATTGAAAGTGCTTTTGATTACAGTTTGTTCGTTGTTCATTTTTTCCTCTTATTTCATGATCGGTTGATTTACACCCTCCTATCTTACCCGATCAGAAAATTTACTACTTTTCAATTCTCTCGATTCTCTTTACATTTCTTGCTCAGTATTGTGAAAAGAAAACCTTATATACAGTATAATGCACACCATAAACGTCTTTTATTAGTACGAGAGAATATCTTGATGCGAACTGTCGTTTGTTTTGGTGATAGTATCACCCATGGATTGATCAGCAGTAATTATGTTGAAATGCTCGAGCGCCGTTTCAGCGCAGATGACTTGCGCTTTGTCAATGCCGGTGTAGATAATGATCATATCTACAACCTCTACCTCCGCCTCGATTCGGTCATCGTCCATCAACCCGATTATGTGACGATTCTGGCCGGCACCAATGACGTCATCGCTACACTCAATCCCATCCGGGGAATCATCAAGCGTTTGGAAAAATGGCTGCCCCGCCAACCCGATCTTCCATGGTACTGCGAGACTTTAACCGAGATCATCCGTCAACTAAAGAAACACACGAAGGCCAAGTTGGCCGTGGCTTCCATCCCTGTGCTGGGCGAAGACCTGGATTCAGAATCCAACTGGCAGGTTTACCGCTTCAACGCGGCAATTAAAGAAATTGCCCGCGAGGAACAGATTGCTTATCTCCCCGTAAACGAACGTCAGACAGCTTATTTGAATTCAATCACCCAGGCCGGGCGACCTTATTGGGCTTCGCTGCTTCTGACTCTGGAAATGACAATTGGCAGAATCCTCTTCCGCCAGAGTCTGGATACCTTTTCACGCCGCAAGGGCTTTGTTTTGCTCACCGACGGCGTCCACATGAACAGCAAGGGGGCCAGCATTATCGCCGACGAAATTGAGAGTTTTTTACGCGCCAGCTTTCACACTTAATTTACAGCGGACATTTATTTTATTTTTTCTTTTTATATTTTTCATCCTCTGTTTATCTTTTCTGACGCTTTGTTGTGTTATACTTCGATCATTGCCGCATGATACATACAAATTTTCCTGGCAGTGATCTTCTCTTCCTGCGGATAGCTGGTTCCGCCCGGTAGGAGAGGTGGAAAACGAAAACGCCGCAAAACCAACTTCCATCGTCCATCCCGTAAAATCCAGAGTTGAAAAACCGTAACCTTCGTGGTTTACGAGGGTTAGTTTTAGCATAACCTTAACACATATAGGAATTATATTATCTAATGAATATTCAAGATGTACTGAAATACAGCAAACAAACACTCAGCGTGGAAATCAACGCGAGAGCATGGCCGCGAAAACTATGGTATCACACGGGGCGATTGATTGTAAAATTGATTTCGCACCTCCTCTACAAGATGGATGTGAAATACGAATGCAGCATACCGACAGGCAGTAAAATACTGGCTGCCAACCACCCCTGCACAGTTGATCCCATCCTGATGACCTCCCTGGTTCCTGAACTGGTGAGCATTTTGATCCTCGAAACCCTGTTTAAAGTTCCTGTTGTCGGAGCATCTTTGAGGGCAAGCGGACACATCCGGGTAAATTTGGACAACGGCAAAGAAGCCCTTGCGCAAGGCATAGAAAAACTCAAACAAGGGCAAACAGTCGGTATCTTCCCCGAAGGGATCATCAGCCCACTGGAAGGCGGCTTTCACCGCCCTCGTACTGGTGTTGCCCGCCTGGCATTGAGCAGTGGAGCGCCGGTCATCCCCATTGGCATTGCGTTAGACCCGGCGCGTGTCCGCCAGGTAATTACCACGGTTAAAGGTCAACCCGAGGTCGGTACGTGGTATTCGAGCGGCCCATACGCCATGACTGTAGGAGAACCCATGTTCTTTAAAGGCGACCCGGAGGATCGTCGCTATGTGCAATATGTAGCCGAACAGATCATGCAACGCATCGCTGCGCTCGCCGAAGCAAGCGCAGCCCGCATAAGAGAATCCGCAGCTCTCCCCCTGATTATTCCCAATCCGCTTGACCCGGTAAACATCAGATAGTCATTTATCGGCAATCGAAAGCAAAAAAAATTAACGCCTCTTGCGGTAAGAGGCGTTTTTGTTATTTGTGTTTTTTTAACCGAAGTTCTACTACTCTTCCCCAAGAATTTCGCGGGCTTTTTTAGTTTGTTTACCGCGCTCCTCGGTATCCAGAATACGCTTGCGGATACGGTAATTGAGCGGGGTCACCTCCAACAATTCATCTTCCGCCAGGTATTCGATCGCTTCATCGAGACTCATCTCCCGCGGCGGCGTCAACCTGATTTCAATATCCTTGTTGGAAGAGCGCATATTCGTCAGATGCTTCTTCTTACAAACATTCACCGGAAGATCGCTGGGGCGCTGCGTTTCACCGACGACCATACCTTCATAAACTTCCACACCCGGCCCATAAAAGAGGATGCCCCGTTCCTCTGCATTCTTCAATCCATAGGTCGAAGTCGTTCCAGCTTCCCAGGCGACAATCGAACTGCTGGCGCGCTGTGAGATTGCGCCTGCCAGCGGGCCATATCCGTGGAACATGGTATTGAGGACGCCCATACCGCGCGTGGCAGTCAGGAACTGGTAGCGAAATCCAAGCAGTCCGCGCACAGGCGCCAAATACGAGAGGTGTACCGTATTGTCGGGACTGTTGACCATATTAAGCATCTTGCCGCGCCGGCTTCCCAGCATTTCGACCACCGTACCTACTGTCTCGGGACTGGTATCAATGATCACATCCTCATAAGGTTCCTCTAATTCACCATTGGGCCCCTGCCGCATGATCGCTTCCGGGCGCGAGACCTGGAATTCATAACCTTCGCGGCGCATAGTTTCGATTAAAATCGCCAGATGTAACTCGCCCCGCCCTGAAACGATGAACGTATCCGGCGATTCGGTTTCTTCAACGCGCAAAGCAACATTGTTCTTCAACTCATCGAACAGGCGTTCACGTAATTTACGTGAGGTGCTCCATTTTCCTTCTCTCCCTGA
Source organism: uncultured Anaerolineaceae bacterium (assembly GCA_964503685.1). Classification (GTDB taxonomy): domain Bacteria; phylum Chloroflexota; class Anaerolineae; order Anaerolineales; family Anaerolineaceae; genus CAZDAW01. The sequence goes on along the minus strand of CAZDAW010000073.1, from coordinate 9,059 downwards.
GAACGGCGAAGTGTTGACCCCAAACGTCATCCGCACAGTGGGCTCTTCGACGCGAATGACCGGCAGCGCAACAGGATTTTCAGGATCGGCCAGCGTTTCGCCGATGGCGATCCCTTCCAAACCTGCAATCGCAACGATCTCGCCGGCTTCAGCTTGCTCAACCTCAACCCGTTCAAGTCCCTGATAAACGAACAGATAACGAGCGCGTTCCGGCAGAACTTGTCCATCCAGAGTCATGCGGGCAATCGGCTGCCCGGCGCGAATTTTACCGGCAAACACTCGCCCCAGCGCGGTTGTTCCACGATAATCATCGTAGCTTAAATTCGTCACCAACACCTGAAGCGGCGCATCCAGATCAACATTCGGCGGCGGGACGCGTTCGAGAATAGTTTGAAATAAAGGCTGAAGGTCCGGCCCCATCGCCTCAGTCAGGCCAGCCTGACCAGTGATAGCATTTGCATAAACCACCGGAAAATCAGCCTGCCGGTCATCAGCGCCCAATTCGACAAAAAGGTCGAAGGTTTCATTGAGCGTGCGGTCAGGTTCGGCGTCTTTGCGGTCCATTTTATTGATCACGACGATGGCGCATAACCCTCGCTCTAGAGCTTTCTTCAGCACGAAACGGGTTTGCGGCATCGGGCCTTCAGCGGCATCCACCAGCAGTAAGACGCCATCGACCATATTCATGATCCGTTCAACTTCCCCGCCGAAATCAGCGTGACCGGGGGTATCGACAATATTGATTTTAACCAGTTCACCCGTTTTCGGGTCAGGGATGGTGATGGCAGTATTCTTTGCCAGGATGGTAATTCCTCGCTCACGTTCCAGGTCATTGGAATCCATCACCCGTTCCATCACCTGCTGGTTTTCGCGAAACACTCTGGCCTGTTTCAACAATCCATCGACCAGGGTGGTCTTGCCGTGGTCAACGTGGGCCACAATCGCGATATTGCGTAAATCTTTTCTTTCGATCAACATAATTTTCTTGCTTTCCAATCAAAACACAATAATTGCATACAATGACCCCGACAATCGTCGGGGTCACATTTAGAAAATAATCATATCAGACGACGCCCCTTTTGAGAAGGGGTCTGTTTAATTTATATTTAATCGAGTATTTATAACAACTATTTCAACCTGCTCAATCATCTTTTCCGATCAACAAAATTGAGCGCAACAGGATAAATACAACAAATACCACCAGGATCAGAATGACAGCCACCGGCTGCGCAGCACTAAGGCCAAAACCGCTGAAGCGCTCGAAGATCAGAACCGGGACAATTTTAGGGTGATAAGCCAGAATGGTTTGCAAGAGCCCATCGAACTCGATATCGTCGCCAGTGGCAGGGTCACAGGTAATATAAATCGCCGTTGATAAGCTGATCACAGAAGAAGGTCATGGCATAACCGACTCTGGCTTCAATTTAAACCCCTATCGTCGAATCAGCGCCGCCTCTTTCCTTAGGCAGATGTTTCAGGAGGATACCCTTATAGAAAGCCGGCGCGGTAACCTTATCAGTGCTGCTTCTTCGTACCCGCCTGACCCCCGATAACCGGGAACTTCTTTAAATCTTCCTGGGTGAAGGTTTTGGGTTCTAAAGAAAACTCATCAGAAAGCGCTGCAAAAAACCGAGAAATTTTAGAGCTGCTTTTTTAAATCAGAAACAGGTAATCCTTTTTTTACCGGCGTCGAGAGAATCAACGCGGTGGACGTCTCGCCGAACGGACTGAGACAGGCTATCACCTTTTCCAGATCAGCAGTAGAAGCCGCGGCGACGCGCATCACGAAGGCATCATCGCCGGTGACGTGGCAACATTCGAGCACTTCAGGAAGCTCGCCTACAACCGCCAGCACCCTGGAATATTTTTCAGCAGGGGTACGCAGACGCAGCAAAGCCTGGATGGGCAACCCCAGTTTATCGGGGTCAAGTTGAGCATGATAACCGCAAATCAGGCCAGCTTCTTCCATCCGGCGCAGGCGCTCGCCAACCGCTGGCGGCGAGAGGTGCACCAGCCGGCCCAGTTCGCTCAAAGAAAGGCGAGCGTTTTCCTGCAGAAGATCAAGGAGTTTGCGCCCGACGCTGTCGAGTAATCTATTAATTCTATCGTCCATCGCTTATTTTGCTTTCAATTTTTAAGTAGAGGGCGGCTAACGCCGTAAAAATCGTCTGGCCTCGATGCCGCCCATGTTGTATTATAGTATGAATGAATGACCGACCACAGCAAACCATAGCGGATTAACATCGAACAAACTGGCCTCAACCATGTATGGATTACCATTCTTTCTCAAAGGACTGATCCTGGGGTTTTCAATCGCTGCCCCAGTCGGGCCGATCGGACTGTTGTGCATCCGGCGCACACTGGCCGACGGCCGCCTGCACGGCATCGTCTCCGGTCTGGGAGCGGCAACAGCCGATGCCCTTTACGGCAGCGTGGCCGGTTTTGGCCTGACCATCGTTGCCGGATTTTTGACCGGGCAGCATTTCTGGCTGCAATTATTTGGCGGACTATTTTTAATCTACCTGGGCGTCAAGACCTTCTTCACCCGCCCGGCTGAGCGTCCGGCCAATTCAGAAAAGAAAAACCTGGCGGGCGCTTATTTCTCGACCCTGCTGCTCACCCTTTCCAACCCGGCGACGATTTTCATGTTCATCGCCATCTTCGCCGGAATGGGCGCCGTCAGCCAGACCGAAAGGTCGCTGGGAGCGTTCACTCTTGTGGCAGGCGTCTTCTGCGGTTCAACCTTCTGGTGGGTGATCCTCAGCAGCCTCACCAGCATCTTCCGCTCCCGCCTGACGGCGGCGGTGATGGTATGGATCAACCGCCTTTCCGGGGCGTCAATCGCCGGTTTTGGACTCTTTGCCATGCTGTCGCTGTTGAGGGTATAGAGAGATATTTAATTTCTGCACAGAGGGAAAGTTATTACTAAAAATAATCGCTACAGCAAGATAAGTTTGCCCAGCACAACCCTACAGTAGAAAAACTGAAAAATTAACAAACCCGCGTTTGTTAAGGCGCTTTACATATCGAGAGCCGAAAGCCAAAATAATTGAGCCTGTCGCCAGGGTAATACCTGGGACGAAGTGAACAATGCGCATTTAACTTATCGCTGAACCACGAACCGCCGCGCAATACTTTGTTATCCTGATATTCATCAAACCAGTTTTCCTGCCATTCCCACACATTACCGCTCATCTCCAGAACGCCATAGGGGCTGGCGCCCTGCAGAAAGCAGCCCACTGCGCTGGCGCCGCCGATTCCGGTTTCATTCACATTGGCCTTTTCCGTGTCAAATTCATCACCCCAGGGGTAAACGCGCCCGGGCAACGGATTATCCACCAGTTTCAATTTGGGCAATTCGGCAGGGATTTCCTTGAGCGCATAGATTTGTTTTTCATTTTCAGGGATATGCAGCCCGCCGCGCGCCGCTTTTTCCCAATGCCTTTCGTCGGGCAGGGTCACCCGCCAGTTTTCCAGCAGCCAGCCGCGCTCGTGAACCATTTCATCCAGCCACAACGTAAAAGCCCAGGCTTCGTACCAGCTCACCCCAACCACAGGGTGGTTGGCAATGTTAAAAGGTACTCCATACTGCATCGGGCGCGTCCTCCCCACATCATCCCAGCGCCCCATAAATTGTCCTTCTTTCCAACATTGGGCTCTTTGGGCTTCATCCCAATAACGTTCTTCCGCATAACCGTTAGCTTCCACAAAACAATTAAACTGAGCATTGGTCACTGGATAACGCCCCAGCCAGAAATCCGGCGCATTCTCCTCATACGCATCTTTCCCTTGACCCATATAAAAGGGGCCTGACGGGATGAAACAGAATTGCATCGCTTCAAGGGTGGTCACCTCCGGGCGCGGGTCGCCAAGCCGGCCCAGCAGTCTGCCCATGCGGGCGCGTTCCTTCGCTCGAAAGGTCATTCCTTGTATGGCGTCCAGCAGTTCCTGTTCCACAGCTTCGTGTTCCGGGCCGGGCAGATGTTCGGCCATATCCACAGCCTGTTTACCGGCCATAACCAGCGCGGCGGCGCGTGCGTCGGGGTTTCCATCCTTGCCAGCGCGTTCGAGAAGCTGGCAAATCAGGTCGCTTTTGAATCCCTCCGACAATTTGGGATGCGCCCCAGCCAGCCGCAATACGGTCTCCCACCAATCATCCTTATCTTCCAGGTGAGCCAACACTGTTGGAATTACTTCATTGCGGCTCACCAGCCAGGTGGCGGCCAGGTATTCCATAAAGGACTTATGGAGAAAGGCATAAATACCTGTTTCCTGTTCCACCAGCAGTCCACTGCGCTCATGCGAGTTGAGTAAAAATCCTTCCGCCCATTGACAGGCAGTGTCAGCGTCCTTAACACGTTCGCGCTCCATCAAATATTGCGAAAGCAATTCCACCGCGGCCGCAGCCTCAATCGCCGCAAGGTGGTTTTCCTGCATCCGGTAAGCCAGAAAACTCAGACGCTGGCGCTTGACATTAACAGATTCTTCTAAAGTATGGAACTTACCAGTGCCGTCATCCGCTGCCAGCCGTTCCGTATCCGCTACGGCTTCCTGAGCCTTCCAAAATCCGAGCAACAGATCGACGATTTCATCCAGCACTTCGACGCGCCGTTCGGGCAGATGCGCCCCATGATATTTATAGACCTGCACCAGCGCCGAGCAAAACAGGGGAATGGAGGCGATGTCGCTTAAATCCTCAGAATCAAGAATCGATTGAACCAGTCCCTCGGCATCCTGTTTGCGTTTTTCCGTATCCGGCTCGATTAACATGAACAAATTACCGGTCAACTCGCGGATTCCTTCTTCATCCAGCGGGCGCACCTCCACCGCCGCCAGGTTAGCTGGCCGCAGATAATACTCCACTGTTTCGTAACCACGCGGGCGCGAACTCAAGCCAAAACAGTTACCGGGCTTTTTCCCATAATAAATGATGAACTCCTTGATGTACTGGGCAACTTCGCTGCGATTATCAGCGACCTCATCCAAGCCATCCAGCAGCACCAGGCAGTCGCCTTCTTCCAGGCGGCGGTCGAAGAAATCTGCCGTGAGATCCTTATGCATCGCCTCGCGGTACTGGTTTTCAAAAAACGTCGCCAGTGCGCCGGGGCAGGGCGCCGGGTATTCCTCGCGATGTTGGGAAAGGAAGGCGCCAAAAGTACGCAGGCGGGCAAAAATGGGCAGCAGCGGCTTCTTTCCCCAATTCAGGTCCTGATCGGCGCGTCCCTCGGCAAATGCCAGGGCAGCGCGCAACAGAAGGGTGGTCTTGCCGCAGCCGGGTGTGCCGATCAGGATGAAGCGGGAATGTCTGGCCAACACTTCCCCAAGGCTGGCCGGCGCTGGAATCTTTTCGCCGGCCAGCGCAGGTTTTTTGCGTTTTGCCAGTTGTTTCTGAGCTTTTTCTTCAGCCGCCAGGTCGCGCATGAGCAACGGCACATAAACCTGTTTCAGGCGGGTATGCACGATATCGCCGGAACGTTTGCGGATCAGCGGCAGGGTCACGCTGCCCCACCGTTCGCACGCCCACGCCAGGTATTCTTTGAGCATCTCTGGCTCATTTATGGCAAGGCGCCGCGATTTGGCCATCGCCTGCAAGAGGGTCATGGCTGATGCGGCCTGATTATTCAGGTCAAGAATTTTCTGGCTCAATCCGGCAAGCTGGCCGCGCTGATCCAGATCATTGGCATAAGTGATAGCATCCCGATAATTCAGAGACGCAAACAACTCCCGACGCAGGTGGAATAGAAAGCGTGCCAGCATCTCGCGCTGTGTATCTTCCAGACCCAAGCTGTTCATTAAATCGTCAGGGATCGTCGAAGGGTTAAGCTGTCCCATTTCGAGGGCGGCCGCGGCCAGAGCCGTATGCTGTTCCTGATTCAGGCCGGTCAACTTCAACACCGCCAGCAGACGCTGCGGATCGTCAACAGGGTATCGCTTTTTCAGTTCGTCCAGCGCCTTACCAATTGACCGGCGCAATTCTTCAGCATCCTGCTTTTCGTCATAGCCGCGCCTCACCCAATTACGCAGCCCTTCCAATCCGCGTTCCAGTGCGGGTTCGTACACGCCAATTTTGGCGATTTCATTGATCGCGTTGACCAGCCCAATTCCCAATCCGACAATCAACAAAGGATCCATACTCCCTCCTGATCATTTTCCAGCAAATACATTATAGAGCGAATCTCGTTTTTCGAACGCAGTTGCCCCGGCCGATATTTTACGCCTGACAGCGACACTCACCAATCACTTCATGGTTTCTCCATATACATCTGCGACTCATGTTCTTCGCCATCAAATTCAGCCGATGATTGATTATAAATAAGAAGCTCCCGGAGTACGGGAGCTTCTTAAACAGGCGGGGATTTCAGCGATAATGTGAACAATCATAAAGTACGAAGAGGCTTCCTGCCAGATACTCTGGAGGCGATCTTGGGAACCAGGGTCACGAGGAGGGTAACCAGGGCAATAACGAGGATTTTTTGAAGGATTCCCATCAGCGACATGAGCGAAAAAGACTCGCCGCGACCACCGCGCCGCTCACCAAAACCCTGGCCAGCGCCAGGCCGCTGCCCATTCATTCCGCGTTGGCCCTCCGGTCTTTCACCCTCAAATTGAGGAAAACCAGATGTATCTTCACCAAGTCTCCCGCCCTCAAATTGAGGGCCGCCCATGCCGCCTTCAGATTGCGCCAGGTTGATGACGTTGCTGTTCACTAACCAGTAAAGCCCGCCTGAAATCGTCGCTGCCAACAGTAAGATAATAAGGATTCTGCCCATTATTCTTAACATAATTTCACCATAGTCATTACTCTTCACTGATTTCCACCGGAACAACCGCCGATTGCTGTTGCGTCTTAGACGCGCTACGGAATGGGTCAATCAGATAACATTTGAACATATCGACCACACATTTCCAGTTCAACCCAAAATGCAGAGCAACCATAAATAGAGTCAAATTGGTGGCAGTCGAGTGAATCATCCTCCACGACCGGTTGGGGATTACGGTAATGCCCAGGGCGGGAAGAACACTGCGGGAGATCATCAAGCCGCTGAATATGATGACAGTAAAGCCAATAAAGAGCAGAACGTCAATGACAAATTTCAATTTTGAGTTTTTAAACAATTTCTTAAAAAACTGCCCCCCCACCTTCACTACCCAATCCCAATGCAGCAACAAATGAACGAACAGCACAACACCCAGAGCCACCCCGAACCATTCGTGGATATTTTCACCCAGGATGCGGGGTTCAGAAGCGATCAAAAAAGCGATCAGGATGCCAATATCAATAAAAAGATTTATCTTCTTCATCATTCTTTCTCCATACATCTCGTTCTTTTTTCAGTTGCTCTACACCTATAAATGAATCCAAGTTGCCGCCTGGCTGTCATTAACCCCGGCATTCTGTCGAGGCGTGGCAATCTCGGATTTTGATGTTAAGACCGCTTCATCAGGCAAAAAGCGACCTTCTCGCAGTGACAAACGCTGAGATGATTGTTAAGGTAGCAATTTGAGTAAATTAATAGGTGTAAACAACTATTCTGATCATAACCGAGAATTATTTAGATTTTGTTCAGGCAAAATTAATAACCGATTAAAAGCAGAAACGAGTTATAAGCAAAGACTTTCGCGCTCAAGGCTAATAACCACACCATTCGGCAGCCAGGTTTGCCAACACGTTGATTATTCGGATGCACATCCATCATGCAGCCTATACGACCAGTGTTTTGCCGGGCAATAAAGCATAAAAGTCAGGAGAAAGTCAAGCATAATCAATCATTAATAATCACAATACACCATTAAATCTTGTAATTTAACGCAAAACAGGTATAATTATTGTGAGTTTTTGAATAGCTTATGTTCGATTTCAGACTGCCTCGAAGCATGATTAGAATCTTTTTTTAAAATTGACCAACAGGAAAGGATTTACCACTCACATGGAAAATCGTGGATATCACACCCATAAAGAAATTCTCTCTCAGCCCGATGCCTGGGCTGCAGCGCTGGACGTACTCCGAAGCCAGCAGCAATCCATCCGCAGTTTATGGCAATCCAACACCTATGAGCAGGTCATCTTTACGGGTTGTGGATCCACCTACTATCTGGCTTATGCAGCCGCTTCTCTCTTTCAGGAGCAAAGCGGAATCACAGCGCGCGGCCTTCCCGCCTCAGAGTTATGGCTTTACCCGGAAGCATCCTACCCGAAGAAAGAACGTGTGCTGCTGATCGCAGTCAGTCGTTCTGGGGAAACCAGCGAAACACTGCGCGCCTGCGAGGCATTCAAGGCCAGCAATCGCGGCGATATCGTCACCCTTTCCTGTTACAACGAATTCCCGCTGGCAAAGATGGGCAAACTCAATCTGGTATTCCCGTCAGGCGCAGAAAAGAGTGTGGCGCAGACGCGGGCCTTTTCCACACTCTACCTCAGCACTGTCGCCCTGGTGCAAATATGGACAGGCAATGACAAGGGATTTGAAGCGTTATCCAGACTCCCCGAAAACGGACAGCGCGTTCTGGAAAAGAGCGCGCCGCTGGCGCAAAAGATCGGCCCGGATATGAAGATCGACCGTTTTTACTTCCTTGGTTCAGGTCCCCGCTATGGGCTGGCTTGCGAGCTCAGCCTCAAGATGAAAGAAATGACTCTCAGCCACAGCGAGCCATTCCACTTCATGGAATTTCGCCACGGCCCGAAATCGATGGTTACCCCCTCCACCCTCGTGGTAGGCCTGCTTTCAGAAGCCAATCGCTCTCAAGAGATTGCCGTTCTGAATGAATTGCGCGATATGGGCGGGCGCATCCTTGAGATCGGCGAAAACGGCCAGGATATGGCCTTCCAATCCGGGCTGGATGAACGCCTGCGCAACGTACTCTACCTGCCGGTAGGACAGATGGTGGCTTATGAACGCTCGATGGCAAAGGGACTTAACCCCGACCACCCGAGCAACCTCGATTTTGTGGTGAAGCTGTAAGAGACTTACAGAAAAACATATTATAGCAAATAGTTGGCATGTTGATAGAAGGGTTTCGGGCAAATTATAAAAGGCTCGAAACCTTTTTGATTTAACAGG
>CAZDAW010000072.1:0-18065 GCA_964503685.1 uncultured Anaerolineaceae bacterium | reverse complement strand
ACCGTCTTCATTTTTCGCTCTGGAAAAGGTTTACCGTTTTTGTTATCATGCTGCAGCGGAATGTCTTATCCTTGCTCAACCTGGCAAAAAGAATCAACGAGCAGCCTGATTTAATCCTGCATAAATTGTATGCTTTCACTAAAAACCGTGTAAAATGTAGCATTAATAGTCAGGTAATATTTGCTATTTAATATGAGCTGGGATTTAGGAAAAACTATCCATTTTTGTTACTGCAAGCGAAGCGATGTCTCGCAAGGGCGAACCCTCTTTGAGAGAGAAGCAGTCTCTCTTATCTTTTGAAAGAGTTTGCTTACCTCTTGGGTATGATGTCAGCCGTTTAGCGCAGCGTATCCCATAGGGGTGATCCTTCGCAATAAAAGCAAAAATTTATAATTTATGTGTCATCTCGAATTAAAGTGATATAAGTACGCTCAGTTAATGGTGATAATGAAGATCTTATTTAATCATTGTCGCGCCGTTGTCGAAATCACCACCTTATTGATTCTGTCAGGATGTAATCTGTCATCCATCATCAATTCTGCTGCGCTCGTTTCGACATCCGCGGCAACTTCCGATACCAGCACGCAAACACTTGAGGCTTTCACTAAGATTCCAGTGCAAACAGAAACGCCTGTTCCAACGGCTACTCTTTTGCCGATTTTCTTATCCCCCACCCTTACACCCATTCCCACCGAAACTCTCACGCCAATACCAACTCCTCCGCTGCCAGAGGATCTTCCCAGGTGGGATTGCAAACCCGGCGCGTCTGTCCGTAAAATCATTTCAAATGATATTGAGCGTGAGTTCCGTACCTTCATTCCTTCAGGGTACCTGCCCAACGGGAAAACACCCCTGGTTTTCAGTCTGCACGGTTATCCGATGACTGCTTACGATCAACAATTGATGACCGGGCTTTCACACCAGGCAAGCCGATCTGGCTTTATTGTTGTTTATCCACAAGGATTGGGCAAACCGACGCAATGGAATCTAAATCCGGGTATGGATAACGGCGATGTCATTTTCATTCGCGATTTGATAGCGCTGTTCAAGCAAAATTGCGCCATAGACAGCAAGCGCGTCTATGTTACCGGTTTTTCGATGGGTGGGGGGATGGCAAACCGACTCGCCTGCGAGCTGTCTGATCAGATCGCGGCGATCGCCCCGGTCTCAGGCGCTTACGCCTATCCTGCTATTTGCTCACCCAAACGGGCAATGCCCGTGCTCGCTTTTCACGGATACGATGACCATGTTGTTCCTTACGATGGCGTCAGCAATCTTGACTTGCTCAACCAATCGCCAGATGTCTGGCCTCCTATTCAAGATTGGGCGGCAAACTGGGGCGTCATGAACGGTTGCGCTCCACATCCGGAAACCCTTTCAAATCAGGACGGCGTGCAAATCGAAGCCTGGCAGGGTTGTCGCGATCGGGTTGAAGTGTTGCTCTACACAATCGATGGCGGAGGACATACTTATCCAAACGGAACCGGCGCCAATACTGGACAGGACCCCATATTAAAAATCAATGGTAATAAGATCATCTGGGAATTTTTCGAAAGATATGCGCTGGAGTACTGAGTGAACAAAATTTCTTAATAATTTCCGGGTCGCTGCACTATAAACCCTTTATGTTTTGAACCACTTTAAGCGCTGACAATAGATTTTCGACCAGAATGCTTCTCTGTCATCATGTTGGCAGGCGCGGGAAAACCGCCGTCAGCAATTCATGCGCCATACCATCGAGCCGGATCAGGCAGCCTATTGCCTACTTCAATTATCAATTATCGACCAGGAGCTCGTTGTAAACCGATTTGATTAGATGGTTCACCGGTTTTTGGATCACGCGCTACGATGGCGTACATATTATATCGATGGTTTTTCTAAGCAGAAAATAATTTTTGCAGAAACAATACAAGTTCATAAAGGCGAAAACCATGATCGTTTTCCAGGGTTTTCCTGTTCTGTCGAAGAAATCGAAGTAGTAGTTTGGATGTATATATATGGCGGGACTGACCGCTGGAAGGATGGAGGTGTTGAAGCGTTAGCCAACCTGCCCATAAGTGGACGGCCATTGAAAGCGGATGACGAATATACTCTATATAAAAAACATTCGGCTGGGATATGATGCATATTTTCCCAAGCCGAATGTAATTAAAAACATTTGTCAAAAGCGGAGCTGAATACTACTCACTTCCAGAAGGCGAGCCAAAACCTGTTACTTTGAACCGGTACACTTTCGACCACTCAGAGGCCTCTCCACCTGTATTACTGGCCTTAACTCGCCAGTAATAAGCGCCATCATACAGATTGGTGGTCAGTGTATATCTTGCGCCATCCGTAATATTCCATTCCTTTAAGCCAGTACTGAAGTCAGGGCTGCTTGCCAGTTGTAACAGATACTCGTTGGCGCCGGCTGCCGGTTTCCATATCAAAGTTGGGAGGTCTGTTTTTATGGTCTTCCCATTCTTTGGTGAAACAAGAACCGGTCGAGCTGGAGGAGCGATGAAACTGCTGCATATTGACCAATCGCCATATTTCTTTGCAATGCCTTTTCCGCGTATTACCCAATAATAGGTTTTCCCTGGTTTGAGAGGTGTTTTTATGGTGTAACTTAAACCAGCAGCGGTATATATTTTACCTCCTGAACATGTCGAAGAGGTTGATATACGCAATTGATAACGACCTGCATTAGAAGTATCAGTCCAGGTGAAACTGGGTTTTAATGTTGATTGATATGAACCATCGGTGGGCGAACTTGGAACCGGTTGCGCCGGCTCGGTATAAAAGCGGAATACATTACTCCACGCGCTGGCAGCGCCCGAGTCATTTGAAGCTTTAACTCGCCAGAAAAAAGTCTGATTCAAATCTAAAGAAGTAACAGGCGTGTATGTTGTGGTCGTAATGTCATCAGAATCTATTACAAGATTCGAAAAACCGGCATCTGTTGCCACCTGCAAACTGTATCGAGTCGCCCCGGCTACTGCTGTCCATAACAATGTGGGGTTTTTGTCCACCATTGTTTTATTTTTGGGGGAGCGGAGTACGGGGGTTTTGAGTGGTTTTGCAGAAAATGTCGTAACCTCAACGCTGTTATAAAGAGCGCCATAGGCGTTTCCTCCGCCAATCGCATAGAGGTAATTACCTGATGCGACAACTCTGAGATCTTCCCTCCCTTTATTGAGTGGACTGGTTGTCTTCCAACTTCCCAACCCACCCCCAGCCTGTATTGCTGCATACTCAACGCTCGTTAACGGAGCGCTGCTGGAACCGCCATTCCACCCGCTAACAGCAAAGACATAAGCGCCCATACGCTCTGCGCCAAATGAGACGCGTGAACTGGTCATTGTAGAGGTCGTTTGCCAGGTAGAAAGTGTTCCATCCGAATTGATTGCGGCGTAATTCACGCTATTGAGGTAACTGCCATCTGACCTGCCGCCGAGCGCGTAAATTGTCTGGTTCGATGCTGCCAGGCCAAAAGTTTGTCGAGGTTGGGGCATGCTGTTTGTGGTTTGCCATGTTCCCAGAGAACCATCGGGATTGATTGGGGCGTATTCTGCACTCGAGAAGGCATTTCCACCAGCGTCGTCTCCACCAATTGCATAAAGGTAGCCATTAACGGCAACTACACCAGGGCCAACCCTGCCCTGAATGAGAGCGCTGGTGGGTGTCCAAGTACCCAGTGATCCATCGGGGTTTATTGCGGCATATTCTACAATATTTGACGCTTTATCCGTATATCCGCCCACGATGTAAATGTATCCATTGTAAACGGCTGCGCCTGGTAATGCGGTTGAAGTTGTCAGCGCTGTTGTTGTTTGCCATGCGCTCAGCGAACCGTTTGATTCAACGTGGGCATATTCCACACTTCCGATATTATTCCATCCGGAGTCTTGACCACCCAGGACATAAATGTATCCATTTGATGCTGCCGCGCCAAATCCTCTCCGGGCAGTATTCATCGAAGAAGTATATTGCCATTCAGAAATACCTTCGTAGGTGGCAGAAGCGAAATCATCGACTGGTAAATCTGGTTTAGCAGTCTGGGCTTGGACTTCATCTGTGAAATAAAAAAGTAATCCGATGATGCTGATAAAAACGAGGAAATGATAAAATCTTTTTTGCATCTTCAACAGGTGATTGTACATAAAACTCCTCCTCTATGTTTTTTATAAATGACAAAAAGCAATCACATCACTAAAGAATACTTATTCCCTCAAATAGTGTGTAAAGGATCAGTTATTTAAATTTACGATTGATTGGGATAAATTGATTATAGCACAAGAAATAATGTTGATCAAATAAATAATATTCGATGTAATTATTAACCTGGCTGATCCAGTAATTTATTCGGCTCGGTCATTCGTATTGCTGCCAGCAGCGCCAGAAAATGCGCCAAAAAAGTTACGATCAGCAATGTGACTAATCCGCCTTGTTTGACGAGCCATCCGCTCAACCCGCCAATCAGTAAAACTACGCCCATAATAGTCTGCGAATAACCCAGATACAGCGAGCGTGAATGAGCGGGAGCGATATCCAGCAATAAGCTGTTGGCAGCAATACCCACCCCAGTTGTGCGCATTCCCGATAAAATGAATACAGGTATCAGCCAATAAGCAGCAACTTGCGCTGTCAGGTGTAAGGGGTTGCCTGCTACCGCAAGGAAAAGGACTATGCCCGTCATGACCAGTCCTGTGCTGATAGCTATCATCATTAAAATCCGGTTGCCAATTCGTGACGACAGACTTCCGAAAACAATATTAGAGATGACATTGGCTGCTATTGTAACACCCAGGTATATACCCACCATTGCTTTAGAAACGCCGAATTCTTGCTGGACAAAAACAGCGAAGAACGGTGTGGCGACACCGGCAATCATAACCATCGATTGCATGATAATGAAACGTTGGAAATTGGCGTCAGAATGTATGAATTGGTTGGCGTGTTGAAATTGCTTGATGAATGAAGTGCGTGGTTGTACTTGAATATCGGGCGGCTCCTCTACATTGCAGAACAAGAGAAGACCAATACTGATCAGTACGAGAGAAAAAGTTGCCAGCACGCCAAAATTGTATGGAAAGGGTAGTGGACCATCAGGATTTATCAGCCAGCGGACCAAAGCGCTGCAACCGACGCTGATAATGCCAGCTACGCCAAATCGCCAGGCAAAGAATTCACCACGGCGACGGGATGGAATAATCTTGCTGATAACTTCAAGAAAGGGCAAGCCGCGAATGCCGCCAGTGAAATTAAATGCTGTATAGGCGATAAAAAAAGCTGCCAGCAGCCAGGTATGATCTTTGATTAAAAAGATTGACAGAACCAGTAAGAACCAGGCGAGCATACTGACATAACTCATCATCTGGTAGAGGCGCAACTTGCGGGGATAATTTTGTAAAAATGTTGAAACCCAAAGCTGTGGCAGCGCCCAGGCGCCATCACGAATCGGCACGACCATCCCTAATAGAATTGGTGATTGGGTGAGGTAGCTTAGAAAGGCAACCAGAACTAACGTGGCATCGACCAGCGCGTCCCCTACGAGATAAAGAATGCCATTCAAAACACCCAGACGAAAATTGCGCCTGTCAGTTTCTGGCGACAGGATCACTGGATTTGTGTAAGACAGATTTTTGTCCACAAAATATCACTTTGTTCTTACGAGAATTCGTGAATGGATAACCCGATAATTATAACCGAGAAGAGAAAGCGATGCCTTCTATAAAGAGAAATTGAAACAACGGTTATTAGATTATCTAATGATGAGGCGATGAGTCGTTAATGATTATTCCATTATAATAAGCAGGATTTCTTCATCCTAATTTTATTTTTAAATTTATCTCACATGGTTATAATAAAGTGAAGGGTTATTTACTATGACGAAACTATCAATGCTTCAAGTTGATGCATTTACGACTTATCCGTTAGGCGGTAATCCTTGTGCTGTATTCTTCGATACGGATGACCTTGATGCCAACACGATGTTAGCAATTGCTCGTGAGATGAACCTGTCGGAGTCGGCTTTTATATCTCAATCAGAGGATGCTGATTTTGGGGTTCGATATTTTACTCCTGCGGAAGAAATTCCCCTTGCCGGACATCCTACAATAGCCACAGTTTATGCGCTTGTAAATTCAGGCCGGGTGACTTTGCGTGATGATGTTACCCGGATAACTTTGGAATTAAAAGTCGGCGTGATACCGGTTGATATTTATGCTCATTCTGGGCAGGTCACTCGTATTGTGATGTCTCAGAAGAAACCGGTGTTCCTGAGCTTGCATGACCCAGCAGTGGTGGCGAATATCTTTGGTTTGCAGGCGGCAGATGTATTACCTGGCGCTCCGGTTCAGACAGTAAGCACTGGTACACCACAATTGATGCTCCCATTGCGTGCTCATGCGGCGGTGCGGCGCGCGCAAGTGAATGTGGCTGCATATTCAGCATAGCGCGCCCGTTCAGATTTTTTTAGTCCCCATCTTTTTTGCCTGAAAGGTGTTACAGAACGCGGACAAACCTTTGCTCGCCATTTCGGAGTGCCGCCTGATACATTTGAAGATCCATTTACGGGTTCTGCTACCGGCGGCATGGCTGCCTATTTATGGCATTATGAAATGATTGATCAGCCATGTTTTATTGCCGAACAGGGACATTGGATTGGCCGTCCGGGCGAGGCCAGTGTGGAAGTTGTCGGCCCTCGTCACGATATTGAAACGGTCAAGGTGGGGGGCAGCGCTGTCGCGGTTTTACGCGGGGAACTGGAGATATAGACTTGAATAAACTAAAATGTAAGCTTTCTCTTTCGAATTAAGAAAGGAAAGCATTAGACAGGATTGGATAATGTTCATTCGTCAAGCAGTTAGCGCTGATGCTGAAGCAATTGCCTCAGTGCGGGTAAGAAGCTGGCAAACCACTTACCGGGGAATTATTCCCGATAGTTACCTGGATTCAATGCAAACCACTGATCGAATTGAATTTCTAATCCAAATGTTTATTGATCCTGATAATCCCGCGTTTTGTTATGTGGCAGAACAGCCGCGCGGCAAATTGGTTGCTTTTGCCTCAGCGGGTCCTGTCCGGGGAAATGAAAATGTTTATCAAGGTGAATTGTATGCGATTTATCTGTTGAAGGAAGCTCAACGAAAAGGTCTTGGCGCAAATCTCTTCAAGCATGTGGCAAGAAAGTTGTTGGATGATGGGCTTGAGTCGATGATAGTCTGGGTTCTGGAGAAAAATCGCGGTGGGCGGGCTTTTTATGAAGCGATGGGTGGACATTTATGTTCTCGGAAACAGATCGAGATTGGCGGTACTTCATTATGGGAAGTGTCTTACGGGTGGATGAATATTTATGAAACATTCGCTCATGACATTGAAGATTTGTTAACCAAACAATAAGGTGTGACATGGATCGAAGACGAACCATAACGCTATTTATCTTAATAATGACTGGATTTTTATTGTTGACGAGTTGCCGGCGGTCGGCAGCTTCCTATTTCAATTGGACGCGATTGACCTATCCGCCGACATCAACGGCAACAGAAACGATCACGCCCCCTGCAACCGAGACGATGACTGTCACACCGGTAAAAAGCACCGATACCAAGATTCCCACTTTCGTCGCCCCGACTTTGATCCCGAGTTCCACTTCTACAAAGACGATGACCGTGACAGTAACACCAGGAATACCAGAAAATTATACGTTACAGTCGGGAGAATATCCCTATTGCATTGCCCGGCGATTTAATGTCAGTATTACTGAATTACTTGCCCTCAATAATATCAGTGAGGGGGAATATGTTCCACCCGGTACGACATTAAAGATACCGCAAAATGGTACGCCTTTTCCTTACACGCGGGCGTTGCATGCGCATACTGATTCCACCACCTATACCGTCAAAGCAGGTGATACTTTCTATTCGATTGCCTGTTATTATGGCGATATTGATCCAACAGCGCTGGCTGCCGCAAATAATATGTCGGTCAATGATAAACTGACAGCCGGTCAGACTCTTCGAATACCGACGACTACTGTTGTGACAGGCACCCCTGGCACGACTACCGTCACTGTAACCTCAACGATTACGAAGACCAGCGGGCCAACTTCCACTAAAACGCTTACGAAGACCACAGGCCCGACCAGTACGACGGGGCCAACGACGACCAGCGCCCCGACAGGGACAACCGCGCCGTCAGCGACAACGGCTCGTACCAATACCAGCGCCCCAACAGCAACGACAGGTGCAACCGGTACGACAGCAGCAACCAGCACTTCAGGCCCGACCTCAACGGTTGGCCCGACCGGAACGACGGCCCCGACCACAATTCCTTCAGCAACCATACCATCTGCGGCGACGTTTACCAGCGCCCCAACAACCACCTCTCAACCCAGCTCTACTCCCTTCAGCGGTTATACGGTCAACAGTAATGATGATGCTGTGGATGCAAATCCGGGAGATGGAACTTGCGCTTCTGGCAGCGGCGCCTGTACGTTGCGAGCGGCGATCATGGAAGCTAATGCGCATCCTGGCCCTGATCAAATTTTCTTACCAATGGGAAACTATGGACTGACCCTTGCGGGTGCCGGAGAAGATGGCTGTGCTACCGGCGATCTGGATATCCTCGACAGCCTGACGCTTACCGGCGCAGGCAGCGGTATTACAATTATTGATGCCGGACGCCTCGACCAGGTCTTCAATGTGCGCAAACCGCAATCCAGCGCCAGTTTCTCGGCCTTCATTAGCGGCGTTACAATACAAAACGGTCTCAGCGGCGGGATTGGAGTTGAAGGAGGAAATCTGTCGCTTTATAACAGCATCGTTACGGGAAATACTGGAACCGGCATTGGCTCGAATTCGGGAACGGTTACCATAGTTAACAGCACAATCAGCGGGAACTCTGTTGGCGGATCGACTCCCAGTGTAGGTGGTGTGACTGCCCAGGGTTATCTGACCCTTTACCAGACTACGGTGAAGAATAACTCGGTTACAAAAGGGACTGGCGGCGTTGTTGCCAATGCCGGATTGTACATGGAAGGCAGCACGATAAGTGGTAATGTAAGCGCTGGTGGAACCGGTGGTGTTTATATCGTCAGTGGCGCTGTGATTCAAAACAGCACAATCAGCAGCAATACGGGTTCGGATGTCGGGGGTATCTATGCTACCCAGGCAGATATAGCCAGCACCACAATAGTTGCCAATGCTGCCAGCGGTTTAAGCTTTGGCAGCGCGGGCGGTCTATACGCCAGCGGGGCCGGCGCTGTTCGCTTAAAAAATACGATTCTATCGGGTAATATCAGCAATTTTGGTAAACCTGAATGTTATGGCCCGATTACTTCACAAGGCTATAATATGTTCGGAAACACCACCGGGTGTTCATTGACGACAGCCACCGGCGATTGGGTCAGCACCAGCCCCATGGTTGCGGCTTTGCAGGATAATGGGGGGCCTACTTATACGCACGCATTATTGAGCGGCAGCCCGGCGATTAATGCTGGGAATACTTCAG
Source organism: uncultured Anaerolineaceae bacterium (assembly GCA_964503685.1). GTDB lineage: Bacteria > Chloroflexota > Anaerolineae > Anaerolineales > Anaerolineaceae > CAZDAW01. The sequence continues at coordinate 8,573 of CAZDAW010000072.1, read as the reverse complement.
GTTGCACCGATGCCAATGGTAATTTACTCACAACTGATCAAAGGGGTAATCCTCGATCTCAAGGAGGCCGCTGCGATATTGGCGCATACGAGACGCCATGATGACTCATCTCCGCCGCTCCAACGCTGCCTTGTTGATCGTTTTATTTCTCCCGATGGCTTTGTGCAATGTCAGCCAGGCGGTCAGTGGTTTGTTTGCAACACCGACGCCAACGCTCACCTCAACCCCAACTTTCACGCCAACACCCACGGTTACTCCGACTCCCACGCCTGTTTATTCCATGTCGGTCACAGATTGGGAAGCAAAGTTTTTAAGCAAATGGGATGAAGAGCATGAAAAATATGAAAGCAATAGTAAAACTGCCAACAGCGCCCGCATGTATTCCCTGGCTTATGCCCTGGATGGTAATCTTGCCATGTACCAGGCCACCGGAAATACAAAATACCTGGACAGGGCAATTGAATATGCCATTAATGTCATTGATAATGCAGTCCCGGTAAAAAACCTTGAAGGGAATGAATGGGGCGATTCGTATTTGGGGTGGGGGCTATATGAAGATAGACTTGGCCCTGAAGGTAAAGAATCGCCGTTGATAGAGAGTTATTTCTTTCGTTATGTTTGCCGCATGCTCAGGATCATACGCCAGACGCCGGCGCTTTACGATGATCCGCAATATCGTAAAGTGTATGAAACCATTTTAAAATTTACTGAGAAGAACGTTTTTGAAAAATGGTATACGCGTGGGCCGCGTTATCTATTGGGAGGCACAACGAATATGGTCTCTCATTGGGCTTATATTGCAATGGAATTATCGTTGATTACCTCCAGTTCGAAGAATCGCAAGCTTTATAAGGAAATCACTTACAAGGTTAATGCGAATCTAAAACCTTATCAGAATTCGTCTCTTCGCAAACAGATCATAGCTAATCCTGTCGATGAGTCGGCGTATTTTTGGGACTCCGTTTTTGGGAAAAAGAAACAACCTGGCCAGGACACCAGTCACGCCAATAATGTGGTTTCTTATCTGGTTGAGGCGCATGAATTGGGCATTTACTGGAATGACGCTGACATGCAGGGTTTAATCAATTTGCTGTTGAAAGTACTTTGGAATGGTTCTTATGACACGCCGACTTTTGCGGGTTATCTGGACGGGAGTGACCCTGGAGGTGGCTATTTCCAAAGTGACGGGTTTATGAAATTGGGGCGCTATGATCCTTATGTTCAGAAGCTATATGAAAACTTCAATGGGCATATTAGTTCTTATACGCAATATTATGGAAATGCCGCTCTCAACGCAAAAATGTTATCAGAACCCTAAAGAAGAATCATATTTAACTTAAGTTGCTGCTTTGACAATAATCTCTGCGTTTGTCGCTGCGAGAAGGGCGCTTTTTGCCCGACGAAGCAGTCTCAACATCAAAATCCGAGATTGCCGCGCCTCGACATTCTGCCGAGACTCGCGATGACAGCCGGGTGGCAACTTGGGTTATTTATCTCAATGAAAAACGGTGAATAATAAATGATTATTGAGCTGGTATCTGGTAACTGATGCCGTAATAAATTTCAACAGCTTCTGCACTTTTTGCTTCAAATTTTACATCGAATGTTCCATTGCTGGTCTCCACCCATTCGTTGATCGTGGCTGATTCGCCTTCCTTAACATTCACCGAGGTTTTTGTCCCCTCGTGGGCAGTGACGCTGACTTCGGCTTTACCTTTCTTTACTTTAATTTCTATCCCAACTCTGACTGGATTATAAGCGATAATACGTTTATCCGTCACAGTATAAGTTTTTATGCCCTTCAAATTGTAATAGCGTCCTTCGCATATCCCCATATCCTCTGAATACCTGCAAAGGTCATAGTCTTTTTTGGCGGTGCAACCTGAACAGATCATTAGAATAGCCATGAGTAAGAAAAATGTAGATAGAAATGACTTATGCAAGGTTCACCTCCATTAAACTTAAATCAAATCAAGCCGCATGATTGGACGGGTTGGGGAACGTCTTTCGACTTCAACAAAACCAGCCCGGATAAATGCTGACATGATCCCTGTATAAATAGAGGAATCTTGTAATTTCTCCTGGCCTGTGGTATCAATGGGGTAGCCTTCCAGCAAGGAAGCTCCCTGCTGGCGTGCGTATTGCGCTGCCGCTTTTAAGAGCATTAATGTCACTCCCTTTTTTCTGAAAGGACGGGCAACATAAAAGCATGTAATTGACCAAGTCGGGCGTTCATCAACAGGACGCAGGATACGCGATTTTTCCAGGCGGTTATACTCGGAACGTGGTGCAAGAGCAATCCAGCCAATCGGGTTGTTTCCGGCGTAAGCCAATAATCCGGGCGGCGGGCCGGCTTCCACCAGTGATTTAAACGCCTGACAATTTTCTTCTCCCTTCATTTTTATAAATTTGGCATGCGGTAACCGCCAAAACATACACCAACAACCGCCGCTGGCGCCGCTTTTACCAAACAAAGTTTTCAAATCAGGCCATCGATCGGGGGTAAGTGGGTGTGATTCGTAGAGTGGTTGTGTAGGAGTATTCATGGCTTTATTACAATGACAGGGTAATGTGTTGATTATGATACAGATGCCTTAATCATACATGAAGGATTACGCTTTTACAAGGAATAGAAATGGTAATTTAAAGATGAAAGTGATCGTATTAAATAATTATCCAGATCAGGCTTTTTTTACACCTGAAATGGCGTCAGTTTCGTATACACTTATGAACAACTCGATCATAAAGAATTAAATAAAATATTTTTGGAGATAATATATGGATATGGCAATGGTTACGACAGCGTTTGATTTCGAAGGTTACCGTATCACTCGCAATTTGGGTGTTGTGCGTGGCATCACTGTTCGTTCACGCAGCGTGGTCGGTAATATGGTGGGCGGTCTTCAAACGATCTTTGGCGGAAATATTACTGTTTATACTGAATTATGTGAACATGCCCGCAGCGAGGCTTTTGAGTTGATGGTGCAACATGCCGGGCAAATGGGCGCAAATGCAGTGATCGGCATGCGTTATGATGCGAATGAAGTTATGGATGGCGTCACTGAGGTGCTGGCCTACGGCACGGCTGTGATCGTCGAAAAGATATAAACTTTTTTAATGATGGTTATTTTCCGCTGTTAGCGCTATCATAAATTGACGTAAATGAGTTTGATCGGTTTTTTATTCACGTCATTTTCATTACAGCTATCCCCCCTGAGGTAAGGAGATTAAAAACGTTGTCCCCTCGCCCATTTTACTCTGTACCTCTATGCGACCGTTATGTCCTTCGACGATCTTCTTGCTGATTGATAATCCCAATCCTGTTCCTGGGGCGATACCTTCAGCTGACTTAACCCGGTAAAATTTTTCGAAGAGATGGCCGAGCGCTTCTTCAGGGATGCCGATGCCGCTATCGGTGACCGATATTTTTACTTCATTATTTGCTTTTGCCGCGTTCAAAATCACGCTCCCGCCTGGGGGAGTGTATTTGATGGCGTTGCTCAATAGATTCAGGATGACTTGCTTAATTTTATCTCGATCTGCCCTGGTTGGGATATCCAGTGTGGGTGTTTGGTAATCCAATTTGATTTGCTTTTCTTCCGCCCTGTCCTGGAAAACAGTCAGACATTCTCTGATCAGCAGGTTCAGGTCAAACGTGGTCATTACAAATGTTACTCGTCCCGATTCCAGGCGGGCGAGATCCAGGAAGCTGGAAATCATTTCATTGAGTCGGATTGTTTCCATCTGAATGGCGTTGGCCAACTTCACTCGCTGTTTTTCTGAGACATCCGATTTTTGCAAAATGTAAGAGGCTGTATTCATTGATGAAAGGGGGGTACGGATTTCGTGAACCAGTTCGGAAATGAGATCGGATTGCTGGAACAGACGTGAGTTTTGAATGGCGACGGCTGCTTGAGCTGCCAGAACTAAAAGTATTTCCTGATCGGATTCGGTGAATGACCCTTTGCGTTTATTGATCACCTCGAGGACGCCGATGTCCTTGTCTTTAGCGATTAGAGGAACGCCCAGCAGGGTTTGAGTTGGGTAATGTGTGATATCTTCGAAGGTACTCATGTGGCGCGAGTCAGCGCGAGCATCATCGATGATGACCGGTTTGCGATTGGTCACCACCCAGCCGGCGATGCTGCCTTCGAGCGGTATGTCAATGCCGCGGGTGGTATTCTCGTCCATGTCTGTTGAAGCCTGAAAATACAAGCTGCGTTTGATTTCGTCGTACAGAATGATTGATGCAGTGTGGGCGTCGCTCAACTCGGCTGCGACTTCGATGATCCTGTTCAGAAGCGTCATCAAGTCGAGCGTTGAGGCCAGGTCGAGGGAAATTTCAATAAACCGCTGATACCTGGAAATGAGGTCTATTCGTGATTGTTGATCCATAACTACCAGAGAATGGGGCAAAATCGATTGAATTTATCCCTTGGCATTGTGTTCGATAATTGTATCGGCTAGTTTAATGAAAGCTTGAGAGATGATGCTGTCTTTTTGCAGCAAAAATAGTGGGATGTGACGCAGCGAAGCCTGATAGATTAATTCGGGTACCGGTGTGAATATTGTTGTAATTGGAATTCCTAGCATTTCCTGAACCTGAATCCAGGATAATTGAACATCGGAGCGAACACGATTAACCAGGGCGATATTGAGATGTCTGGCTTTGCCGAAACCTTTTGTCACCAGTTCTTCTATCAGAGCCTTTGTGCGCGTGACGGTTGGTGTTTGAGGTTCGAGGACGATGACAATTTCGTTGCAGAGTTTTAGAATGCCATCTATATTTGGCGATAGTGAATTGCCAATATCCACGATCGTATAATTGGCCATCGTTGAAACCTGGTTGACCAGGGTTTCCATCTCAGCTACGGCATTCACAAAGCTCGCTTCTTTTGGGTTATAAGAGGACATTAAAAGTTTCACACCGGATGAATCAGTGATGATCTCATTTTCAATTGCTTCAGGTGTGATTTCGGCGATTTTTTTATTGAGCAGATTCCCCAGCCGATTCTGGTCAGGATGTCCGAGGTCGAGCGCCATTGTGCCTTGTCCAGGGCGCAGTTCGACGACAATCACTTCTTCTTTTGTTTCATGGCGGATGCCCAATCCGAGGTTGAGCGCAAGGGTTGTAACGCCCAGACCGCCGCGCGCTGCCAGAACGCCGATCACCCGCCCGCGTGGCGTTGCCGGAGCAATGGCGCTTTTTTTTACCGTGCGCGACAGTAGCGCTTTAACATGCGCATTAAGTTCGGCGGGGTGAGTAGGCTTTGTCAGGTAATCATCAGCCCCGGCTTCAAATCCAATCACTTTGTCATCTACCTGGCTTTTGGCGGTAAAGAGCAGTATGGGAATACCTTCAGTGCTTGGATTTTCGCGCAAGCGGAGGGTGACTTCGATGCCATCCATTTCCGGCATCATCACATCCAGAATGATAAGATCTGGTTGTTCGGCCTGCGCCATCGCCAGCGCCTGCGGGCCGCTGTTGGCCGCGTGGATCTGATAGCCCTGACGTTCAAGCATCAAACCGACTAAACGGAGTGTTTCAAGATCGTCATCAACAATTAAAATTTTTTCGGCCATAGATTTTCTATATCCTCTTCGCCTGTTACAAACCAGTCTAGCATAAACCGGCTTTCAAAGCAAGTGGAATGAATAAAAAAGTTGGCCTGTGTTTTTTGATGCTATAATCTCAAGGTGATGATTGAAATCGTTCAGCATGTACTTGAAAAAACACTTCGTTTACGTCGAGATTCTCCCCTTGTCGTGGGTGTTTCTGGCGGGCCTGATAGCGTCAGTCTACTCGATGTTTTGCACCGATTGGGTTACACTGTCGTTGCTGCGCATTTCAACCATTGCCTGCGTCCCCAGGCTGCTGCTGATGCACGTTCTGTTGAAGGGTTTGCTTCTACATTGGGCGTCCCTTTTACGTTGGGCGAGGGGGATGTCGCCCGTTTAGCCGATATGAACATGCTTTCAATCGAAGAGGCTGCCCGTGTGGCTCGTTACCGTTTCCTTTTTGGAGAAGCGCGTCGTTTGAACGCTCAGGCAGTGGTTGTGGGTCATACCGCTGATGATCAGGTCGAAACGGTAATGATGCACCTGATTCGGGGAGCGGGGATGACCGGTCTGAAGGGGATGACCTACCGCAGTATGATCCCGGAATGGGATGAAATTATTCCTCTGGTCAGGCCGCTGTTGGATGTATGGCGTTCGGAGATTGATGCTTATTGTCGTGAAAGGGGTCTGGAACCAGTTACTGACCAGAGTAATCTGGATGTAACTTATTTCAGGAATCGCCTGCGCCACGAGTTAATTCCTTTGCTTGAGTCTTATCAACCGGGTTTCCGTAAAACGCTTAATCGTATGACGAAAGTTTTAAGTGAAGAGGACGCGCTATTGGAAAAAATTGCTGCTGCTGCCTGGAATGATTGCCTGATTGAAGAGACCGACGATTTCCTGGCATTTTCACTGAAGAGACTTTATGTTCTTCAGCCTGCTGTTCAACGCCGGTTGTTTCGCCGGGCGATTCAGTCTTTACGCCCCAAGTATCGCGATCTCGATTTCGACACGATCGAACGCGCCTGTACGTTTCTGGCGCGACCGCCGGCGACGCGTCAAATAGACCTGGCGGCTGGTTTACGTCTCAAAATTGAAGCAGGCTCGCTTTATTTGGCCGACTGGCAGGCTCTTTTTCCCCAAGATGAATACCCGGCCATCTCTCCGGTGCAACAGTTGCGCCTCGATATTCCCGGAGAAGTAGCGCTTTCGAATGATTGGGTTTTGTCGGCTGTATGTTTGGATTTAACTCCTGATAGCTTTTCGATTGCGCTTGCCAACCCTGACCCGTTTACCGCCTGGCTGGATTTTGATTGTCTTTCACTCCCTCTGTGGGTACGCTCGCGGCGGCCAGGTGATCGTTTTTATCCGTTGGGGATGGATGGCAGGTCGCAAAAATTATCCGATTTCTTCATCAATAGCAAACTGCCTGAACGATTCCGATCAGCCTATCCGCTGGTTTTCTCAGCGGGCGAACTGGTCTGGATTCCAGGTTTGCGCGTGTCCCACTCAACCCGCGTAACTGCCCGAACCGCGCGCCTTGCTCGTCTGGTCCTCAAACGGTCATCGTCTGTAGATTGATCAATTTTCCCCTGCCAGACGGCGCAACTTCATGTTTATCTCCCGCCACTGGATTTTGGATACGCCTAATTTTTGGCGGATCTTTTCATGTTCCATTCCTGACTGCCAGTCTGTCAGAGCGCATGTCCAGCGGCACATATCGAAGGAGAGATGCTTATCCAGCCCGGCAGCTTCGCCCAGGTCTTCCAGCAGATATTCGAGACGGCGTTGTGACCAGGGGAAAATCCGCTCGTTGATTGGGTATTGTGAAGTATATTCGTGATAAGCTCTGATCCACTCGTCGGTGAGAGCGATTTTGCGTTCTTTGTATCGGTTGCTGGGGCTGGCGTATCGAATGAAGAGTGTTGCTCCTTCAGGAGCGTTTTCATCGATATGATTGGGGCTGATGGTCAGACATTCCCCTTTCTTGATCGCTGTCGTCAGGAGTAAACTGACCAACACATACGATCGTGCATCCGGTTTGGCCGCTGTGCGCATCTTTTGGGCGGCTTCCATCACCGCTTTCACTTCCTCCGGCGACAGTACAACCGGAATGGGGGCGATCACTGAATGCTGTACCACCTTTTCAGCCGGATCAATCAGCACAACCCCTCCGTTGTGTAACCAGCGAAAGAAGGATTTGATTGATGTAATTCGTCGTGACAATGTTTTAGGGCTGCATGAAACGCCGCGCTTGGTTTGCATCCATTGGATGAAATTGTTCAGGTCCTGTGTCGAGACCGCTCCCAGGGGGCGATCAGCGGGTAAAAATGATGCCAGCAGACGGATATCTGCCATAAATGCTTTCACTGTATGGGGTGACCTGCCCTGGTCTTCCAGGTAGATTTCCCAGGCGTTGAGCGCCGGGATGATCTGGGTTTGCGCTGTAATGTGCGCTGTTGTCGAAGCAGAAGATTGCATGTTACCTCCTGAAATGTTTCGCATAGCTATTTATATTAAAAAAGTTTAGCGCATATTCATCATCCTGTCAACCGAAAAAATATCAAGCAGGAATGGTACGCCATACGTCATAAGTACATCTTATTAATGGTTAAAATCCGTACTATCCATTTGCTTTCCACACATTCAAAAACAGCAGAATTTGGTTCACCAATAACTTATTTATACTATTGACAACCGTTTAATACCGATGTATTGTGCAATCAATTTAACACGCTTATGTTAGTTGAAAGGGTTATTATATGATTAGGCATCCCGATGCAGAGTTTCAAGTAAGAAAGATTATCTCCAATTTGAAACCAGGAATTTTTTTAGCAATACCATGAAAATTCATTTATCAGTCTGCTATCGATGCTTTATCAAGGCCAGGAATTGACTGATGAGGATTTAGACGACTTGTAAGAATGGATGAGGAAATGGAGGTCTGACTATAATGCCCCGGATATTTTTGGTTGAGGACGATAAGGCAATCGCTAAAAACCTTATACTTTTGC
>CAZDAW010000071.1:0-18332 GCA_964503685.1 uncultured Anaerolineaceae bacterium | reverse complement strand
TGATGCTGCAAGTACCCGAATTCGAATATCTTTCCAGAGCCTCAAGCCGGGATGGCTTTCGCATCGTCCCGCTGGTACTGCTGGCGACGGTGCTCACCGGGCTGACGCCGCGCCGTCTGCAGCGTAAACTTCGATTGGAGATACTCCTCTTTCCGTTACTCTTTTCCGCCTGCGCTCTGGCAGGGCATACTTTGGGCGCATATATCGTTGTGACCCTGGTTTTAGCCTGGGGCGCCTGGAACTTGGCCGGCAGAGCGCGCTGGCTAAACATTATGCTGGTCGCCAGCGCGCTGGGCATAGGGTTGATTCTGGGAAGCTTGCAGTACATCCAGGTTTATCGGGAAACTGGGACCCTGACCGGAGACATCTTCAAGGAAAATATAATCGAGGGAACGCCCTTATGGGAGGAAAGCCAGCAGCGCGATCAGGCCAGCCTGGAAGGGACTCATACACTGTGGGAAAGACTGACGACCCTGATCACCAGAGATGGCGGCAGGTTGAGCATCTTCGGATTAGTCGCCGCTATTTTTTCTATCTTATGGTTTGTATTTTTGCCCCACCAGCGCTGGAATGACCCGTTACCCTTCTGGAGTTTGGCAATCCTCGCGACTGCTTTACCCTTCCTGGGTGTGTTCGATTTTTCGGGTTACCCCCTCTCCTTATCCTTCATAGCGAATTTCCGTTATGGCTTGCACTGGTATCCCTTTGCAGCCGTATGCATTGCCTTGTTTATAGTCTATAGTTATCAGGCTCTGGCAGCAAATCCTCAAAAACCGGTACACATTGCCGCTGTGATAATGCTGCTATCATTTTCCGCATTAGCCACATTCGATACAATCAAGACCATCAACAGGAAATGGGTGCCGCTTTCTGCCCCTTATATAAAATTGCAATTGGCGGATAATCTGTCCATTTTGCAGACGGTTCTGAACTTGCAGCCCGAGGGCAAGCGTTTATTGCTCGACGACGAGGCCGGACGCTATAACTATTATCTGGATAACCAGGCCGTCATCATCTATACTCAACCCACCTGGGAAATCGTGCGCGCCAAAAATCAACAGCAAATCGACGCCGAATTTACTCGCCTTGACATAGGCTCGGTCGTATTGACCTCCAGCCTGATAACCGATTGGTGGGAACGGATTGCTTTGTATCGCTTTTTGAATAACCCAGAACGGGCGATCGATATTGGCAAGAGCCTGTTCATTCAAGGATATGTGGTCAAAAACGATGAAGTTACCCTCAAGTATCAGGATAGCGCCGCGCAAACTTTCAATGATGCCCTTTTGATGAAAATCGATTTCACCACAATCGAAGAGAGCGTAACCGGCTCCCAATTCGTTGCCAACACCGGGCAGAGTATCACCATTACTGGTACATCAAACCTCATAGCAGGTCTCGAAACAGGGGGAAAAGCGCTGATGTTGAATGGGAATACCAGTCTGACCGGTTCATCCGATTCCATTGGCAGCGAACAGGGCTCGCTCTCGCTTTGGGTCCGCTTCCCCGTCGGGCAGACATTTAAAAACACTCCCGTAGCGCAATTCAACGAAAACAAAGCGCTGACATTCGCTTTTCCGAAAAACGGGAAACGAATCGCCCTGTTCTACAACGGCATCAAAGTCGAGGAGCTTAACCTGGGTAAAGATTTTGCCGATGGACAGTGGCATCATCTCATCTTTACCTGGAAGCGGGGCGAACAAAGACTCTATGCCGACGGTGTTTTAATTTCCTCCAGATACATCGCCGCGACGGCCCTTATGAAAGTGCAAACTTTTACCATCGGGCATGCAATCATTCAGGGCAAAGAACGCTGGATGACCGGCAACATCGCCACCCTTATCACCTTCAAGAAGGCATTGACGCCGGCTGAAGTCAGCCTGCTGTTCAAGACCGAATTACTCAATTAATAACTGAATCTCACTGAATCTCATATATAACGAAATATTCGTTCCAGTAAACCTCTGGAAAATCTAACGTGGGGGCATCTGTTGTACGCACAAGATAGTCGCCGCCAAATTGCTGCGCCAAACGCCGCACACCGTCCTCATCCAGATTGTTGTAGGCTTCGTTCTGAATAGGGTAAAAATCGTGAAAACTAACTTTACCTTTTATGACGCGTTCTTTTAAATCCCCAAGCCCGTAAAAGTTCAGATAAGCATCATCAAAATCCTTGGCCGCCTGGTTTGCAGTATAGAAAGTGGAACCCGACCATCTCGGATCAACTGCCCGGCGCAACGAATATGTCCGCCAGGGAACACCAAATGCAATGAAAACCGCATCTTCAGGTGAATTTTTCTGCGCCCAGAGTTGAGCCTGGTAAAGCGCCACATTGTAAGGTGAACGTGTCTGCAGTTCTCCTATATTCCAGCTCATAAACACTGCAATCCCGATTGTGATCGCCAGGGTTACCAGCGACGGTATAGAAATCAACGGCGCCAGATGCCCGATCCCTCGCGAGAGCAAACCGACAGCCGCCATAATCAGACCAACTCCCAGAACAGCCAGCAGCGACCGATAAAGATCGATTCCTGATGGGATAAATCCCAGTTGGACGAGAATGATATTTGCCATCACCATCAAAACAGCAATCAGGGCAGTTATCCAGAGCCATTCGGCCAGATCTTTTTCAGCCCAAACGATCAAACGTTCTTTATACTGCGGCCAGTTGCCAACCAGAGGAAAAATACGTTGAAGCCTGCCAGCGCTGCGATTGATTATGGATACGGGGGTTAAGAGTCCCAGTAAAAGCAGCGCTGTCCCAATTACCAAAAGGCTGATCTGCATAACGCCCAGGCCAGGAGAACTGTTCTTAACGACATAATCCATAACCAAAGCATAGCAGGCGCCTCCACCTCCGACAATGATCAGACAAGTCTTCAATAAACAACTACCAGTATCAAAACATTGATGCACCCATCGCTCTGGAATGAACAAACCAATTGCCAATAGAATCACACCGCCGACCGTCAGAATGATCTGCACCAGTCCAAATCCTGGTGTACTGTTCGATTGCAAGTAATCCATCAATAGTCCGTAAAGCGCCGCTGCCAAGCCGAGAACGATGAGGGTGTGTTTTATGAAACGCGTTATCGGAGAATTCCAGCGGATGAAAACGTTCGCCGCTTTCAACCCCTCCCGCCGCACTGTATCGAACGCCCGCTGCAAATCCTGCCGGCCAGTGAGACATATACTCAAAAAAGCCGTCAAAATCACCACAACCAGGTACTCGGAATACGAAGCCGTCGGCAACCAGGGATAGGGTACTTTCACTGGTTTTATCAAAAACATCAGAAGCAAGCTCACTGGAATATAGAACCAGGGCTTCTTCAGAATACGCAGCGCCTTTTGAACTAATTCACCACAAAATTGGCAAAAACTAAAACCGCCATTCATCAGGTCCGATAATAACAGCACCAGCAAACAGCCCACCCACGCCCCATATTCAAAACGGGCATAAAGGATAATCAAGGCCAATGACGCCCAACGGGCAAAGAAAGATTTTTGAGAAATATTATCCACCAGATAGAACAAGACCAGCGGCAACGAGAACAAAACCAGAAATGCATTAGCGCGTAACGGCAATAATTGCACCAATTTTGGAATGTTAAGAAACCACCCGGCAGCCAGCGCCAGCGCCAGGATAACGTTCGCTCCCAAAACACTACCCAAAAGGTAGCCATATACAGAAGGGGTATTTTTCAATTTGCGGAGTGAAAGGATCACCAGGACAATAAATCCGGTAAGGCTATATAACCTTTCCCTGAGGCCCGGTTTATCCGGAGTCGGAATGGCATGCCAGTTCAGGAAAAGATCTTCCATCAACTCACTCGTCGTGATATGTGCTCCCCCCTGCGTGCTGAGCATTGGCGGTATGATGCATACGGCCGCAACAATAAAGAGGGATAGATTTCGTCCAACCCATTTCCGCCAATCTTTTTCCACAAAAACGAACAGTAAAAACCAGTAGATAGCAACCACAACGACGACCTGGGCAGTCATGGTGGGATGAATTAAACCGCTCACCACCAGCCATCCAATTGTCCAGGCCATTTGATTCTTTAAAACCGCGACGATCGCAAAAACCAAAAAAGGCATGGCCAGATGAGCAGGAATCGCCATGTTGAATTCGAACGCATAGTTCGCCAGATTCCAATTGATGGGTTTCGCCGCAAACACAAAAAATACGCCCAGCCAGGCAAGATCATCCCGCCCGGTCACATGATGGATAAAGGTTAAAACCGCAAAACCCATCAGAATGTATTGTATATAAGTAAAAAACCACGTCGTGACTTCAGGAGAAATATTGAGCCACTGCCACAGGAGAACAGGAACCCAGTGTTCAAAAGTGGATCTGATTTTAAATTCAGCGCTAATCGCTCGTATGTCGCCGGTATATTGATCTGGATTTTGGTAGTAATGTGTATAAAATACTGGGTTGTCATCGACCGGCAGATTTGCCAGCAGTACTTTAAAATCACCGATACTTAAAACTGCCAGGAGACTGAGTAAAGCCAGAAGTAATAAAGAAGCGCCATTAGAACGGAAGAAAGTGTATATTTTAACGCGTATATCGGCCATGATGATTAAAGCACTTTCGGTATCGCTTTCAGACAAGCAACGACATTGAGATGATAAGTCGGAAGAAAATCAAACGGGATAAAACGCTGTTCTTCGATAATAAAATAATCCTTTACCATTGTGATCACTTCTGGATAATTATTCCAATGCGACCAGTGGACAATGGCATCGTAATCAATCCCATATTTATGTTCCATATATCGCTTGCTGGTTAACTGGCGGCCAACCTCATACAACAAACTTCCTTCTGCCGGAATACCAAACAACAATTCTGCTCCCGGTTTCATCACCCGACGAATTTCTTTCAGGCTTTCGGCTAACTGTCTGAGGTGCTCAAAATTATAAACCGATATGACACAATCCACTGAAGCGCTTCGGAATGGAAGAACATAAGCATCTGCGTTGACCGCTCGCGTTGCAGGATAACGCTCTCGAATCGTTCGTGTAGATTCAAAATTGATGTCCAAACCAATATAATGACGGTAAGCTGATCCGCAATAGAGCAAATGATGCCCGTGTCCGCAACCAATTTCAAGTACAGTTTGATCGGTGTATCTTGTCGACCATTCGCCGATTTTCTGATGTCCCCAAATTTGAAAACGCCCGGTCAGTCCCACATAAAGTTTATCCATTAAATCATGACGGACGCGCTCGTAAACTTCCAAATCATGTTCTGAAGGCTGCCGTCGAATTCGTTCTTTTATTTTTGTCATATTTCTAAAATATCCTTACCTGTTTTCGTGCAAGATCACTCTTGCTTCTGCTGAAGACCAGGATCATCTTCAATTGTTATACTAACTGCAGCAGGCTGGTGAATGGCAGTATTGAGAAAAGTTTTGCCATCATAACATAATTCTATCAATAATCCAATCGCAGCAAAGATATATCGGGCGCCCATGATGCCTACCACAACGGCCAGGGCCGGGCCAGATCTCATACCGATCAGGCTTTCTAATGCCACCAGCGAGCCTTCACTCAAGCCCACCCCCATAATCGAGAGCGGGACGCTGCGGGCAAGCTGCGACGTGAGCACAATGGAAATCACTGTCAAAAGCGGAAAAGCTTGAATATCCAGAAAGAGAAAGTAATGCCCCGCTGCAAAGATCAGATGCCCCAGAACGGTCAGCAAAAACGCCAGGATAAAAACCGAGAGGTCGCGGCGCACTCTGATCAGAATACGTTTAACCTTCTCGACGCCTCCGCGTTTTCGCAGCCAGACCAATACGCCGCTTAAAATAACCGCCGCCGTAAGCCCGGTTGCCAAAATCGCCCAGCCCAGGGGAATGGCTTGCAGCCAGGGCGGCAGTTTCCCTGCCGCAGCCAAAATACCCAATTGGGGCAGCAGGAGCAAAACGATAAACGCCATACCGCTCACGCCCAACAGGCGATCAGCGGCTATCGCTGCTGCCACTTTGGCAGGTTTACCAGCGCGTGCGCTTACTTTAAGGATGCGCACGGCTTCACCGGTCAGGTTGCTGGGCATGGCAATACTGACAAACTCAGCCAGCAGATTGACGCGCAACAAAAATAAACTGCGCACTTCTTTCAAACCCAGTGAATCGGTACAAATATAGCGCCAGCGGAACGCATAGATCAACTTGCTGAGCAATAATAGCAATATATATAATAGAAAATTCTTGAACGAAATACGCTCAAAGCCGGCCTTTATATCGCTAACATTAACAAGCCGCGCCGCCAGAATCAGCAATCCCAGCAGGAAAACCCATTTTCCAATAGCAAAATAGCGGCTCTTAGACCACGATTTCAGGGTAGCTGCTGTCTTCTGTTTCCAATCCATTACTCAATATCCAGAGTCAGGCAAAAAGCCGGTTTGCCAGTGATTGCGTTTGTTTTTGCTGCTTCGCTTTTTGTCCGCCCAATGCTGATAAAACAAACGGAGCAGACGCCATCAGATTCGCCATGATGGAATAGGAAAAATTATTGACCTCCGGCGAAAATATCTGAAATAAATGCCGAATGATCGTACGCTTCCCTTTTCCTTGCAGTAATTCGGCAGCCAGCGTTTCCTGCAAGAGCCACTTGAAATCGATTCCATCTTCAATCGTTGAAGGTGGAGGCGGCAGCGTTTCATTCAAACCGGCTGCAATAACATAATGGGCAAAATTAACTCCGGCCTTAACCGATAAACCCAGCGTTCCCCAGAAGCGCGGATTGATCTCGATCAATTTGTACTGGCCGTCTTTTTCGTCGCGGATAAATTCCAGCTGCGCCGGGCCAGTCCAGCGAACTTCTTCGAATAACATTTTTCCATACTGGTGAATCTCAGGAACATTAACGGTCTTGTTGTAGGCGCCCACGCCGCCGCTGACCGGTATCGTCCATTCGCGGATCTGCGTTGAAGAGGCCAGCACCTGTCCATCCTTCACAGCAAAACAGCCATCGTAAATCTTGCCTGAAATAAACTCCTGGGCAATCAATTGTTTGCAGGGGAAAAATGAATAGCGCGCTTTCTGTGAGTGCAATTCCCGATAACTCTGCGCCAATTCTTCAACATCGCGGCAGATGCGTAAAGCCTCTTTGACGCCTGACGCCCGGCAGCATTTCAAGACCAACGGGAAGCCTAACCCGGCGGCAGTTTGCAAATCGGCTTCACTCTCAACAAAAACGAAGCGCGGCGCTGGAACGGCAAGTTTCTCGGCCAATCTCGCCACCAGATACTTATCGTTCAGGGTATTAAAATCGTTCAGGCTACCATAAGGAACGACAATACGGGTAAGCGATGGTTTTAATGTACAAAGCAGAGCCGTCGACCTTTCGGAAAATGCAAGAACAGCATCCATATCACACTGCTCAAGGCATTGATATAAATTAAAAGATAAATCTTCTTCTGCATCAAAGGATAAAAAAGAAACCGAACGCGCATGACGCGGTTTACAGATAGCAACTCCTGTTTCGATCAATTTCTGCAGCGAGTATCCTTTGCGAATCGGGATCAAGTAATGAAAATCGTACAGGCGGCCCAGGGAGCCAACCACGGGGATACTCCTGCGGTCTGGCGGGTCAATAATCAGGATACGCTTTTTATCACGCATGACTTGTTTCCTCACCGGCAGCAACAACCGCAGCAACAACCCGCTTGCGCTGCTCATAACTCAAATGCGCATAAACCGGCAAATTGATGGTCTGCTGGCTGCATGATAAAGAATTGGGGAATTCCTGTTTTGCAGCCCACTTCTGGTAAGCGCGCATGTGAGGGACGCTGTATTCAATCAATTGCCCCAACTGCACACCGAACTTTGCGGCAACTTTTAGCACTGCCGCACGGTCAGGCACGCGGACGACAAAATGAGAGTACGTCGCCCCATCCACCCACGGCGGTAAAAACCACCCTGGAAACGCCGGCAGGTTTTCCAGGTAATATTGAGCATTTTCCTGCCGCCGTCGGATAATCTCGGCATATTTACGCAACTGAACCAATCCGACCTGCGCTTCGATGTTGGAGAGCCTGTCCAGGTAATCCGGTGGAAAATGGATTTTCTCGTCAAGGTGATAAGCCTTAGTGAGATGGTTCAGCAATGGTGTTTCATCCTGCAGCCAGTTAATCAAACCGTAGAACGTTTCATTGAACGCCGGGTAAACAGCCAGCAAATATAACCACCGGCGCAGACTTTTTGCCCAGGTTGGATCTTTCAGATGCGCTCTGCTCCATAGCTTAATCTTACTCGCCGTTTCAGGATCGTTGGTCGTGAGCATACCGCCAAAGATCGAGGTGATCGTCTTGCTGATATTGAGGCCATACAGCGCTGCATCGCCAACAGCGGAAACCGGTTCACCCTTCCAACGCGCTCCAAACGAATGAGCACAGTCCTGAATCACCCAGATTTTGTGACCATAACGTTTTTCAGCCGCGGCAACAATTGAATTCAACTGCATTACATCCAACGGATACCCAAATAAGTGTGTAGCAATTACCACTCGCGTTCGTTCATTAATCGCTTCAGCCACCTGGTCAAGATTCATGTTGTAATCGGTGAGATTGATATCCACAAAGCGCGGCGTGTTGCCGCTCAGCACGGTTGCATGAGCAACCACAACACAGGTATAGGCGGGTTGGATAACCTCAGCATTTTCGATTCCCAGCGCCTTGAAAAAGGCATAAAGCGCGCTGCGTCCATAAGCAAACGCCATTGCCTCGCCGGCATTGAACGTCCGGGCAAATTCTGTTTCAAACTGCCCGACTGCCTGATTACTAGATTGAAATAATGCTGCGAATTCTTTCTTACCTAAGAAAGGTTTTAAACGGGGAATCATGGATTGGGTTCACTTAATTGTCTGGCATAATCTTCCAGTGTGATAAATGTATAATCCTCAACTATTAAGTCCAGCATCTTCCGGAATAATTCCATCTTTTCCGCCAGCGGCATGCGCAGCGCCTGGGGCACATACACGCCATCGCCGGGCGTCGGAACCTGGTCGGCAAGATCGGGGTGATTATAATCCACAAAGTCGGATAAATGGAACTGGTATTGAATGGGGATTTGCAAACTTTTTAGTAATGCATAACTTGCACGAAAAACTTCGAAACCCGTTGCCAGATGAAAGGTCGCCCAGAACGGCAGGCGGACGATTGGCAAAACCGTCAACGGGATTTCGATCAAGCCGTCATCCCCGCGCTTGCCCAGATGACTGGCTGAGGTTCGGTAAGGCCTTATAGGCGACAGCATGTAATAAAGATGCCCCAATGTGGTGCGCTCGCCGCCGGAGCGACTGGACATGCTGCGCCAGTGAAGGAATTTCATGAGGGGAGTAAGGATCATCGGATGAATGGATGAATCATACAGATAGCCGCGCCGTTTGAGCAGCGGAATGGCGTCATCGCCCATGTTCCACCCCGGCGACCGGAAACCGACCGGGCGTTTCCCGGTCACTTGTTCACAAATCGCCTCCATCCCAAAAATCTCAGCTTCCTTCTCCTCTAAACTGAGCAGCCTGAATCCCTGGGCATGGCTCAGCGTGTGATTGGCAATTTCATGCCCCTCGACTGCCATCGCCTGGATGACCGAAATATTCTGCGGCGGTTTGAAATCGTTGCCCACCATGAACAAAGTGGCTTTGATTCCATACCCCTCCAGAAAACGGGAAAAATTCTCCAACCCCATTTGCAATTCGGCATAGGTATAACCGTCGGCGCGGCGACAGCCCTGTCCTTTATAGATTGAAGCCAGGGTATCGATATCGCTGCTAATGGAAGCCAGTAAAGTCTCAGGCAACTACCACCTCGGCTTGAATCTCTCCCGTCGATTGCAGCCTGGAAACATCCAGCCTGCGCGGCAGGGAAGGATTGGTATCCATCTGTGCGCCCTCAAAATACCCTGCCGATGCCATGTGGATAGCGACATGCGGATTGCCGTATTCCAATCGTTTCAATTTGATCTTTCCATTGACCTGAATTTTGTCCGAAATCGTCACAAAACCCGAAGTAAATTCAATCCGGCGGGTTAATTGCAGCGGCGCGGCGCGTTTTTGCGTGATCAGCATATTCACCAGAATCGATTTGATCAGGTTCCCCAGCCACAGGCTGGACATGACCGTCAGATTGAGCAGACGCAGCAGCACAAAGCGAAAAGGTGTGGGCAACTCGCGGCCAGCTACGTAGAACGGCGTCTGAATCTCCAAAGCATCAGGAGTTAAAATAGCCGATCGTCCCAGATCTGTCATTTGCGTCGTCAGATATTCCCCCTTTGAGGTCTGACCGATAAAGCCGCTATCATTCCACAATATGAGCCGTTTGGCAACATCGAAGACCTTGATCACCCCGCCGTTGCTGGCGCCAACAATTGTGTAATACTGCTGATAACGCCGGGCATACAATCCGGCCTTGGGGAAATCACCCTGCGCGTTTTCTATCTGCCAGGGCAGCAGCGGCAACGACCTCTCCTCATTATTCGTTTCAGCATTCAACAGGGAAATCATGTTGGATAACAACGGCGCCATGTTGCCGATATCAACGTCCTCCAGGGTAATAGTCTTACCCTCGCTGATCGAACCGGACATAAAACGTGTCATGCTCAAAGCCAGCGGGAAAATCTGCCCAAGCAGGGCAATCCCCCCTGGGTAATAGACAGCCGTGCGCCGGCTGCCGTACTCGCCGCCAAATGTCCCATCGGGGTGAACAAACCAGGCCAGGAAGTTAAGCGATTTCCCCAATGCATCTTTCAATTCTTCTCCCGATCGTAATGCATAAACCTGCGCCAGATAGTACAGGCAGAGAGTTTGGTAACCCGGATCAGCGCCGTCGTATTCAGTGAACCACCCTTCCTCCGATTGGTTCTCCAGAACCCGTTTTAACAGGCTGTTTGCTCTGTCTTCGAACTTCATTTCATTAAAGTAGTTTGCAGCCTCATAAAGGGCGAGTGCAGCGCCAGCCAGGTGATTGGCAATAAAACCATGCTTCTCATCATGACAGCACAAGAATTCTCCCGCCCGGTACAAACAGCGTTCGAGTGTCGTTTGATCAGCAGCGGTCACTTCCCAGCGCACGAGCTGGTATGCCTTGATCAATGAATCCAGCAAAAACGCCGTCGCCCCAAAACTGTGTTCGTTGGGGAAAGCCTGATCGAACGACCCATCCCGGTGCTGGATTTTTACGGCATATAATAAACCAGAGATAGCAGCATGATTCAGAACCTGGGCATATTCCGGCTGGCTGGTTTTTACCTGACGGGCAAGCCATGCCAGCGGATAAACATTACGCTGGTACGTCGCTTCGGGATAATCTACCAGCTTCCAGCCCCAATAGCGGCGGTCGAAGCAGCCGTAAGTTAAAGCATAAGGATCCCGGTTCTGCTCGCTCAGCAAATGCCGGCAGGCAGATTCGACTGCGCCTCTTATACTATCCGAGTAATTTTCACCGCTATCGGCTTGTGGATAAGATGGTTCCATTTATGGAACCAAATATACCATAACCATAATCAATCTGGGCAGCTTCTTTAAAGAAATCTTCGCCGATAGTCTTTTTTGTCCGGGCGATTCGCTTTCCATCCTGGTATATGAACAAACCATTTTCTTTGACAATGAAGTCAAGGTTCACAACTTTATCAGTCCATTTCAACTGGCCCATAGCCGAAGCGCCCATAGTCAGAAGTTTTACCCTGCCATAATCCGATAAGGCTTCCTTCGGTATGCATAACGAATCTTCCCCTTCCTGCGGGTTGATGCGCATCGACCCCAATCCGGCCGCCAGTCCACCCCGAAAAGGCGTCAGGTAAGTGATTCGTTGCGCCCAATCTGCATCAGGGCAGGTATCGCTGTAAGGATAGCTCATCAGTTCATTGGCTTGCGGACTGTCGAACAGACGCTCATGACTCCATTGACCGGTATCTCGATCCAGGCGAAACACCCGGCCCCACGGATACATACCCACGTACAGGTCGCCGCCATAAATACCCAAAGATTGCGCTTCACGATAATAATAATCGCCATTGCGCCATTCATCTTTTACAAGCGGCGGCGAATCCGGTATGGTTGCCAGTTCATCAGGTGAATATTTTAACAACAGGCCTGAAGTGTAATGTCCTATTAATATGTCATCAAAATAGGAAATAAACGAATAGAATTCTCCGCTCTTTTCAGATTCAATGTGATTTTGCAATTCCTCATCAGCAGGAATGCTTCTGAAATCACTCTCAGCAAATTCGTACAGTCGCGAGCCGCTGCCAGCGATCAGCAATTTCCCATCATGGCCGTACAATGCATAAACGTCCAGCAAATCGGCCGGCGCATCGATTTTATGGATCACAACAGGCGGCGGTTGTTTTTTTGCATAACTATCCCACTCAAACCAGTAGAGAGAAATAATTTTCGATTCATAATCGCGGGCAAAAATATAAACCTTTTTATCATAATACAGGGTGCTCACCGGGTCTGCATTAATCTGGGTGATCCTTTTGCCGTTAAACGAAACCGCAACATCTGCGCCGTCCATCAAAAAATATAAGGGTTTATTCCGAATGATCTGGATATTAAAAATATCACCGTTGACATGCGGATAGGAATCGGTCTCCCATCGATTTTTGCCGAAATGTACCCGTTTTGTCGCCAAATCAATCAATCTGTTGTTGAACTGGTAAATCATCGGGCGCGTGGAAGATTTCGTCGGCTTACCCAGATCGGTGACCTTGATTTCACGATCAGGCAGGCGACAGTAGAATTCCAGCACGCGGTTATTGATTGCTATCCGCGTTTGAACACTGCTGTTAAATCCTGCTCCACACAGCACTTTGCCCTCTGCATCGAACAATTCAAACAGCGTCCCTAAATTTTGCCCGTAGTCTTTACCAAAATCGACTTCCATCTTCAAGCGCCACAAAACATCGGCTCTGGCCGGCGATGCTTCGCTGCTTTCATCCATATCTTCTTGATCTGTTTCAAAAGAAAATTCGCTTTGAGCCTCATCGATATCAAGAACGGCGCCTTCTACAGCGCTTCCTATCATTGAAGAATTTTTTGCAGTCTGGTTCGCGTTGGCAGTGGTCAAACCCAATGGAAAGGCGAGCAAAAATAAACTTATCCCTAAAATACCGCCCCAATAGATACTACGATTATTTTTACTAATCCTGGCGCCCATCGTTTTCATAAGCCTGGCCCTCACTCTCTCAACAAATAAGGAAAGAACTAAAATTTATCTGGCTTATTAAAAGGGTGCAAGATTCGTGACACTTTTGCCCGATGGGTATCAGCGGGTTATTACAAATACCTTTTAATTGAACTGAATGATTTCAAACTATTGATTGATAGACAGGATCATTCCGTTGACCGGCCCATAAATTCCATGACCCAATTCGATTTGCCCCACCTGTTCAAAAAACGTTTCATTGATAACGGCTTTTGTATAGGCAATTTTCTTTCCGTCCTGGTAAATATACAATCCATTCTCTTTGACGATAAACTCAAGCCTGATTAGTTTATCAGTCCACTTCAATTGCCCCATGGCCGAAGCCGGGGCAGTAAGCAACTTGACTCTGCCGTAATCGACGAAAGCATCCTTCGGGATACACATAGGGCTTCCACTTTGTTGCGGATTTTTCCGCATCGACCCCGCTCCGGCAGCCAGCGACCCGCGATAAGGAACCAGGTAGGTAATCCTTTGCCCCCAAGTCTCTTCCGGGCACGTTTCGTTGAACGGGTACCGCCCCGCTGGGGTTTCGGGATGATCGAACAGCCGGTCATAACTCCATTGATTGGTATCCCGATCCAGGCGAAAGACCCGCCCCCACGGGTACATCCCCACATACAGGTCGCCGCCGTAGATGGCCAGCGATTGCGCTTCACGGTAATACTTTGAATCCTGCTGCCATTCCTCACTCGCCAGCGGCGGCGAGTTTTGCCTGATGAGCAACTCATCAGGCGAATATTTCAATAGCAGGCCAGTTGAGAAATGACCGATCAATATATCATCAAAGTAGGTGATGAATGAATAAAGCTCATTCCCTTTAACCGGATCAACGTGGGTTTGCACCTCAGGGTCGATGTTAATTTTATTGATGGTTCCCTCTGAAAATTCGTAAAGCGCCGAACCGCTTCCGGCGATCAGCAATTTTCCTTCATGCCCGTACAGCGCATAAACATCCAGCATTTCATCCGGCGCGTCGATTCGGTTGATCTCAACAGGCAGGGCCTGTTTGCCAGCATAACTGTCCCATTCGAACCAGTAGAGGCAGTCATTATCGTCCTCATAATCGTGAGCAAAAATATAGACTTTCTTATCGTAATACAGGGTGCTCAATGGCTCCGTTTTGATCCTGGCAAGCCTTTTCCCGCTATAAGAAACAATGATATCCAGCCCTTTTCTCAAAAAATACAGGGGTTTATTGCGAACGATCTGGATGTTCAGGATATTTCCGTTGACTTTCGGATAAGAAGTCGTCTTCCATCTGGTTTTTGTATACCAGGCGCGTTTCGTTGCCAGGTCCAACAACTTATTATTGAACTGATACAATACCGGACGCGTGGAGGATTTCGCCGGTTTGCCCAGATCAACGATCTTGATTTCACGATCAGGCAAACGACAGTAGAATTCCAACACGCGGTTATTGATCGCCACGCGGGTTTGCACGCTGCTGCTGAACCCTGCCCCACAAAGCACTTTACCATCTATATCAAACAATTCAAACAGCGTCCCCAAATTTTGCCCATAGTCGCGGCCAAAATCGACCGTCATCGTCTGACGCCACAAAACATCGGTACTGATCGACGGCGGTTTACCTTTATCCTCGATTTCAGGCAAGACATCGTAAAGAATCTCATCTTGAGATAAGATTGATTCTGGTGAATCATATTCACGAGTATTCCCGGATAGTTGATGGTTTTCGTTTGCAGAGGCCAGACTCAACGGGAAAGCAAGAAAAAACAGACTCACAGATAATAAACTGACCCAACAGAAATGATGCTTCCTGCTATTAATCATTTTACAAATACGAAAAAATATCGCTCGCATATACCGGGGCCTCGCGTGATAAATCAAAAAACGTAAACCGATAAAATTTATCCGGCCTGTTATAAAATGTTAAGCTCATTGGATTGTTCGGTCAATAAATATTAGTGGATATATTATAGCAAGAACGAAGATCACGTCTTCACTGATCAATCGATTGCGACAATATCTTTCCATTCAAGCTCCCATATGCTCCAACGCCATAGACCACTTGTAACATTTTGTTATTCCATTCCGATTTAAATTTTCCCGGATGATAGGCTAAAACAACCCCATCTTGAATTATGTACTGGCCATCCTCGCCAAGAATAAATTCTAACTCAGTCGGTCCATCTGTCCAATTGATCTGCCCCATTGTTGAATTCGGCAGAGTCAATTGTTTTACCTTTCCGTATTCAAGTCTGTGCAGCCAATCCAGGCAAGGGTAACCCTCAGTTTCACGCGGGTTTTGCCCCATCGATCCCATTCCGGCAACTAACGCGCCATTAAAAGGCGTTAAGTAATCAATTCGCTGCGCCCAATCCCAGATATAGCATTCCCTGAGGTAAGGATACTTTACAGAGGTAAATGGCGGGCTGTCAAATAAACGAATATAATCCCACTGATTGACGCTGCGATCGAGCCGCCAGACCTGCCCCCAAGGGTACATACCCACATATAGTTCACCGCCATAGATGCTTAAGGATTGAGCCTCGCGGTAATAAACATCATTATCATGCCATTGTCCTTCGGCTATAGGCGGATAGTTCTGTAACGTTTTAAGCCCCTCAGGCGCATATTCCAACAAAAATCCAGTTGGAAAATGCCCGATTAGTAATTTGTCAAAATAGTTGATGAATGAATATGCCTCCGATCTTTTTATATCGTAAACGTATTGGGTTAAAAGGGCATCGGGTTGAGTTATTTTAATATTTCCATCTTGCAGTTCAATAATCGATGAACTACTTCCCGCCAGCAATATTCTGTCCTGATAACCATACATTGCATAAATATCCTGGTAATTTTCAGGCAGAACTATCTGCTCGATTTTTGGGGGAGTCGAATCATTCACATCATAAGGATTCCAATCAAAATAATAGATATAATTATCACCCGATTCATACTCCCTGGCGGCAATATAAATTCGATTATCATAGAAAAGTGTTGCTTTCGGGTCCCCTTTAATTGAGGCAAGTGTCACACCTTTGTAGGTCGCATCAATTTTGTCCCCAATTCGCAAAAAAAAGAGAGGATCGTTGCGTACAATTTGGATGTTTAATATCTGCTGATAGTCAGGGTCTTGTGAATAATCTTGCCATTTTACCCCGGAGATATAAATTCTGTTTGATGCCAGATCAACTAATTGATCGTTATACTGATACAGCCTTGGTCGCGAGGAATTAATATCCGGGTTTCCCAAGTCTGTTACTTTTATACGATCATCTTCCGATCGGCAATAGAACTCCAACACCCGATTATTCATCGTCACCCGGGTCTGATTCGTGCTGTTAAATCCCGCGCCGCATACAATTTTCCCATCGGGGTTAAAAGCCTCGAATAAGGTACCCAGGCTCTGACCAATATCGCGCCCAAAATCCACTCTCATTTGAAGATGCCATTTGGAATTTTGCCTGATAGCATCGACATCATCTGTTTGACGCGATTGTGTAAATCTTTCTTTTATACTCCCTGCGGGGGTTATTGGAAAATCGGATGGGTTATACCCGAATGATACGATTGATTCATTCGAGTGCGAAGTCATTTTTTGGCTGAATAAATCACACAGGGAAATATTACTGCAATCAGTTAATAAAAAACTGAGCAAAAAACACGCAATGTCCCAACATATCTTTTTTTTTATGCGCATTAATAAATATCCGATTGAAAAATTGCCAGTTCCAACATCAGCAATCTTATGTCAACAAAAGAATAGAAACTAAAAACTGATCCGGCTCACCGTACGCCGGCGACGCGGCCCATCCAACCGATAGATTTCTATAGCTTTTTCAGAATCCTGGTGATAGAGCTTCTTCAAACCGCGGTACTGGCGCTTCCAGCCGCCAAACGGCCAATGATAAAGAAGCGCCATGGCAAAATAGCCAAATGTCGTAATGCTGCCCACCATCTTGCTGTTGCTTTTCTTTTGATCATAACGCAGAACAAAAGGGACTTCGGCAAATTTGCACCCCATCATATTCAACTTGACCAATATCTCCAATGTCGAAGTGAAGCCCAGTCCGCGCAATTGGATTAAATAATTGCCAAAAATACGAATCGCGTCCTGGATCACGCCAGCCCGGTAAACCCTGAACCCGCATGAATAATCGCGAATGCCAGGAATATGAAACATTATCCGCATGAACTGGTTCGCCAGCCAGCTGACAACTGCATGATAGCGTTTGACGCCCAATTGCCCGCCTCCCGGTTGGAAGCGTGAAGTATTGACAACATCGTAACCCGATTGGAGTTTTTCGATCATGGTAAAGATATATTTCGGGTCGTGCGTGTCATCCCCTTCCAGACGCACGATCACATCCTCCGGCTGGCAACGAGCCGCTACGTATTCAAAACCATCGCGTTCTGTTTCCCCCAGCCCGCGGTTGATTGGATGAGTCACCACATCGAGAGGCAATTTTCCCGCGAACGATTCAATTAATTGGGGCGTCGAATCCGTGCTGCCATCGTTGACCACCACCAGTCGGTAGGCCTCGCCTTTTGAACGAAATGTTTCATCGACTTGCGCCAGCAGCCTGGGGAGCGCTTTCTCTTCATTAAATGCAGGTAAAAAGATCCAGATCATCTCATCACAACCAAAGTTAATTTTGCAATAACAGGGCAATTATAACATTGACTTGTTAATCTCCCTTTGCAATCATGATACAATTAAATTTATGAACACACGCCAGTTTACCCTCCCTGAACCTAACCGGGCTACGCGAGAAAAGCACCGCCGGGATGTCCTCTGGCAGATCACATTACCGCTGGCCGTAACCATCATCATCGTCGCAGCCCTGGCGATACTGGTCAGCGCGCCAGGCGACAATGCCATTGCCAGCCGCTGGTCCAGCATCTCGATTGTCTTCATGGCAATTCCCCTGCTGCTTATTGGAGTCGTTGGGTTAGCGCTCCTGGTATTACTGGCTTACGGCCTGGCCCGTCTGCTGCATGTCATCCCGCCTTACGCCCGTCTGTTACAAAATTATGTAGAATTCCTTGGCATCCGGATCAAAAATATAGCCAATAAGCTGGTTAAACCGATCATGGATCTCAATACCTTCCTGGCTGCAGTCAATAAAATGCTGGGGTGGGTATTTAAATT
>CAZDAW010000070.1:0-18480 GCA_964503685.1 uncultured Anaerolineaceae bacterium | reverse complement strand
AGTAGCGCGACCAGCGGGTGATATCAACATCGGGGGGAATCTCATCCATGCGCGGCAGTGAATGGAGCAATATGGCGTCGCTCTTGGCCTTCTTCCCCAACAATTCACGGGTGATCTTGTAATTATCAGGAGTCAGGCCATGTTCGCCGGCTTCCTGGCGTGATTTGGTGTAATCTGGTTGAACCACCGGCTCAACAAGGATAACATCGGCATCGGCAATTGCCTGTTCTACATGCTCGGCTTCCCTGAAATCGAGGCTGTATTGTTTTAGTTCCGCCTTGAATTCAGGGGTGAGGGACATATCTGGGGGCGACACAAAGGTAATCGGGCAATCAAACTGGGTGAGCGCATAACCCAGGGAGTGCATAGTGCGCATGCGCATATCGCCAACTGCCAGCCATCTCAGGCCATCGATGCGGCCTTTTTCTTGCAGAACAGTGTAAAGATCGGTGAGTATCTGGGTTGGGTGTTCACCCCAGCCATCGCCGCCGTTGATGATCGGCACTGAGGCCCATTTGGCGGCTTCGTGCGGCGCGCCCTGCTGGAAATGGCGCATGACGATCACGTCGCCGTAATATTCGAGCATTTTGACGGTGTCCTTGATCGATTCTTGATACCAGTCGCCGGCGCGAGTCATCTTGGCATCAGAGAAACCGGTAACATGGCCGCCCAGGCGGTGCATGGCAGCTTCGTGCGCCAAACGGGTGCGAGTGCTGGGCTGATAAAAGGCGGTCACCAGCGTCTTTTCACGCAGCATGTCACAGTTCCGTCGGTCACGGGCGATCGGTTCGAGGTCTCTGGCAACCTGAAATACACGGAAAAATTCTTCCCGCTCAAATTCCTTCAAAGAGAGAATGTCTCTTCCTAAAAAGCTACGCATGATTTACCTCCGTAAAATTGATATATCAAACAATTTTTTATTGCTATCTCTGTCTTTCGATCTCTGGGGATTAACCTACGACCTCCTTTCATTTTCAATAGACGTATAGGATGCCGGGCGTAATCCCCCAACGCTGCGAACGACATGAAAATGAAAATAACCCGGTAGAAAATAACTGTAAGAGTGATCGACAACCTGACCGCTGGTTGAATAGAGGTAGGCAACAAAACACAACAGGACATCACCGCGTTGAATTTCAAGCGCCTTTGCCACTTCGTGGGAAGCCGCAACAGCATTGATTTCCGTCCGCGAATTCAACAGGGGCGGGTTGCCGCGATTCAACAAAAAGTCCAGCACTGACCCGCTGAAGTTCTCGTTCAGGTCAGATGGATTTAAAATCCCCTGGGGGACCACATCAACAAGATAAGCAACGGAGCGATTTTCAGCCCGAATCACGCGGGAAATTTTTACCAGCGGCTCTTTTTCGAGTATTCCAAATCGGTCGGCCTGTTCTCTATCGGCAAGAAACGGTTTAACCTGTAAAGCGCCCATCGAAACATCGAGGTGAATTCGCTGCGCTACGGTTTCAATACTTTCCAGCACCTCAAGCCCTGTCTCAATCACCGGGATGCCGCCAACGACAAATGTGCCCAAACCCTGTTTTCTGCGGATCAAACCCTGCGCTTCAAATGCTCGCATTGCCTCACGCAACGTGGCCCGCGAAACCCCCAGTTGTTTCGCCAGAAAAGGCTCTGAGGGTAAACGTTGCCCGGGTTGAGCAGAAGATATTAATGAACTCAATTCAGTATGGAGACGTTGATAGGTGGGTTGATTTTCTAACATATTACAGTATCCGATCTGTTTTGATTTTAAATATGGATGACCCAATTAGCCAGACGGCGGCGCATGGCGCATTCAACCCGTGCATTGAGAATCTGATTCCAGTCTGTTATCACTGAATAACCGCCTCAGTCAGATGATATTTCTGAATCAAATCGTTGTAATAACCGGTATTCAGGCGCAAGATTTCTGCAAACCGGCCAGGAGCAAAGATATCGCCTTTCACAACCAGGGCGAGCCTATCATAGTAGGCAGCCAGATCTGGATTGAGAATTTGATTCTTGCCCGTTTCAAGCGTCTCGATGTAGCCATCAGGAATGGTGCGGGCAAAATGGCCGATGCGCCAGCCCACCGGATCAGCAACCGGCAGGTGCGCCAGTAAGGGGTCTGCCAGCGCCCAGGCTTCGAGGACGTGCGCGTTCGGACCGGCGGCATAACCTTCAAAACCAAGGCGCTGCAACAGAGCGACACCACTGGAGGTTTTGATCCATTTACGCCCGGCATAAAGAGAATCAGGGAATTGGACATTACGCGCAGCATTCACCAGGCCGGTTTCTTTGAAATAGAACGCCCGTTCATCGGCAATGCCCGATTTACTGACAAATTCTTTGAGCGATTCCGCCTGCCCGATGTAACCATTGCCCCAGAGCGGAGAAGCCGGAGCGCCAAGGCTAAGCAACAGGGCCGCCGCCAGAACAGCAGCCCAGACCTTATTCTGCTCTGATTGAACCACGCAAGCCAGGTAAATGACGGCCAATAAAAACGGCGCAGCAAAAAAACGCCCGCTCATAAAATCGCCGCCGATCTTGACCACATACAACAGATATAAGACCACGCCGACGAGCAAAGGGATTGCCTGGGAACGTTTCAAAATAAAAGGAACAACCAGCGCCAGAGTAATCACCACCAGGGTCAGCGGGTCCACCTGAAGTGAGTTAATGAAATAAAGGACGCCCTGGCGAATGAGAAGTTCAGCAGAGATGCCAGTGGTCAATTTGGCGTAATAGGTATTTGGAAAGGGGAAACCGTAATAGATCACCGAAAAGACCAGCCAGGCCAGAGCAGGCAGCGCCCCTAACAATATCGTTCGAATGGCCTTCCATTTCACTATTTTGAAGGCTTTAACGAAGGCAACGATCAACACTGGCAGATATAGCAGCAGAGTGTCCATACGGTTCAGAAAACCAAAGGCGGCGATCAGCGTCAACCAGAACAGGCTTTTCACATCCGGGGCTGCATCGCTATTCCGCCCGCGCTGATAGAGATAACAGAAAACAACCAGCAGCAGGTGGGTAAGGGCATTTTCCAGACCGGAAGTCGAATAATCTGTAAAGGCTTTCGATAAAGCCAGCAATATCACCCCGCAGATTGCCGCCCATTGATCTTTTACCACACCAAATGCAAAAATCAGGATTGTGGCCAGCGAGCACACCAGGTTTAATCCAATGGCTATATAGTAGAGTTGATTGAGAAACGAAAGGCGCAACAGGCCGTTGATGACAAAATAAACCGCGGAGATCAGGAACATCCACAAAGGGTGGGTAAATGACTGCACCCGGTCGCCCACGTTATAGGTCAGGCCGTAACCATGAAGAAAATTTTCAACCGTGCGAAAGGTGATATAAGCGTCATCGCAAATATACGCCGCCCTGAAAATTACCGCCAAAAAGATAATCACCGCCAGGGCAATGATTATCGCATCGCGCCTGTGGATATGATCAGATTCCATTCGACACCCGTTTCAATGCTATGAAGAAAAGCATAGAGTTATTGAAGCAACCGTCGAGCTGCAAGATTGTGTTTTTCGATATGACGCGGCAGGTCCAGTGTTAATAATTGTCCCTCTTTTACGATAAACTTACCGCCAACCACAGTATAGTCCACATTCAATGGGGAGCAGAACAGGACCGCCGCCACAGGGTCGTGCAAAGCGCCCGAATATTCAAGGCGGTTCAGATTAATAGCAATGAAATCAGCGCATTTGCCCGCTTCAAGCGAACCGATATCCGTGCGTCCTAATACAGCGGCGCCGCCCCGCGTGGCCAGTTCGAGCGACTGGCGGGCAGTCATCAATGCCGGCGCGCCCTCCTGCGAAAGCGAAGCGCCTTCCAAACCCGCGCGTAAACGCGCCAGCAGCATCGCCTGGCGAGCTTCAGCAAGCATATGAGAACCATCGTTGCTGGCCGAGCCATCAACGCCCAGACCGACTTTTACGCCTGCCTGCAAATAATCCAGGATCGGCGCGATTCCAGACCCCAGGCGCATATTGGAACTTGGACAATGCGCAACACCGCAACCTGTTCGGGCATAAACACTGATTTCTTCACGATTAACATGCACCGAGTGGGCAAACCAGACGTCTTCTCCTACCCAATCGACATGCTGCATATAAGCTACCGGGCGGTAGCCAAATTTCTGCAAGCAAAAGGCTTCTTCGTCCTGGGTTTCAGCCAGATGGGTATGAAGGTGAATGCCATACTGGCGCGCCAGCGCAGCGCTCTGGCGCATTAACTCGCCGGTAACACTGAACGGTGAACAGGGCGCCAGCACAATTTGCACCATAGCGCCAGGTTTTGCCTCATGATACCGTTGGATCAGACGCTGGCTGTCTTTCAGAATGGCCTCTTCACTATCGACCACGCTATCGGGGGGCAAACCGCCCTGACTTTGGCCCAAACTCATCGAACCACGTGACGCTTGCAGGCGCAAACCAACCTGCCGCGCCCCTTCAATTTCATCATCCAATTTCGAGCCATTCGGGAAAAGGTAAAGATGATCGGAAGCCGTGGTGCAGCCCGAAAGCGCCAGTTCAGCCAGAGCTGTCTGAGTGGAGATGAAAATATCCTCCGGGGTCATCCGCGCCCAGATGGGGTATAAGGTCGTCAACCAGTTAAACAGGTTGGCGTTTTGAGCGGCCGGAACCGCACGGGTTAACGTCTGGTAAAAATGATGGTGGGTATTGATCAGACCGGGAAGTAAAATGTGACCCGATAAATCAAGGGTCACATCTGCTTGGATTGGCAAATCCTGAGTATTACCCACCTGCTCGATAAATCCATCTCGGATAAACATACCGCCATCAGGAATCTCACGGCGCTGGTCATCCATCGTAACCAATACAGTTGCATTTCGGACAAGAAGCGTAGTCATTATGTCAATCTTCCGGATATCAGGCCAATCAAATGATGACGGTCAGGCCATCTAGATGTCTAACAACCAGTTTAATGGAATTTCAGGCGTTTGTCAATTGTCGGACAACATGACTTTTGTCACTATCCTGTCATTTTTGCCGCTCGCAAAGTATTGCTGAGCAACATGGCAATCGTCATTGGGCCTACGCCGCCCGGCACGGGGGTAATCCATGAAGCGACTTCCTTCACCTCATCGAAAGCAACATCACCGACCAGGCGCGAGCCCTTTGGAGAGCTGGGATCTGCAATCCGGTTAATCCCCACATCAATGACCACGGCGCCAGGTTTGACCCAGTCGCCGCGCACCATTTCGGTTTTACCTACCGCCGCAACCAGCACATCCGCCTGACGGACAACAGAAGGCAGGTCTTTTGTGCGCGAATGGCAGATCGTCATGGTGGCGTTGGCGCGCACCAGCAGCAGGGCAACCGGCATACCGACAATATTCGAACGACCCAGAACAACGGCATTGGCGCCATCCAGGTTCACCCCCACCCTTTCCAGCATCACCATCACTCCCAGGGGTGTGCAGGGAACGAAGAGCGGTTCACGCCCTTTTTGCGCCAGGCGGCCGATGTTCATCGGGTGAAAGCCGTCCACATCCTTTTCAAGACTGATTGTTTTCAATACACTTTCTTCATCCAGTCCTTTGGGCAGCGGAAGCTGTACCAGAATACCGTTGACACGTGGATCATCATCCAGACGTTTGACGAGGTCTTCGACTTCTTTCTGGGTCGCTGTCGCCGGCAATTCGTAACCGAAGGATTGTATTCCTGCTTCGTTGCACGCCTTCTGCTTTGATCTGACATACGACTGCGAGGCTGGATTATCCCCAACCAGAACAGTTGCCAGGCCAGGGGCGGGTTTTCCCGATTTTACCCATTCAGCCGTCTCATTCGTCACCTGAGCGCGAATTTCAGCAGCAATCGCCTTTCCATCTATGATCTGCGCGGTCATTTATTGCCTCCTTATCAAAGGTTATATTCTGTTTGCATAATGATTATAGTATTTTTCAGGGAATGTTCAAAACACCGGTTAAGCCGTCCTTATTCAGGGCCGTCAGGGTAACGGGTGTTATCTGATTCCACAGGTCACGCTGCGCCAGGGTATTCACCCGCAAGTAATTATCGGTCAGCCCGCTCATCTGCCAGCCGGCGTCGCTGCTGTCATCGGCGGCTTCCCATAGCACAGGCATTTGCTGTCCGATAAATCGGCGCCGGTAATCGATGGAAGCAGCTTGCAGAACCAAGCGCATCCATGCGCTGCGCTGCTTCTTCACTTGAGAAGAGACAGGATCAGGTAAACGTTCCGCCAGGGTGCCTGGACGAGGCGAGTAGGAAAACACATGGCCGGCGGCAAAGTGCATGTTGCGCACAAATTCCAGGCTTTCGTTAAATTCTGCTTCATTCTCGCCTGGAAAGCCGACCATCACATCCGTGGTGATTGCAACATCTGGGATGAAGCGCCGCGCTTGTTCGAGCAAAGCGGCATAACCTTGCGGTGTAGTTTTGCGCGCCATGCGTTTTAAAGTCGCTGCGCACCCCGATTGAAGGGGCAGATGCAGATGTCGGCACAGGCGCCTGTCTTGCCACAACGAGAAGAAGTTTTCATCCAGATCCCAGGGTTCAAGCGAAGACAGACGCAGGCGTTCCGGTTTCCCTTCTTGCAAAATGGTTCTCACCAGATCAGCCAAGTGAAGGGGCGGGGTAAAATCATGTCCCCATGAACCGAGATGCACCCCGGTTAGCACAATCTCGCGTGCGCCGCCGCACTGCGCCAGATGGATATCAGCCATCACCTGCTCTATCGCTCGGCTATGCGATTTGCCTCGCGCCAGGGTGGTAACACAAAAAGCGCAGCGATTGTCGCAGCCATCCTGAACCTTGATAAACGCCCGCGTCCGCATCCGTCCGCCGGGCAGAGGCGAGCGCGCCAGGGTCTCAATCTCAAGCGTTCCTGCCGGCAATCCCAAAAAATCGGTTACCAGGTGATCCTTCAAATCATTGGGGACAACGCCAGTGACGCCGTCCATTAAACGGGCAGCGGTTTCTTCCAGGGTGGCCCAGCAGCCGGTCGCAATCACCTGCCTGACGCCAGCGCGCACCATTTGGCGAATCTTCTGGCGTGAATCGGAGGCTGCTTCCAGAGTCACCGCGCAGGTGTTGATTACCGCCAGGTCCGCGCCGGCCGGTTGGCCGACAATCACGTGCCCCGCAGCGCGGAACTGATTGGCATAAATTTCAATTTCGGCCTGGTTCAATCGGCAGCCAATGGTATCCAGATAAACATTCATTGATTACTCACGGTTTCGTAACGCTAAAATTATCGAAGATGATATCCGCTCCAGCAGTCTCAAACACCCCCACAATCAGGCCGACATCGCCCGATGCCCATTCAGCATCCTGCACGAATTTTAACAACTGGCCATTGACCGATAAGGCCAGATTGCCGCCCACGCAATCCACCGCCAGGCGATTCGGCGCCTGTCCTTTGTTGATCGCGTCAGAGTATTCCATCATCGTTGACCCAAGCAAGGTATGTTCACCGTGCTTCATCTTTCCGATCCCATAATAGCCATCGCTGCTGACCAGGAAAGTATAGTATTCGCTATTCTTATTCACCCGGCAAGCAACACCGAAAAGATTATCATCTGCACCTGAATACTTGCCGGTATCAACTTCGATGTGTACATCAGAAAACATCAGCCCCGGCTTTGCCAGAACATTCATCTCTGGCTGGTTGACAATGATGCGATAGACGCCCATCGTATAATCCGAAATCAAATCTGGCGTCTGCGTCCGGTTCCAACCGCTGGATGGGTCAGAGAAATCATCATTGAATAATTCCTTTGTCCCTGCCAAATCGGCCAATAAAGCAGGGTCAACCATCTGACAGGCAGAAAGTAGCCAGATCAACATAGAAAGGGGAAAAAGAAATCTGATTGATTTAATCCAACCCGTTTTCATTGGCAATAATTCTAACATAGCTACGAGCCGGGCGAATCAAAATACTGTTCCAGCAATCGCTGCGCAACCTCAGCAGGTAGCGTCCCTCCTGCATGGCTTACCACCCATTTCAGATAAGGCTCTGCTTTACCGGCATCCCCTTTCTGGATATATAACTGACCCAGGTGCAGCCGCGCCGAAACGAGCGCCGGGTCTCCCTGTAAAGTGCGCAGAAAGAAGCGTTCGGCGCTGTCCAGGTCTTCCAAACCCATATAAACCGCCCCCAACAAATCCAGCGTTTTAGGGTCATCCGGCGCCAGCAGATACGCCTGGCGGGCCGCAGGCAGGCCGGCGTCTTCCAGATGAATATTATAGCGCACGCAAAAATCTCCAAGGGCGCGCCAATAAAGCGGGTTTTTCGGTTCCATACGAACAGCAGCCTGAAAATAATCCAGCGCCAGGGGTAAATCCGCCATCAACGCCGCCGTATTGCCCAACGCCGCCTGCCAGGCAGGGTTCGCCGGTTCCAATTCAGCCGCCCGGGTCAGAGCCACCAGGGCTAGTTCCGGATGACCCTGGCGCTGCCAGTATAAAGCCTGTACGGCCAACGCCAGGGTCGATTGCGGGTTTAATTTCAGAGCGCGCTCAATTTCCGCCGCACCTTCCTGCCCCATTTGCTGTTTTGCCTCGCCGAGAAACGCCCAGCCTTCAGCCAGATTCGCATCAATCTGAACAGCCTGCCCGAAGGCTTCTGCCGCCAGCTCCCATTCGTCCAGCGCGCCCAGAATTCGCCCGATTGCCAGCAATTTGCGCGCCGGGTCTGGTTCATTCAAGGCAAGGGCAATTTTATTGTTCAATTCGCTGACCTGTACCGCCCGGTCAGGCGCGAGTCTGATCACCGTATCAAGATATTGCGATCCTTGTTCAGGCCGGATTACTAACAAGAGAATCCCCAGATCATAGTAATCAACAGCTTCAGCCATACCGGCTTCTGCCAATAATTGAAGGCTCTTTGCCGCGTTTTCATAATCTTTCTGACGGCGGTACAGCTTGCTGAGCCGGCGATTCACGGCAGGGTTTGAGCCGTCCATTTCAAGGGATTTTTCCAACAATTCGATGGCAGCCGATACATCGCCCGTCTGTTCATACGCCTCAGTCAGCGCTTCTTGCGCAGGCGCCGACAGCGCGCCCTTGTCTGAAAGCGGGGCGAGGAGAGAGATTGCAGATTGATAATCCTGTCCCTTGACAGCGTAGATGCCTGCCTGCTCCCACAAATCATTGCGCCAGGGAACACATTCAGCCGCCTGGCTCAACAAATCCGACGCCGCCAGGTAATTTCCCTTTTCGATCTGCTGTTGGCTCTCTGAGCGTAACCGCTCCACCTCACGCGGCTTGGGTCCGGTCTCCGGCATGAAGAGCAACAAAAGAACCAGAATGATTTTCAGGGTGGGTAAAAATCGTTTCATTCACCAATACCTGAACGGATTTCCAGCAAAACCATCAAACAATGAATGGGAAGCCGCCCAACTTTTTACATTTGTGTTCATCCTATCATCCTTGAACGATCATGTCAACAAAATATTAAATCACAATCACTCTCCTTGACAGTGGTTGTAAGACATGATACATTAAGTTCCTGAAAGCAGGAAAGTCATCTCTATAAATGGTTAGTGGATGGCGGGATTGCAAAATATTTAATTCTCTTTAGAAAAGGAAGATGGAGATCGATATGGCTGAACGTTTTATTGGGACCGTAAAGTGGTTTAATGCCACCAAAGGCTATGGTTTTATTGGCCGTGATAACGGTGAGGATGTTTTCGTCCACTTTTCCGCCATCCAGATGGACGGATACCGTCGTCTGAAAGAAGGGCAGACGGTGGAATTCTCTATTGAAGAGGGTCCCAAAGGTCTGCAGGCTGCCAACGTAGTCCCACAAGGCTAAAGTTGAGTAACTAAAACCGAACAGAGCCG
This sequence comes from uncultured Anaerolineaceae bacterium, assembly GCA_964503685.1. Lineage (GTDB taxonomy): Bacteria > Chloroflexota > Anaerolineae > Anaerolineales > Anaerolineaceae > CAZDAW01. The sequence continues at coordinate 8,653 of CAZDAW010000070.1, read as the reverse complement.
TTGAGTGCAACGGCTCTGTTGTTTTTAACCTGCAATCAACCCCTTCCACCTTACATATCAGGTAAGGCAATCCACCAGGTCACCGTCCTATTCCCAGAAAATATCCGATCAGTTTGATATATTCGTTCACCGTTACGTCCCTGCCTTTTTCGGTCCTCCACCAAGTATAAGGTTTATACCACGACTCAGCCACAGGGCAAACCATCACCTTGATTCCTGAGCCGCGGAAGATATAGCGAAAGATGAAACGCGCCCGCAAAGTGTGGTAAGGATCGGTGACGACGATCAGGGATTGCATGCCATGTTGTTGAACCAAATTCCTGATCGAAATCGCTTCTTCGACGGTGCTATCCACGTTGCCTTCTGCCGTCAGGATATTTTCAGATGGCACGCCAAACCTGCCCATGCGAGAAACAACATGATCGCGCACAGTGAAACTGCCATCCGGTAATTCCAGCCCTGTATCGGTGATGATCACCCAATCGGCCTTTTGATCGGTGTACAGACGCGCCGCGTACTTCAGGCGCGCGCTATCCGTTCCACCGCTCAATATCGCAATCGCGTCCGCCGTTTCAAGCCGGTCAGAAATGATCAACAATCTGCCGGCGATCACCGGCGCCAATGCCGTCAGCAACAAACAGGATAGAACAAGCAAACTCACAAACCCGAGCGGCCCACAGCCGCGAGCGGATTTTTCCGGGAAAACGTCCCGGTTGTTTTCAATTGTATTCATTTGATTCTCCCTCCCCTGTTTCATCTGGAGAGGCTGTCTCTCTACCCCACTGTGATCAGGATAATGCCCCCCACAGTCATCGCCATCCCCAAACCTGCTTTAAGCGTCAGCGGCTCGCCTCCCAGAGTAACGCCCATCAATGCGCCAAAAAGCGGCGATGTGAATGCGATCGGCATGACCCGCGTTAAGGGAGCGCCTTTAATCGCCGCGTAATAACACAACATCCCGACTGAACCGGCAACAATTCCCCCGCCAATGATCATCATCACCAACGATTTCATCCCAGCCTGCGGAATGGTTTTTAACTGAGGATAACTGGCCAGCGCCAGCACGATGAGCGCCACAGCAGTTCGAATGGTGATGCCTACCTGCGGAGAGAGATTACCCAGATGCAATCCTTTTTTTTCGAAATATCCCCCAATTCCCCAGGCCATAGCGGTTATGAGCGCCAATATTTGTGGATTCATGATCGATTTCATGATCGCTTTCTCCTGTATAGTTAACATCGATTTGGAATTCAATTTTTCGATATGATTTACCGGTCAAGATTGACCGGCGTGAAACTTATTATACACAAAACTCGACCAGCAAGCAAAACATACGTTCTAAAATCCATCTGACCTCTGGTCATGTGACGGATCACTTCAGAACCAGCTTCACCCCGCCGACCAGCGTGTATAAATGGCGTGAGAGATGGCGCGCCCGGCGCTCTTGTCAATGGTAACCAGTTCACCGCAGGTAAGCTTGCCTTTAAAACCAGACATCATTTCTTCCGCCGCATAATACAGACTCAACGCCGAAGTGCGGATTGCATAGGCCGTCAACACGATGAAGAGGGGGGACGGACTGAGCACCTTCCGGCAGGCCTGCATTAACGCCGGGATCAATTTGTAGAACTCCCATACCTCCCCTTTAGGGCCGCGGCCGAATTTTGGCGGATCCAGAATCAAACCATCGTAGAAAGACTCCCGCCGCGCTTCGCGTTCGACAAACTTGAGCGCATCATCCACAATCCAACGAACAGGGCATTCCGCCAGCCCGGAAAGCGCCTGGTTCTCGCGCGCCCAGGCGACCACTTTTTTCGAAGCATCCACATGAGTCACCTTTGCCCCCGCTGCGGCCGCGGCGAGGGTGGCCATGCCGGTATAACCGAAAAGATTAAGCGCCTTCACCGGCTGGCAGGCGCTGCGAATTTTTTCACCCACCCAGTCCCAGTGCGTTGCCTGCTCCGGGAAAACACCCATGTGCCGGGAAGAAGACGCCCCTGCCCAAAACTTCAGCGCCTTATAAGTCATTCCCCAACGGGGCTCAACCTTATTATTAAACTGCCAATGACCGCCGCTTTCTTCTGCAGCGGCCTCGAACACGCCATCGGCAGCCTTCCAGCGTTTTTCAGGCAGCGCCGGCTTCCAGATCGCCTGAGCCTCAGGTCGAATAAATGTATATGCGCCAAAACGCTCCAGCTTGAGGCCATCACCGCTGTCGAGCAATTCGTAATCGCGCCAGTCGGGCGATGTTAAAAGGTTGATTTCAGGCAGATTTTTGTTCATGAGCAGGCAAAACCAGTCCGGCAGATTCAGAATCGACAAAAAACAATTCCCATTTTAACACGTAAACCGGTGAAGTAAACGGCCATGCCCCAGATTCTTTCCGGGGTATAATACGTGCAGCTATGTTCCAGGATAAACTGTATTTTAAGACGCTGTTAAAAATTGCCCTTCCGCTCATCGTCCAATACGCCATATCAGCCGTGATGAACTTCGTGGATGTGATCATGATCGGGCAATTGGGTGAAGCATCGATCGCTGCAGTTGGCCTCTCAAACCAAATATTCTTTATCTTGTTGGTCATCCTGTTTGGCGTTGGCAGCGGGGCAGCTATCTTCACCGCTCAATTTTGGGGCAAGCGAGATATCGATTCGATCCGCAAAGTGCAGGGGATTGGCCTGATTCTGGCGTTGATCATTGGAGGGATATTTACAGTCGCCATCATCGGATTTCCGCATATCGCCATCGGGATATTCTCTCGCGACCCGCAAGTGATCCATTTGGGAAGCGATTACCTGTTTATTGCCGGATGGAGCTATATTTTCTATGCAATTACGGTCACCTACTCGGCAACGCTGCGCAGCACCGAAAATGTCAAATTGCCCATGCTTGTCACCAGCGCCGCGCTATCCTTGAAAACCCTGCTGAATTATGCGCTAATTTTTGGGAATTTCGGCTTTCCTGCATTGAACCTGGCCGGCGCAGCTTATGCAACCGTCATCGCCCGTGTGGTCGAATGCATCGCTTTACTCTGCATCGTTTACGCTGGAAAAACCCCCGCTGCAGCATCCCTCAAGCAAATGCGAAGTTTCTCAAACAAATTCTTCAAAGAAGTTTTAAAAACGGTCTCGCCGGTCATTTTCAATGAAATTATGTGGTCTGTCGGCGTCAGCCTTTACAGCCTTGCTTACGCCCGGATCAGCACCGAATCAATAGCGGCTTATGAGGTCAACGTATCCATCGACAACCTGGTTTTTGTCATCTTTCTGGGGATCACGGATGCCACAGGGGTCATCGTCGGTAACCGCATTGGCGCCAGCGAAGAGAAGAAAGCCATGTCCTATGCGCGTTATTCATTATTACTATGCGTCATCATCGCTGCCGCCACCAGCATTGTGGTTTTATTAACGAGAAATACCGTCCTCTCCTTCTATAATTTCTCAGAAACGACCCACGATTATACTTACTCCCTGTTGACCATCCTGGCGCTGACCATCTGGGTGCGGGTATCCAACCTGGTCATGATTATCGGCGTCTTCAGAAGCGGCGGCGATACCCGCTTTTGCCTGCTGATGGACGCCGGCGGGGTTTGGGTGGTTGGCGTGCCAATGGCCTTCATCGGCGCATTCCTCCTTCATTTGCCTGTCTATTGGGTTTATTTGATGGTCATGGCCGAAGAATTCGTCAAATTTGGCCTCGGACTCTGGCGGCTCTTCTCGGGCAAATGGCTCAATAACCTGACTCGAATTGCCGAACCCGCTCTTCATGTGGAAAGCATCAGTGGATAATCTAATCTTGCCGTCCTGTTCGTTTTAATATATATTAAATCTATTCAAACCTATTACTCTAAATATAAAAATGGAGGAATAATGCCAGGCGAATTATCTACGGTCGAGCTTCGATCTGCCCATAAACAATTAGCAGAATTTCATTACCAGCTTCGCCCTGTAAATCGCGGGTATGCTAACCGCACCTTGTATATCAATCTATCGAATAACGAGATTAGCGAGAAACCGGTTACCGAGCAAATGAAAACGCTATTCACAGGCGGCAGAGGATTCGACCTGTGGCTTCTATGGAACGGCATCAAAGATAACACCCGGTGGAACGACCCGGAAAATGAGCTCGTCATTGCCGGCGGCCCCATCGGCGGCCTGACAGCGTATCCCGGGTCGGGCAAATGCACCGTCGTTACCATTTCGCCGCTCACCCATTCGGTGATGGACAGCAACGGGGGCGGCCATTTTGGCCCTTATTTAAAATTTTCCGGGTGGGATGCGCTGGAGATTCAAGGTAAAGCAGAGAAAGACGTAATCATTCTGATCGACGGCAACACCGGGCGAGTGACTATTGAAGAGGCGCCCCTCGAAGCTATCGATACGCATATCCTTAACCGGGAATTGACCAGGATGTATGCAGACAGCGAAGAAGATTACAAGGGCATATCGGTCATATCCGCCGGTCGGGCTGCCGATCATATTCCCATGTGTGGTTTGAACATCAGCTATTACGATGTGCGCCGCAAAGAAATCCGCATCAAGCAGGCTGCCCGCGGCGGTTCAGGGCGTGTGCTGCGCGATAAACGCATCAAGGCCATTGTCGTTCACTTCAGTCATATAAGTCCAAACTCTAACGGCGTGGCCGATATGGCGTTGATTCGCAAGGCCGGGCAGCGTATCAACAAGGAAATTGCTGATTTCGACCCGATTCAAAATGACATGCGCCATACAGGCACACCTTACCTGGTCGATATCATGGACAAATTCGATCTTCTGCCGGTGCAAAATTTTCGCTACGGCGCTCACGCCGACGCGGCAAAGATCGGGGGTAAGTTGTGGAAGGACACATTCGACACCACCAACCCCGATGGTTGCTGGTACGGCTGCCAGTTATCCTGCGCCCATTCGGTTCCCCATTACCATCTGCGCACAGGCCCCTACAAGGGGGAGGCCGTCCTGGTTGATGGCCCTGAATACGAGACCCTCGGCGGGTTGGGTTCCAACCTGTGCATTTTCGATCCGCAAGATATCCTCGAGATCAATTTTTACGCCGACACCTACGGCATCGATACAATTTCTCTGGGTAATTCATTTGCCTTTGCCATGGAATGTTACGAGTGCGGCATTTTAAATAAACAGAGAACAGGCGGGCTTGACCTTACCTGGGGCAACGCTGATTCTGTGCTTGAAATCATCCACCAGATGGGGCGCGGCGAAGGATTCGGAATGACGATCGGGCAGGGAACGCGGGCGATGAAGAAATTCTTTGTCGAACAATACGGCGCCGATCCACAATTCCTGCAAGATATCGCCATGGAAGTCAAAGGGCTGGAGATCTCTGAGTATATGGCCAAAGAATCGCTGGCGCAGCAAGGCGGATACGCCCTGGCTTCAAAAGGCCCGCAACACGACGAAGCCTGGCTGATCTTTATGGATATGGTGCACAAACAATTACCCACGTTTGAAGCCAAAGCCGAAGCGTTGCATTACTTCCCTATTTGGCGCACCTGGTTCAGTTTACACGGGTTGTGCAAACTGCCCTGGAATGACATCATCCCTACAAGTAATAAAACGGCCAGTGAACCCGCAAAAGTCCCCGAGCACGTTGAAAATTATTGCTGGCTGCACGAAGGCGTCACTGGTCAACCGACAACCATCGATGATCTCATGCTGCAATCAGAACGGGTTTATCAATTCCAGCGCGTCTTCAATCTGCGCATGGGTTATGGCACGCGAGAATGGGATTATCCCCCTTACCGGGCCGTCGGGCCGGCAACCGAAGCGGAATATGAATCACGCGCCGAACGCTACGACAAACAACTCAAAGAATTGCTCAACATAGACCCTGCCGACCTATCCATCAAAGAAAAGCTTACCCGTCTGCGACAGTACCGCGAAGACCAGTATAACCAATTGGTGGATGCAGTTTACAAACGCCGCGGCTGGGATAGCGACGGCGTTCCAACAATTGAAACGTTAAAACGCCTGGGTATCGATTTTCCTGACGTGATCGAAGTGGTCAAACACCACGCTGCCCGAAAAAATTAACGTTTTAAATCCTTGGCCTGTTCCAGTATGGCCTCCTGAAGATCAGCCTCATAAAGGTTGGCGTCGGTCAGGATTGCTGCTGTCAGGTTCGCCCGGCGCAGACTGGCCCCTTTTAAATTAACTTCACGCAAACTGGCGCCAGTCAAATTCGCATCATCGAGATTCACGCCTTCCATCCGCGCCCCGCGAAAGTAGGCGTTCTTTAAGTTTGCCTTGCTCAGATTTGTGCGGATCAAATCTGCACCGGAAAAATTCAATCCATTCAAATCGAGGCCAGACAAATCGACTCCGGCCAGGCGGGCATGCTCGGTTACGGCCAATATTTTGATTACGTCTTGTCGAGATAAATCGGGCATAGTATATTCCTCTCATCGATAAGCGCTAATAAATCAAATTGCTATTGATAGAATTTTAACTGCAGATCATTCATTGATAAAACAAAAAATCCAGGGGTATCAGCATCTACCTGCAGTTTCATGTTTTCTCTCATAATTTATTGAAAACGACAACCGGATTATTAATATTATAGTGCAAATAAAAATTCAGCGCAGATTATTGACTGACTTGCCGGTCGAGTATCATAAAACGCTCCGGGTGCGGCAGCAACTCAAAACCGCCATATCGCCGATACAATTCATGCGCATCATCGGTGCCCAGATAAATCCGCCTGAGGGATTTTATATCCGGATGGTTGACCACGCATTCCACCAGCCACTTGCCCAAGCCCTGCCGGCGCGCCGATTCGAGCACAAACACATCGCATAACCAGGCCATGGTAGCATAATCGGTCACGACCCGGGCAAAACCCACCTGATTCTCTCCATCGTAGATACCGAAACACAACGAATTATCGATAGAACGGCGGGTGACCTCAACAAGGCGCCCTTTCGCCCAATAAGATCGATTGCTCAGATAATCCTGAATGATATCAACCTGCAAACGCGATTTATCAGTACTGATGGTATACTTACCCATCTGACGTTCAAAAACCATTACTCCTCCTCTGAATGATGGAAACCGAATTGCTTCAGATAAATATCCACCATTATAGTATCAAATTCATTTACCCACTCAAAATGAAAGGAAGTCTGATATGCCAAAACAATGGCCAAAAGCACCCGAAATGCAAATAGATGTTCAAAAAATTTATGTTGCGACCATCGATACAGAAAAGGGGACAATCGAACTGGAACTTTACCCCGAATACGCTCCCAAAACAGTCAACAATTTTGTTTTCCTTTCTAAAGAAGGTTTTTACGACGGCGTAATTTTCCACCGTGTTATCAGCAACTTTGTAATTCAGGGCGGCGACCCATATGGAACAGGTATGGGCGGACCCGGTTACAAGTTCGAAGACGAGACGGAAGGCAACCCCCTGACGCACGAAACTGGGGTAATCTCGATGGCAAACGCCGGCCCCAACACCAACGGCAGCCAGTTCTTCATTACCCACTCACCGCAGCCGCACCTCAATGGGAAACATACTGTCTTTGGTAAAGTGATCAAAGGACAGGACGTTGTAAACGCCATCCGCCAGGGCGATGCAATGACCAAAGTAACCATCAGCGAACGGTAAGTAACCAAGAGGGGGTCAAAATGAAGAAAATGGAACATTTTCGGATTGAGCCGGCAAATACAGCCCTGGTTGTGATCGATATTCAGGAGAAGTTGTTTGCGGTGATGCCGCAGAACGTCCGGCAAAACGTTGAGAAGAACACCCGGCTGTTGATCGCAGCAGCGCAGGAGTTCGATATTCCCATTCTGTGCACCGAGCAATACCCCAAAGGTCTGGGACAAACCATACCGGAGATCAAAGCAAACCTGTCCGGCGTTGCGCCGATTGAGAAAATCGCCTTTAGCTGCTGCGGTGAACCCGCTTTCTGCGAAGCGCTGGAAAAAACCGGGGCTGACTGCATTATTCTTTGCGGGATGGAAACCCATATCTGCATCTATCAGACGGTCATCGATTTACTCGAGCACGGCAAATGCGTATTCGTCGCCGCTGACGCCGTTTGCAGTCAGGAAAAACAGCACTGGAAACTGGCGCTGGAAGCCATCCGCCAGGCAGGCGGGGTTGTCGTTCCTGTACAAACCATTCTGTTTCAAATTCTCCGCCAGGCTAAAACGGATCAGTTCAAGAGGCTGAGCAAGCTGTTATAAAATTGCCTCCCGATTGTTCTTTCATTGTCGGCGAGCTTTCACCCGATTTTCACCAGAAGCTGCGCTAAACCGTCATTCAGATAGGGCCCCTCCCTCCCGAATCAGGGGTTATCTACCTCCTTTTCAGGAAAGGCACTGGATACGACCGGCGTTTAAAAAAGGGGCGCAAAAATCCGTCAACCGGCCTGAATACTGAGTGTTAACCATTTATGTCACCTTTACGGATTCTTAATCGATTATTCATCGCCAGCCTATTCACAAAAATTTTATATTCACTATAATATAAATAGCACATTTTCAGTCGAATCAAGATTGATAAAGGCAAACCCGGTGAAAACCGGGGGCGCAAAACTATGGGTCTAAAGCAGCGCTCGGTAGCTGCCATGACTGCCAGGTCGCCAAAACTTGTTTATTTTTTAAGCGGACCTGGGTTATCAGGTCCGCTT
>CAZDAW010000069.1:0-18735 GCA_964503685.1 uncultured Anaerolineaceae bacterium | reverse complement strand
GTCGGGCAAAAAGCGCCCTTCTCGCAGTGACAAACGCAGAGATTGTTGTCAAGGTTGCAATTTGAATTATTTAAGATTATACATAAAATATTGCTGCTGTTTGTATATTCTCTCAACCTTTAGGGCAATCGTATCTAAATAACGTGAATTCGGGTGTAAAAAAATACCCGTTTTTGTCACTGCGAGCCCTCTTTGAGGGCGAAGCAGTCTCTCTTATCCCATGAAAGAGATTGCTTACCCTTCGGGTACGATGTCAGTCGCTTAACGTAGCGTATCCCGCAGGGGCGCTCCTTCGCGATGACAGCAAAATTTATGATTGATGCATCATCGGTTATATTTTCTTCTGTAGAGCAAGTAAAACCGAGTATGAGAGTTATCCGGATTTACTCTAAATGATAAAACAGGCAAACAGCATGGTTGTCAGATATAAGATGCGATTGCCCTGGGCCGGAATTGGGTTGCAGTGCATTTATTCACAAGAGAATGTACAATTAATAACAAAACAGTTGATCAATGATACTGAAAATATTTGTTTCAATTGCAGTTTATAACTCTGCACTTTGAACATAACTGCCGCGGCAAAAGCATAGACCTCAATTACCATTGAACCTGAAGACAAACAAATATTGACCATTCAATAAATTCTCAAGCAAACGGATTTATTGTGGAGGGTCTGATGAATAAAACAGTGCTCATTACCGGCGCATCCAATTGTATCGGATATGAATTAAGTAAAGTATTCGCCAGTAAAGGATGCGACCTTTTTCTTGTCGCCCGACGAGAAGAAAAGTTAACCCAGATTGCAGAAGAATTAAATAAAAACCATCATGCTTATGTAAAAATACTGGTAAAAGATTTATCCAATCCCAAAACGCCGGAAAAAATTTTCGACATAATTCAATCTGAACGACGTACGCTGGATATCCTGGTCAACAACTCAGGTTTTGGTATTACAGGATCGTTCGTGGATTCTGACCTTGATCTCACGCTGAAAATGATGCAATTGCACATGAACAGCCTGGTTAGTCTGACACGTTTGTTTCTCCCTGGCATGCTTGAATATGGGCATGGGAAAATATTAAACGTGGCGTCAACTTGCTCTTTTGCTCCTGTTCCTACGATGGCGATTTATGCAGCAAGCAAAGCTTTTATCCTTTCTTTTTCAAGAGCATTAAGTCAGGAATTAAAAGAAACCAATATTCAAATAACGGCGCTCTGTCCAGACATTAGCCACACCGGTTTTCATAAACATGCCGGTACAATCAGGCCAGGTGAACAGAAAATATCTGGAATGAGTGCAGAAAAAGTGGCGCAAATTGGCTATCGCGCTTTATTGAGCGGACAAACCGTTGTTATTCCTGGCTTTTACAATCAGTTGCTGGTTTTTTTATCCCGTTTTTTCCCCTCGTCAGTTATCCGCCGGCTTTCGCAATCAATGAAGCAATAATGTTAAAAGGCCCTTAAGCAAATATAAGCGCTTACTCATAGAACAAAAACCAGATGAATGTTATATCATCTGGTTTTTGTTAAAAATCCTGATTCAGTAATACGCCTACAACTTGAACAGTTTAACAACCGCCTCAAGTTGTGCAGCCATCTCTGAAAGCGACTGGGCGCTGGCGGTGACTTCTTCAACCTGAGCGTTCATCTCCTCGGTGGAAGCAGAAACTTCTTCAACAGCAGCGCTGTTCTCTTCACTGACGCTGGCAATGTTTTCAACCGATTCGGATACCTGCATCGAGACGGCTGTCATCTGTTCGGTCGCGGATGTGTTTTCTGATACGACGGCCGCAACTGCATCCATTGCCTGAATCATATCATTTGCCAGCTTCGTCATGATCTGAACAGCTTCGGCAGTTTTTTGTGATTGCACATTGACCGTTTCTGCGGCTACAAGAATATTTTGCAGCGTTTCTCCGGCGCCTGTTGCTCGCTGTACGCCTGTCTGTACTTCAAGGGCGCTTTCATTCATCGCGGCTACTGCTTCTGTTACCGATAATTGAATGCCATTGATCAATTCACTGATTTCTTTCGTGGCAGCAGCCGAACGCTCGGCCAGCTTGCGTACCTCATCAGCTACTACGGCAAAACCCTTTCCATGCTCTCCGGCCCGGGCAGCTTCAATGGCTGCATTAAGCGCCAGCATATTGGTCTGTGAAGCGATATCTTCAATCAATTCAATGATCGCCCCGATTTGCTGCGAACGGCTGCCCATATCCTGCAGCTTTTCAGCCGAAAGCTCAACCTTCTGTTGAATGGTTTCCATCCCGTTCAGGGTTTCTGAGATCGTTTCACTGCCTTCTGTCGCGTGGCGGGTCGCTTCCTGTGAATCTTTCATCACCGCTTCTGCATTCTCAGCGACCTGCTGAATTGCCTTGTTGATTTGCTCTGTTATCTGGCTGGCCTCACGCACCGCATCAGCCTGCGCCTGAGCGCCCTTTGAAATTCGTGAAATTAATTGCATGAGTTGATCTACTGCAATTGCAGTATGATTGACGCTATCAGCCTGCTGCGATGTTCCGCGGGCAATTTGCTGTATCGTTGTAGCAATCTGATTGGTTGCCATTCCCGATTGTGCAGCTGCCTGCGCCATTTCGCTTGAAGCGGCATTGACGTGCGCTGCGTTTTCGGATACGCGCTGGATAGCATCACGCAGACGGACAATCATCGTTTTGAAAGCATTTCCCATCACATCCCGATCGGATAATACTTCGACCTGCAAATCCAAATTACCGTCAGCAATCTCCCCGGCTGCCTCGGCCATATTAGCCTGATATGAGATCATTTTCTGGAAAGACTGCGCCAGAACTGCTACCTCATCTTTTCTTAACTTATTCATCTGGACTTGCTGCTGGATATTTCCTTCTGCCAGTTCGTCTGCAACATTAACCATCTGCTTAATCGGATTGACGATTGCCTGAGAAACAAAGAAGATAATGAGGACTAACAACAGGGCAACCACAACGCCAACGATAGAATTGACGGTTACCATTCGGGTCACTTCTGCAAAGGCTTCATTCTCATTTTCTTCAGCAATCAAACCCCATTTCAGCGTCGGTATCCAGACATACGCCCCGACAACATCTTCTCCCATGTAATTCTTATATTGGCCTGCCCCATTATTCCCGGCAATGACCTGCTGGCCGGCATAAGTATCTACTTTGTATTCCAGTTGAGCAATCTCTTTGATCTCTCCGGCAGCTTTCAACTCTTCTTCATGTTTAAGCGGCGTGATGACCAATCCATCTCGATTAACGATATAACTTTCGCCAGATTTTCCCAAATTCAATTTCGCAAGCTGCTCCCCCAGCGACGTCACAGGCACCATGGAAGCCATCACCCCAACAACCTTACCGGAAACCTTAATCGGCACGGCAACGGCAATGTCAATTGCACCAGTTGCTCTCGATACAATTGGATCCGATATAACCGATTCGCCGGTTGCCAAAACATCTTTGACATACTGGCGGTCCGATAAATCGATAACTTTTCTCGTATTGTTAATCGTGGTTACCCCGGTTGTATCGGTTATCAAAAGTCCTTCATAGGTATCTTTATAGAGAGCCATGTATTGATCGATCAATTCCTGCGCTTTAACAGGATCAAACTGTTTCACCGATTCGTTTTCTGCTATTACCTGGATATTCGACATCCGCTCATTCGCCCAGGTCGTGATATACTCTGCCTGGTCGCTGGTTACCAATTTCAGCTTATCGGTGATTTGGGTATTCATGGTATTGGCCGATGTAGTGATTGTATATACCTGCAGAATCAACAAAGGAATCAGGGCTAAAGCAAGAACAATCGCCAGCAATCTGGCCTGTAATGAATTAATAAAACGTATTTGGGATTTATCGCGTTTATTAGCATCAACATTTACCATTAATGACCTTCCTTTCAAGTGCTACCTGAAGTTAAATACGAATAATAAATTGCAGAAAGATACTTCAAGCAAAAAAAGTATAAGCGAAAATGTCATCAGAGAAAGTAAAGGCAAAATAAAAAAATTTGCTCATTTCTCGAATCAATATCTGATATTGCTTCTGTATAATCAAGCATAAATCATAAGCCAAAAAGGAGTTAACAGATGACCCATCCCCTCGTTACCCAACTCCGGTTTTCGCGCAGCGAATTCCGGCGCGCTTTAGAAAACGTTTCGGTAGAAGATGCCTCAAAACGTTTGCTGCCCATGAACAGCATCGGCTGGATGGTCGCGCATCTGGCCTGGCATGAACATTCCTATTGGATCGAACGCGCTCAAGGGAAATCCATCATCCCACAATTAAAAGAACTGGCAGGTTACCGCAAACCCGCCAGTACGCCGGCCATTGATGAAATGTGGGCGGCATGGCATACAGTCACTCAAGCCGCTGATGTGTATCTGGAGACATTGACCGTTGAAATACTCCAAAGTCATCTGGTTGTAAATGAAAAGCCGTTGCCGGCCAGCCTTGGCGATATGCTTCAACGGATGATTTATCATTACTGGTATCACATCGGCGAATCGCAAGCAGTGCGCCAGCTTCTGGGGCATAAAAATTTGCCCGAATTTGTTGGCGATATCGAAGTGTTGGCGCCCTATACGCCAGAAAATATTTAAGCGGTTAGAATTATTCTCGTTGAGATTTTCAGAGTTTTTCAAAATGAACTACCCCGAAGTCATCTCCATAGGTAATATGCTGGTCGAGGTAATGCGCAAATCGCTCGACCAGCCCCTGGATCAGGCTGCTGATTTCAGCGGGCCCTATCCCAGCGGCGATGTGGTTATATATATCGACACGGTCGCCAGACTGGGGCGAAAAGCTGGTTTTATCGGCGCAATTGGCGCAGATGATTTCGGTAAATGTTTACTCGATCGTTTTACCCGAGATCAGGTAGATTTTTCGTGCGGCAAAGTGCTGACAAGTCATACGACCGGAGTAGCGTTCGTTGCTTATTTTTCCGATAAAAGCCGCAAGTTTATTTTTCATTGGCGCAATGCCGCCGCGGGGCAGCTCTCTCCAGATGACATCCAACCGGAATATTTTCGGCATGCCCGTTGGCTCCATCTCACCGGATGCAATCTCGCCATCAATGATTCAACCAGAGAAGCCTGTCTCTGCGCTATGAGAGCTCTGCCGATCAGCGCCCGCCTCAGCTTCGACGCCAACATTCGCCCGGAAATATTAACTGTTGCTGAGATACGCGAACTCGTTCAGCCTGTTATCGAACGCGCCGATGTGATCTTACCCAGCGCCAACGAGGCAGCCATGCTCACTGGCGCGAAGAACGATGAGGAAGGTTGCCGCCTGTGGGCTTCGCAGGGTAAAATTGTTGCGCTCAAGCAGGGAGAAAAAGGCTGTCATATCTACGAGTCTACAGGCGATTATCAAATACCCGGTTTTCGCGTGGATGAAGTGGACCCGACGGGTGCAGGCGACGCTTTTTGCGCCGGGTTTACCGTCGCGTTGCTTGAAGGGATGAACTTGGAAAACGCCGGGCGTTTTGCAAACGCTGTCGGCGCCCTGGCTGTTACAAAGATGGGCCCCATGGAAGGGGCGCCGGAGCGCGCCGAAGTGGAACAACTTATTAAAAACCAGATTTTTTGAGATTATTTACCGGAAATTTTCTTCAGCGCCAGTCCTACGAAGGCTTCGGCGTTAATTTTCCGGAACAGAGCATCGTTATCTGAATAGATTTTTGGATATTTGTCCCGTTTTGTCATATAGAGCGCCTCGTCCGGGCAAACGCTGACGCAATGTCCACAGCCGATACATCTGTCGGCCTGCAAAACCAATTTTTCGCCCGCAATAGAGAAAACGCCCATCGGACAAACTTCAACACACTTGTTACAGAGAGTGCATTTTTCTTCTACCAGTATGGAATGATAACGGGAAGGTGCGCCAACATTCTTCTGCCCACGCACCACACCCTTGAGCACAGCGCACGAACATGGGCAGCAATTACACAGCGTCTGGATCTTTCCTTCACAATTGCTGACGTTATGGACCAAACCTGCCTTTTCGCATTCATGCAGGATATGGATGGCTTCGTCGGCGTCGATCTGACGGGCGTATTTCGTTTCCAATTTAACCAGAGCAAGCTCATTGAAGTAGAAGCATGTTTCCAGGGGATGGCCGCAATCTTCTCCAAGAAGCTTCTTCGTAGAACGGCAATAACAATCCGCCACAACGATGATCTTTTCTTTCTTAACCATCTCTGAAACAATATCAATTGGCAACACTTCGCGTGGGTCGGGCACGGCTTTGTTGACTGGAATGTCCTTTTCAGTCCCGATCAATGTCGATTCAACCGGCAGAACACGGTAATAGGGTGTCTTTGTCGGAATGACATCAACAGCGCCTTCGATGAAGGCGTCCATCACTTTGGCGCAAACTGCCCGCATTGGTGAATCTTCTTTCAAACGCACCTGAAATTCGAGCAGCGCAATAACAGGCGACCGGCCATAAACCCGGCCTTCGGGCGCCACATACGTGTCAATCATTCCTTCAGGCGCCAGACGTTTAACAGCCGTGTGTAACTCTTCTGCCGGTATCCCGACTCTGGCTGCCTTTTTTTCAAACTTCTCCTGCGGGATCATCCCCAGGAATGGAAGCAGAAAGAAAATTTGCAGGTCCCGTTTGCTGAAAGTTGATTGGAGCGCGCTGATAAACTCGGATCGATGCGGCATTTTCCCCAATTGAAATTCATAAAAACGTACAAGGTCTTCATAATGATTCTTCTCTGCCATTAGACCCCTCCAAAAGTTGAATGAATAACATAAGATTAACATCAATTCGGGATAACACTTTATGTTGGAGAACTTATTGTTACTGCGAGGCCTGAAAGACCGCCACAAACTCTTTCACAGGAGAAAAGATTGCTTCGCCTCTGCGAG
The DNA here is from genome assembly GCA_964503685.1 of uncultured Anaerolineaceae bacterium. Classification (GTDB taxonomy): domain Bacteria; phylum Chloroflexota; class Anaerolineae; order Anaerolineales; family Anaerolineaceae; genus CAZDAW01. The sequence goes on along the minus strand of CAZDAW010000069.1, from coordinate 11,858 downwards.
ACTTCTAATCCCGAGTTCATGTTAGAATTATTATACAACAAGTGCTTTTGCTGCAAAAATCGAACAGGGAAGGTTATAAAAATGGCCAGTAAAGTACGGCTCCTGAATTCTGGTCGATTTTATCCTGTTATCATGCGCCCCGATTAAAGCCACAATAATCAGCTTACGGAACAAATCAAACAATAAATCGTCGCTAAAAAAATCCAGGATTACCATATAACGTCAATTCGGGATAATAATTAGATTTGGCAGAATGTTTTATCGATGGCTTTTTGTCATCGCAAATAAAGGGGGGCAAGGGAAACCCGATCGAGGCGAAAGTACAAAGATCATGGCAGCGGCAAACCCGATAGATAAGGCTATGATAAAATGGTAATCTCTTATATTTATTCGTATTAATTAATTTGCACAAAATTTTATACCAACAGGAGTCTCTTATGGAACGGATTTATTTTGTTGAGCATAAAGGCAAAAAATTACTCTATGAAGATTTCACGAATCTTACGCCGCAGGATGATTATAAAAGCGTTCTGGCGCAGGCGCAGGCGATAATTGCCAGTCAGCCGCCAAAATCGGTTCTGGCAGTGTTTGTTGCGACTGGTTGCCATTTTGATGGAGAAATGGTGAATTCGTTAAAAAGTTTTACAAATGCGAATACACCTTACATAAAGGCCGCGGCGACTGTGGGAATTACGGGATTAATGAGTATTGCCCAGGAGGCGATTTCAAAATTCGCCGGGCGGACTTTCAAGACTTTTCAGGACGTTGAAGCTGCCAAGGATTGGTTGATCGAACAGTAATTCATTGGTTCGCGTTATTGATGGGAGGGGTGAATATAATCGTAACAATCTGTTTCAAATAAATCGTTGCCCGCCAGAAAGCCACTGCAGCCAGGCCGTGCGCCATGACTGCGAAGAGGGGTGGAGTCTGGCGGGTGTAATATGTCCAACATTCGCGGGTCGTTCCCCAGCGTTCCAGAAAATAGCCCAAGCCAGCGCCGGCCAGAAAAGTGATCACTGCCAGGCGATAATCGGTAGGGGTCGCGATGAGAAATATGACGAGCAACGTCGCCATCCAGGTCAGTAATTTATCAAAGGTCGGTAAAACGAAGTAAAGCATCAAACCCAGAAACGCGGGGAAGATCGTCCAGTATAACCGGCGAAAAATTTTCTCTGATAAAGGGGCCAGCCAATGCCCAAGCAATCGCGTCAATCGATCAATAGCCAGACTGGCTATCGGCCAGGCGGGGATGATCCACAGCGGGGGGCGCTCAAGGGTGAAATACGTCCATAGTTGGGTTTGTGTCCCCCAGCTTTCGATGGATAATCCGCCAAATAGTCCTACAAAAACGATCCAGGCATCGGTTTTAATATCGGCTTTTGCTGTGATCAATAGCGACATAGCGAAGAAAATTCCCAGCAACAACCCGTCGAGTTGCATCCAGATTGGATAACGCGGGTCGAAGTAAGAAGCATACTCCACTACCAGAGGCCACCAGATGTAGATGATCAGCCCAATGGTGAGGATAAAGGCTGACATCAAATAATAACTGGTACGCGTCCATCCCATCCATTGGGCAACTTTCCGTCCAAAGCTGAAACGCGTTTGGGGTGATGTATCTTTTATGGGAGATATTTCCATATTTGAAAATTCTAATTGAATTATGGCAGTCTGACCAGCCTATTTATAACTTAACTCAAGTTGCTACCTTGACAACAATCTCTGCGTTTGTCACTGCGAGAAGGGCGCTTTTTGCCCGACGAAGCAGTCTCAACGTCAAAATCCGAGATTGCCACGCCTCGCCATTCTGTCGAGGCTCGCAATGACATCCAGGTGGCAACTTGGATTAACTTATTATTATGCTACAATCATATCATCAGTCGATAAAAAATTCAGGAAGGAGGATATTTTCTATGAAAGGCAATAATAAGGTCATCGATAAGTTGAATTTTCTTTTAGCCGATGAGTTGACCGCAGTCAATCAGTATATCGTCCACTCTGAATGTGCGCCAATTGGGGTATGAAAAATTACACAACGTTCTTGACGAAAAGCGGGCAATTGATGCGATGAAACATGCCGAAAAGCACATTGCCTGCATCCTCTTTTTGGAAGGCCAGCCAATTGTCAGTACGCTTGATCCAATAAACATTGGCCAGGTAGTTGATGCAATGCATAAGAATGATTGGGATGCCGAAAACGGCGCTATAAAAGCGTACAATGAGGCAGTTAAACTGACTGTTGAAGTCGGCGATAATGGAACGCGCGAGATGCTTGGATCAATCTTGAAAGACGAAGAGGAGCATATTGATTGTATCGAAGCTCAAATCGACCAGATACAGCAGATGGAACTGCCAAATTCTCTGGCGGAGCAGTTGGGATAATGAGGAAAACAGGACGGACGATCTATATCCGTCCTGTTTTTATAATCTAAAATGGAAGTTGATATTTATGAGCGTGTTGGATAAGATTTGCTTCCTATTTTTTGTTATGGAAAATAGTTATTTGTTGAGGCTGTGATTATCCGTATTCGCTTTTTCATAACTGATTAAGGATATTGCATGACAGAATATCGCATCCTAAAACATCCGATTCTTGCTATTCCAGACCGTAATATAATTGAATTCTTTTGGAAAGGCGAAAAACTGACTGCGTACGAGGAAGAGACTATCGCTTCGGCTTTATTCGCCAATGGAATCCATGTCATGGGTTTTCACCCAAAAGATAATGCTCCGCAGAGTATATTTTGCGCCAATGGACAATGCTCACAATGCATGGTACTGGCTGACGGAAAACCAGTTAAATCCTGTATGGAAATTTTAAAAGCTGGAATGCGGTTAGAGCCATCCATTGGTCTGCCGGAATTGCCAGAGGTTAAGCATTTGCCTGGCATGAAAGAGATCGAACGAATCGATATCCCGGTTCTGATATTGGGCGGCGGCCCGGCAGGGATGTCGGCGGCAATTGAACTGGGCAAACGAGGTGTTCAAGCCATCCTGGTGGATGATAAACGCCGTCTGGGGGGAAAGCTTGTGCTTCAGACGCACCGCTTTTTCGGTTCGACGGAAGCGGTTTATGCAGGGACGCGCGGGATTGATATCGCAACTCGTCTGGAGAAAGAAGTTTCAAATTATGCTTCGATTCAAGTTTGGTTGCAAAGCACGGCGCTGGCGGTTTTTAGCGATAAGGTTGTGGGGATATTAAAGGGGGGCGATTGTTATGTCATCGTCAGACCTCAGGTATTGTTAACGGCTACCGGGGCACGCGAAAAGTTTTTGACATTTAAGGGCAATTCTTTACCCGGTGTAATTGGGGCGGGCGCTTTTCAGACATTGGTCAATCGCGATCTGATTCGTCCGGCTGAAAAACTTTTTATCGTCGGGGGCGGCAATGTTGGATTGATTGCAGGTTATCACGCGCTCCAGGCAGACATTAGCGTCGTGGGTCTTGTGGAAGCTATGCCAGAATGTGGGGGGTATAAAGTTCATCAAGATAAATTGAAGCGAATGGGCGTCCCGATTTATACATCGCATACGATATTGAGCGCAAACGGTGTGGATGCTGTTGAATCGGTGACAATTGCACAAGTGGATAAAAATTTCAAACCTATCGCAGGTACAGAACGATCGTTTGAATGTGATTGTGTATTGGTGGCCATTGGCCTTGAGCCGGTTGATGAGTTTTATAACAAAGCCAGGGCGTTTGACATCAAAGCCTTTACAGCCGGTGATGCGCAGGAAATTGCGGAAGCATCGGCTGCCATGTTCTCGGGCAAAATCAGAGGTTTAGAAATTGCCCGCGCCTTAGGCTGCGAGACCGGTGACGTTCCAACTGAATGGCTGCAAACCGAAGCGATCTTGAAATCAAAACCGGGAAAGAATATTCCTGCGGTTTTTCCCGATGACTATGAAGGAGTCGTACCGGTGATTCACTGCACACAGGAAATACCCTGTGATCCTTGCACTTACCTTTGTCCGAACGGTTTGATATCCATTGACCGGAATGATATTCGTCATATTCCGGTTTTTCTGGGTAACAACTATTGTTGCCTGAATTGCAAACGTTGTCTGGCTGGCTGCCCTGGCCTGGCGATTACGATTGTTGATTATCGGGCAAATAAGGATTTTCCTGTCGTTTCTATTCCATATGAATTCCCCCGTTCAAAATTACAGGGAAATGAGATGGTTGAGGTGGTAGATACAGAAGGCAACACGTTAGGTGAGTGTAAAGTGCTTGGCATTCACGCTGTTCCAAAAGCCGATAGAACGTTGGTTGTCGAAGTTCAGGCGCCCAAGGAATATGCTCGCAGGATTGCCGGCCTGCGAATGCAGGAACCTCAGGTAACGCATCCTTTAGATCAGTGCGCGGCGCATCTGGCTGATGATACGATCATTTGCCGTTGTGAACGTGTAACCGCTGGTGAATTACGTGAGTGGATTCGCAAAGGGTATCACGATATGAATGAACTCAAAACGGTTTCCCGGGCGGGGATGGGCTCATGTGGGGGGAAAACTTGCAGTGCATTGATTCAACGCCTGTACTGCGAAGAGGGTATTTTATCCGATGAGATTGTAGGTCATACAAAACGGCCATTGTTTATCGAAGTGGAATTGGGAATTTTTGCTGGAATTAAAGCCAACAGAGGTAAACAGGATGGTTGATCTTTCATCGAGCAGGAATTATGATGTGATTATTATTGGCGCCGGTTCAATTGGTGTTCCCGTCGCTTTTTACCTCGCCAGAGGCGGGCATCGGACTCTGGTGTTAGAAAGCGCAGCAAGTGTAGGGCAGGGCTCTAATAAAACAGCGATTGGTGGCATCCGCGCAACCCATTCCGATCCGGCAAAAATACATCTGTGCAAACGCAGCCTTGAAATTTTCTCCACTTTTAAGGAAACTTATGGGGATGAAATTGAATGGTTTAAGGGTGGGTATTGTTATGTAGCCTATCAGGACCGTGAGGAGAAAATTCTAAAGGACCTGCTGGTAACGCAAAAAAAACTTGGCGTAAAGAATGACTGGCTGGATGCTGCTGATTTACTCAAAGAAATCCCCGACCTGAATCCCAATGGTTTACGCGGAGGTACGTTGTCTTCGGATGATGGTAGCGCTTCGCCGTTATTGACTCTGCATGCGTATTATGTTCACGCAAAAGCTGCTGGCGCCGAGTTTCATTTTAGGGAGACTGTAACTGGATTTAAATGGGTGAATGGAAAAATTTCAGGTGTCACGACCTGCTTTGGTGAATACGGCGCCGAGGTTGTTATCAATGCTGCTGGGGCGTGGGCGGCGCAGATTGGAGAATTGGTCGGCCTTGATCTTCCTGTTCGTCCTGATTCACATGAAGCGGCCATCACCGAGCCGGTTGCCCATTTTTTGAAGCCGATGGTGGTCGATATCCGTCCTGCGCCTGGTTCAGCCAATTATTACTTTTACCAGCACCATACCGGTCAGATTCTCTTTTGCATTACACCCAGCCCAAATATCTGGGGGTTTGATACTCGTGAGACAAGCGTTTTTCTTCCCATGGTATCAAGGCGTATGGTGCAGGTAATGCCGCGACTGGTGAACATCCGGGTCCGCCGTACCTGGCGTGGACTTTATCCAATGACGCCGGATGGCTTTCCGATCATTGGCTGGACTGGCCGGGCGCCAGGAATGCTGCTGGCTGTGGGCATGTGCGGACAGGGGTTTATGCTGGGGCCAGGCGTGGCTGAATTGCTTGTGCGGATTATCGAAAATAAACTCGTGCACGAAGATGAGGAAACTTTAAGTTACCTTTCTCCAAACCGCAGTTTCGGCGGTCTGGAAAAATTACAATAACCTTAATACAAAGCCAGCGCTTGCCGGGAAAATCTTTCACGCTTAAGCGCAGCGCTGCCGGCTCCAGTATTTCGATCGCGCCGCCAAACAAAAGCGCTCAATGGCGGGCTGACCAGAAGGAATCGAATTCTAACCTCAATTGCGGCCAACCCCGATCGTTTGGAGGAGCGGCGCGCTGAATTGCTTCCCGTATTTTAGGGCTAAAGAAGAGCGACAATTTGCTGACCAGTCCCGGGCGCAATATGCTCTTTAAACGGGCAGATCGGCAGGCTTTTTTTTTATTGCGGCATACCAATCTTGTCAGAATTTCACCGGGTTGAAATTTACTGGACGGATAGCGAGCGCTTCCAATATTTCTGCTCATTGACTTTCGCCTCACAAGCTAATCTGTTTGTCCTGCAATAGCAACCGAAGAAAGCAATGTTATTCCTATGTGAGGCTCTGATATAATGCCCTTTCTGGTAATTTGAATTCGGTGACAATCTGGTGCAGAGAATCTGCCATCTCTGCTAACAGATAAGCTGATGTAGTAACCTCTTCTACCTGGGCGTTCATTTCTTCAGCCGTTGCTGAAATACCTTCTATGGCAGCGGTATTTTCTTCGCTGATGCTGGCGATATTTTCAATAATAAGGGTTACTTCATTCGAACCTGCTGCCATCTCCTCTGTCGCAGCCGTGTTCTCTTCGACAACCGCGCTGACCATATCCATGTCGCTGATAAGTTCTTTGGCTGATTGCATCATAATCTCAGAGGCCTGGCCGGCGGATTCTGCCTGTTTGTGTACGTCCTCAATTAATTCGAGAATGGCAGTGTAAGATTGGCCTGTCATATTAGCGCGCGTGACGCCTTTTTCAACCTCTTGAGTACTATCTTGCATGGTTGCGATTGCTTCTGAAACTGTTGTGAGAATATCTTTCACAAGATTGCTGATGTCTTTAGTCGCTTCTGAAGATCGTTCGGCCAGTTTGCGTACTTCATCAGCAACGACAGCAAATCCTTTGCCATAATCACCAGCACGAGCGGCTTCGATTGCTGCGTTCAGGGCAAGCATATTGGTTTGTGAGGCGATGTCTTCGATGGTTTCGACGATTAATCCAATCTGGTTGGAATGGTTGCCCATTTCGCGAACCTTTTCGGCAGAAAAACCCACTTTGGTCTTGATACTTTCCATCCCTTCCAGGGTTTCCTGGACAATAGCGGCGCCTTCATTGGCAGACTTCGCTGCCTGCGCAGAGTTAGTCATCACTTTTTGTACATTGTTGCTGACTTGCTGGATTGCCATATTGAGTTGGGCGGTGTGGGAAGAGGCTTTTGTAACGGCTTTTGCCTGTTCGGATGCGCCTTGCGCAACTCCGTCAATGGCGTTTGACATCTGTTCTACCGAAACTGCAGTGGTCGTAATATTTTCTGCCTGTTTTGAGGTTCCCAAAGCAATTTGCTGCAGAGTGGTTGTAATTTGACCGGTAGCCTGCCCTGATTGCGTGGCGGAAGCAGCCAGTTGCTGAGATGCGGCGCTCAATTTCTCGGCATTTTTTGCAAGACTATTGATTTGTTGACGCAAACCCTGAAGCATTTTTTGAAAAGCCATTCCCAGTTGATCGGCTTCACTTTTAAGCGTCAGATCCAGAGTTAAATCTCCATGAGCAATATGATTGGCCACCTCTACCATTTCGCTAATATAGGTTTCCATATTGACCAATCCTTTACAGGCTGCGCCGATTTCATCTTCTCGCCTGGCAAAATTATCTTTTTCTGATTGATTTTTATCGTTACTGATATTACCAACTGCCATGTTTTGCATGGTGATAGCCATGAATTTTAATGGCCGATTGAAGCTATTGGAGATCAGGGCGGCGGACAGAAATGATAATGCGATAGCAATAACCAGAGCGATAAGCATTGTGACGATTGCCTGCGTGAAGGTCGTGTTACTGAGCTGATTTAATTGGGTGGCTTCGGTCTGGTTTAAGACTGTCAATTGTTCGATAATGTCTTCAATATTCTTTCGCGCTTTAGCTGCTTTTCCATTCCCCTGTAAGTTGTTCAACGCGGCTTCTAATTTTTCATTTTTCACTAATTCCTCTACGGCATTCATCTCCTGGCGATATTCTATCCATGCTGAATCAAATTGAGCCAGCGCTTCGGTATTTTTTGGTAATGCATTTTTATATTTATCCCAGTTGTAATCGATTAACGTTATATCTTGCCGGATATCTTTCTCTACCTGGCTGCGTTCAGCAGGTATTGATACATATTTAAAAATATCGCCGCGTAATTTGTATAATTGTGACTTTGTTTCATCCAGATATTGAATCGGCAATAGATTCTCGGAATAAATACGGCTGATATTATTGTTGATTGCCTTCATTTGTGTGTAAGCCAGAAATACCATAACAATTTGAATGAGAATGATGCCGCCAAATGAGGTCACGAGTTTTAGAATTGTATTCAGGTTATTGTAACCCCTAAGAAATGTAAACCCTCGTTTGTTGCTATGTAGTGTATTATTTTGGTTTAACATAGGATATTGTCTCCGAATAAAAAGTGGAATCCAAAAAAAACGCCAAACCGATAATTAAGAGGGGATACAAGATAACCAATAAAAAAAATTACCCCAAAACTCCAACTCATCTTTATTATTGGGAATAAATCAAGGAAATACTATAAAATGTAAATAAATTGTGTGGGTTTAAAACTATACGGGAATCAGAGGGTTGGCGAAAACATCATCTCACTCGGCGAGATGATGTTCAATGGAAAAGCGGGTTGTTTATCCATGATTTAACATATCCCTCCCAATGGCATAATGGAGCCAAATGGGTGGACGAATCAGCGGTTACAATGGTGCTTTACGAAGCAGACGCCCACGATTGCAGTTCGATCATGTTGCCTTCAGGGTCAGTGACATAACACCAGGTGACATTCCAGCCGGCTTTTACGGAAATGGTGACCACCTTCCCAACAGGTTGTCCGCCGGCAGACAGCACAGCTTCGCGCGCAGCATGGACGTCGTCTACACTAAACGCAAGATGCGTATAGCCGGGGCGATTAACAGCAGTGGGCAATCCTTCTAATTGAGAGGTATAGGTGAATATCTCAAGGGTTGGGCCTGAATCATCATAGCCAGGCAAGCGCAGGTGAATGCCGTGCAGATGCGCTCCGGGTAAGCCAGTCCCGGCTTCAAGCCCTGCGCCTGAAATATCGCGTTCAGGAGGAACGGGGGTGCAGCCAAATACCTGTTGGTAAAAGTTTGAGAGTGTGCGCCAATCGCGAGCAATAAGATTTGTATGAACATAACGAGGATTATGAATTTTCATGAATCCATTATTGCACGCTGTTTGGGCTGCGTCAAGGCGCCTTCTCTTTTTATTTTTAGTATGATATTCAGTGGGCTTTTTATCCTAAATCCCGTTAACCTTTACTTTTAATCCAGCCGGCCGGCAAGGTGACGTCCTCATTCAGAAGGAAATGGACGGCTTTCGCGACTTTTGAGCGGACAGCGATACTGGGATCATTCCGGTAACCGTTGATCCGCTCGATGATTTCCTGGCGGTAATCAGGATAACGTCTGCCGATTATCACCAGACAGGTGATTGCCCAGCTTTTTACAAACACTGCTGAATCGTCCACTAGGTCAAGAAGCGTATTGACGATTGCCTTGGTTTCTTTATTGAGAACTGCCAGGTTACCCAGGGTCATTGCCAGATGCCATTTGACAAAAGGCAACTGATCCTCATACGTCAATGCGATGAATTTGTGCAGGTGATCAATCAGCCATTCAGGGTGGGTACGCGAGATGCGTTCGATTGCATGCGCAGTCCTTCCGCGAATAACAGCGTTTGTGTCCTGTAATCCTTCCAGAAGATCGTTCAGGCGGGAAGGGTTGTCTATTACAAAATCGGCAACATCATTTGCCTGTCCATCAGAACGTAAATCGCCGCCTGCAAGCAGAAGTAATAGGTCATTCATATATCTATCATACACAAATATATTCATAACCAAAAACAAAACGGCGAACAATTTTTATTTTAACCGCCATCTCTGCAATTGACAGAATAAGAGGTCTAATTTATAATATGAATGCTCAATTAATGATTATATATTTTTTAAATAATATATCATTCTTGTAATGAATTTTAATTGGCTGCTTCATTTCTGTTGATACGTCATCTCGATGGCCGCTGAAAATCAATCGATTTCTAATATGACATTAAAAATAATCGCTGTTTCGAAAACACGGTCTTTTACCTCCAGGATTAACCATTGGGCCGGTGCTTCCTGGAAGCTACTCGCTTTGCCGCTGGTTTTGTTCATTGCAATTCCTTTATGTGCTCTATTAACTCGCATTCCTGCCAGTCAGCTAATCGATAATCTCAAACAAGAACAAATCCATCAGTTTATCACTCTCAGCCTGATGACTTCGATTACAACGACATTGGTAACGCTATTGTTGAGTACGCCGGTTGCATATCTTTTAGCTCAACGCCTGGCTCAAATCCAAATTCAGTGATTCCCGGTCTTTATGATGAGATTGGATAAAAAACAAGACTAAAGGAGATAACATCATGCGTTTGAAACCCATTTATGTAATTTGGTTACTTGTTATGTTGATCAGTGCAGGTTGTGCGCCTCAGGCAACGTCTGTACCGCCAACTAACACTCCCGAACCGGCGGCAGCGCCGATGACAGAAACACCCGCAGTAACGGAAGAGCCGACTACAGAAGTTCCTGCTGAAGGTTATACAGTCACCGACGCCCTTGGTCGTGAAGTTAAATTCAGCAAGACCCCGGAAAGAATCGTACTTGCCGGTAAAGCCCTGTTCATGGTCGCTGATGCAATCTATCTGTTTCCCGATGCCGGGAAGAAGATCGTTGCTATAGGCGCTACCAACCAGGGATCTGGTAATTTCATCAAAATTATCGACCCTGATTATGATAAAAAAGCTACCCTGACGAGCGAGGTCGGCGCGGAAGAAATTGCCGCAGTTCAGCCGGATTGTGTCGTTCTTAAAAGCACGAATGCTGAAAAGCTGGGCAAGCCTCTCGAGGCGATCAACATCCCGGTTGTCTATGTCGATTTTGAAACCCCTGATCAATACGAACGGGATTTAGCTATCCTGGGTCAGCTTTTCCAGAATGCAGATCAGGCTAAGAAAATTGCCGAATTTTATCAGAGCCATGTTGATAGTATTACGAAGATCGTTTCCGGATTGAAGGATGAGGAAAAACCGCGCGCTTTGATTCTCTATTACACGGATAAAGATGGCGCGATCGCTTTCAATGTACCACCTGTAACCTGGATGCAAACCTTAATTATACAGAATGCAGGCGGGCTTCCAGTCTGGAAAGATGCTAATCTGGGCGAGGGTTGGACAAAAGTTACCCTGGAACAGATCGCTGCCTGGGATCCTGATGTAATATTTATTGCAGCCTATTTCAATCCGGTCAATGACGTGGTCAAGACGCTGAAAGCCGACGCTCAATGGCAAAACTTGCGCGCAGTAAAAGAGAACAAACTTTATGGCTTCGCCACTGATTTATATAGCTGGGATCAGCCCGATACCCGCTGGATTTTGGGCCTGACCTGGGTAGCCGGCAAGCTGCACCCTGATTTATTCCCGAATCTCGACATCAGGAAAGAAGCTGAAGCATTCTATACAGAACTCTATGGAATGGATGTAGCAGCTTTTGAAAAGGATATTCTACCGACTTTCACGGGTGATTTGCCTTGATGGATCGTAGTTATTGATGATATGAACGCTTTCATTTAGAACGAGCTGCGCTTCATAACTCTGCAAGGGCGGGTTTCCTGTGCCCGCTCTTGCGCTTTAAGGGATATTATTCGGTGTATAGAAAATTCAAGGGGATTATTCTCGCTGATCTGAGTGGATGCATTTTCAGTAAGTCAATTTTGCCTATTGACATTAGTTATCATTTGTTTTATTATTTTATTGAACGATCAATAAAATAATAAAATCAGATATCAGTCGTTTTATCCGCTTCTTGATTTATTAACTCAGGAGCCTGAATGAAAA
>CAZDAW010000068.1:0-18894 GCA_964503685.1 uncultured Anaerolineaceae bacterium | reverse complement strand
AAACCCGCAGGGTATTTGAAATCCTCAAATTCCGCACCATGGTCCCGGAAGCGGATCGGGTTTTGCACGATTACCTGGCCCAAAATCCTGACAGGCAAGCCGAATGGAACGCCTATCAAAAGTTAAAAAACGATCCGCGCATCACACCGGTTGGTCGTTTTCTGCGGCGGTTCAGTCTGGATGAGCTTCCTCAACTCTGGAATGTCTTAAAAGGCGAGATGAGTATTGTTGGTCCTCGCCCCATCATGATTAACCAGCAAGACCTCTATGGACCCAGTATCCAGCATTATGTTCGAGTACGGCCCGGAATCACCGGCATCTGGCAGACATCAGGCCGTAACCTTACTTCTTTCCTGGCACGCACGGAATATGATGTGGAATATGTGATGAACTGGTCCATCTGGCTGGATATATATATTCTGGCGCGCACCTTTTGGGTGGTTATCCGGCATGATGGCGTCAGTTAATGCCGGGTTGTCCAAATTGAATTTCAAAAGTGCCATCGCGTTGCAGGTTTGTAGAATAGGTCCTGCCTTCTGGTGTTTCGGTCAATCCGGCAATGGGATTTAGAACTGTCATGCCAGCGGGCAGTTTTATCTGGATTTTTAATGGAACCGCAATTGTTCCCGGTTGTTTTTGAACTTTTAATTTGTATTTCAATTTGCCGTCTGTTATCTCGCCGCTAATCACGCCGGCGGGCAACACATAATTGAAGCTGGTTTCCAGCGTCTGGCCGCGTGGTACTACCAATAATGTGCCATAGGATTGAATCCCAGGCAGGCTTTCCGTAAGCGGGTCAATCCTCGCAGGGATTTCCTGTTCATATAATGACCAGCCGGCTGGTATTACATGTGGCGTGCCACCCATCATTTGCGACCCGGCAGGTGTGTAAATACGTGAATATGACCAGTAACAATCGTTAAGGTGGTAGTCTTTTTCCACCTGGAAATCCGCGGCTTGCCGGTTAAATTGAATACAATCTCCAGATCCGCTCGCGTTATTGGTATGCCTGACTGTCAGGGACGCGGAAGGTTTTTCGATATTTTCAAGATCAAGTTGGTAGGTAAGTGACTGGGTAACCAGAGCATTGGTTTTGTTAAAACCAATATTACTATCCACAACCATCAGAAAATCACTACCGGCAGGAGGAATAATGGCTCCATCCCAACCGCGTTGTGCCAGCAACGACTTCATTTCCGGGTCGTCCATATGGATAAGGATGTGTTTTTCATCCAGCAATTGGATTAATGTACCAGCCAACTTTTGCCAGGATTGCGAATCACCATTGATCAATTTTTTAACCAACGGGTCAGCCAATCGGCTGATAAATTGCTTACGATCCCATCCCGCGGCGTCAACGCCCTGGGGTGGTTTTTGTTCCTTGGCTAAACGCATGTAGGCTTGTACATTGTCCACAGTGATCATCTCAGCGACTCCATCGACCTGAACCGGGCCAACCTGGCGCAGTAATTCCACGATCACATGCTGGTCAAGAGTAAAGACTCCATTAATTGTCTGCGGACGGGAATACGCATACAGGAAACGCACCCACTCCACAGTAGTGGGAAAATCAGCAAACCAATTTGCATCCCTTAGTAGAAGCATTTCGGACTTCATGTACCTGTCTAACTGCCACGGCGCCTTGGGATAAGGTTTGGTCATATCATCGACCAATTCGGAACTCTCGAAGGACAATTCAGAGAGCTTCCCATCAACCAAAATCATTCGTCCAATGGCAGTGAGAAAACCACCTGTCGGGCGGATCTCGTCTTCATTCTGCAGCATGATCAGGTATGTTTGCGGGCCGTTTCCCACGGCTCCCATCAATCGCGGGGCGAGACGTGCCATGGAGAGGATATCATCAACCGGGAAAGCCCCCTGCAATGAAAGCAGGAAAGGATCGACTTTATCAACAAGCAGATGTTTGAATCGAGCCGACAACATATCCGCCTGTATTCCCTGCCGGATCGATCGCGCCCTTGCCAACGCTGCCTGCGCGGTCAACAATCGGGTTGAGCCGTCTTTCAGGCTGCCCGGCAAATTCATAATACCGCCCACTGTCCCTTTCTCTTTCATTGCTGGAATGGCAGGTTCCACTGCATGATACGCTTGATCTCCGGCAATGCTTAATTGCAGCCCCATTTCGAGCAATTGCGGAGCCTGGGATATATCTCCACCATATCGCGGTAAAAATCCGAGAAATGGCGCCATTTCCAAGAGCCAACCCGCTTCACCCTGCAAAGATTGCAGATCGGATCGCATCGATGAAATTGCCTGTCCGGCCTTTTCCAATTCGATTGGATCAGAGAAGGATTTTGTGAAATCGAGTAATACCTGGCTGTTCTGTTCCACCGACCTGACGCGTTGAAAGAGGCGGTATCCGTTGATGCCTGCCCAAACAAGAATGATCGTGATAGCTGCCAGAATCAATCCAATGCCGATTTTCACAACTTTGCCGAAAGATCCAGTGTTCGCTGGTTTTCTTTTTGCTCGGGTTTTATTTTCGCTCTGGCGGGCGGAAAGCGAGGCTTCATAATGCGTAATCACCCCGGCTAGATGCTCAAGCCCTTTACGGTGCCAATCGCTGAGGGTGCTGTTTGGCGCAGGCTCAAGCTCGCCGCCTACCAGTCTATATTTTTCGCGATCCTCAGCAGAGATCTGCGTGTCATTCCCAAATATAAACAGAAGAATAGCCTTATCTATATTTTCCCAGGCCTCCCGCATGGTGGCAGGATACGGAATTCCAAATCGTCCAGGCGCAAAGTAAAGGGCAGCCAGCAGTCCAAATTCTCCCCAGCGGGTATCCAGGCGCAATCCTCTGCGGGGCGGCATTGCCGGCCGGATTTTCATGAAAATATTCGTGACCGCCTCAACAAGTTGTGCCCCCGATGGTCGGTTTGTGCCGGAAAATTCGATTACAAAACGGCTGCTCAACCAGGGGTGATTATTCAGTTTTTCAGGTCTCGACAGGTTATCAAGGATTTCTTTCAGATAAATGATATTCTGATCAGGTTCCATTATCTAAGGATCATCCGTCGGTAGTTAAGTTTGATATTCGCTGCAAGCAACTTGGTTTATTTTATCACCCGGAAAAATCATCGCCTGCCTATCCTGAAAACCATCTAAACGAAAATCCGAACAAAATCCGAATTTGGTACTCTTTGAATTATCGCCGGATCATTGTATAAATGAACTATTGAATTATGTTTTCAGGAGAAAACCAGATGAAGACATCGAATCGGTTGATCATATCTATTGTTGTGATAGCCCTGTTAGCCCTGACAGCGGTCAGCGTCTGGGCATCTCCCAATCGTGTAGGGACTGTCCCAGTGTTGCCGGATGAAATGAGTGGCGCACTAGCTGAAACCATTAATTTCGGTACCGGCACAGTATCGGTTCAGGCCAGCTCATCAGAAGGCGGAACACTAACGGTACTAAAAATAGCCGATCCGATCACAGTGATCGGCCCGCTCCCGGAAGGTTGGACACTCCTTCTGGATGAAGCCCTGGAAGTGACCATTGTTGAAGGAACCACATCCGAGGTAAAGATCTGCGTCCCCCAGAGCCCGGATATGGAAGGCCGGTCACCCACATTCCACTATTGGGATTCGGCAATAAAATCATGGTCAGCTATTCCGACCGAAATCACTTCAGGCACCCCACCCATGGTGTGTGGAACTGGTAAATCCGAGGGGAAGTATGCCCTCCTTGGGCAATAATACTGCTGCACACAAGATTGGCCTGCGCCAGGGAAGATTCTCTTCCCTGGCGTTTTTCATGAACAATCAGTCTTTTTCAGTCTTAAGCCTTGTCGCGATTTTGGGGTTTTTGTACGGAAAAACGCTGGCACCGGGGCTGACTTGGGCGAATGGGGGAACGGATGGCGGAGACCTGATCAGCGCGGCGGCCGTTCAAGGAGTGGCTCACCCGGGAGGGTATCCACTCTACCTCTTGTTGGCGCAGGTTTTTCAGACGATTATCCCGGGCAATCTGGCATTTCGCACCAACATATTGTCGGCGGTCTGTATGATACTGGCCGTTCTGATAGTGTTTTCCTCAGCATATCAACTTCTACACGGCAAACCCTTCGCTGGGCTTGCCGCCTGGAGCGCTGCTCTGGCGTTTGGAATTTCTCCGCTGGTCTGGTCTCAGGCGGTGATCACGGAAGTTTACGCACTGCAAACCCTGCTTACTGTGGTAATCGTCCGGCAATCCCTTTCAGCCGGATCAAAATGGAATAATGATCTACTCCGTGGATTTATTGCCGGGTTATCGCTGGGGAATAACCTGACATCCGTCTTCCTGTTGCCCCTGTTATTCTGGGATGGAAACTCGCCGTGCCAGGATTTGAAGAAACACCTGGGAAAGCGATTTGGTGGTCTTGTGGCCGGCAGCCTGATCTACATCCTCTTGCCTCTATGGGCCTCAGGACAGCCACCCATTAACTGGGGTAATCCGGTTACCCTGCCGGCTTTATTTAACCTGTTGACCGGCCGTTTGTATCAGTCCAACTTCACTGATCTGTACGCGCTAGATCGACTGCGTGGTTTGATTGGAGTATTCCTCGCCCAGGTTGGCCTGCCCGGGTTATTCATTATCGCCTTCCACCTTTTTGGCGGGTGGAAAATCATCAAAGAAACCACACCTCTGTTATGGGTAATTATTGTCTACTCCATTTTCAGTCTGTTCTATGGAACGATTGATTCGTATGTCTACCTGATACCCTGTGTGATGGTACTGTGCCTGTGGATCGCTGAGGGATTGCAGGAGATCATTCAGATAATGGGCAGCCGCTGGAAGAATTCCTGGATCCCGTTTGGTGTGCTGATCATGGCTGCCTTGACAGCGCAGGTGATTCAGACGATTCCCCGGGTGGATGCATCCCGCGATACGCGAGCGGAAACCTTCGGGCAAAGTCTGATGCGGAAACTGCCGAAAAATGCCATTGTTTTCACAGCAGATGATGAAACAACATTCACCCTCTGGTATTTTCATTATGGATTAGACCAGAGGGCCGACCTGGCGGTTATCGCTCAGGGATTACTAAGATTCGACTGGTATCGGGAGACCCTGCGCTGCACCTACCCCAACCTGCTTGTTCCTGATGGAAATCATCTCTCAGCCGGTGATGTGGCCGCGGCAAATCCGGAACGACCATTCTGTCTGTTGTCTGATCATCAAACAATTATTCCAACTACCTGTTCCAATATTGTTACCGAATGAATGATTTGACTAATCACATACCACGAGAATGGTTTTTGGGGGCTGAATAATAAACTACGTAAGAGATAGCTTCAAATAGTAGAAATGGAAAAATTTTAAGGCTGTTCCGGATAAGCGGGACAGCCTTCTAGTTTACTGGCGATTTGGATGTAAGGAATCTTTAGAAACCCGGATAGGTCCTATACCAGTCTTCACTTAGCGTTTGTTGTTCAAAGTGAACAGTATAGGGTTTCCCATACTTAATGCTTAGCGCTTCAAGTGTCTGAAGACGTTCACGGCCAACAGTGCGCAGGAATTCATCCCGTTCGCTGATCGGACCCTCCAGGGCTTCCTTCCAAATGGCTCGTCCGGCCAGGATGCCGCTGGCGCCGGCTTTGCAAACAGCCTCGCATTGTTCAGCAAATACCGGATAATCCACACCGGCGCTGAGCAGTACCCAGGGGATGGTGGAAGCGTCATTCAATGCCTTGCAGGCAGTCTCCCATTGTTTCATGTCAGACTGGACCTTGACATTGACCGGGAACTCTGCCTTGAGAATATCACCGCCGATGCGGGTTAATTCAGCAGCAGATTGAACAACTGCGTCGATCTGTTCTTCCGGAGACAGTTTGGGGTTATCCGCATCCGGCGAATAGGTAAGGATCTCCAGAAACAATGGCACGTCCAGTGCCTCGCACTCACTCGAAACCCGGGTGACCAGGTCACGCATGGCGGGCGC
Organism: uncultured Anaerolineaceae bacterium; assembly: GCA_964503685.1. Classification (GTDB taxonomy): domain Bacteria; phylum Chloroflexota; class Anaerolineae; order Anaerolineales; family Anaerolineaceae; genus CAZDAW01. The sequence goes on along the minus strand of CAZDAW010000068.1, from coordinate 12,953 downwards.
GGTAGTTGATTTAGGATGATAGTAGACCAGCAGTTTGACCGCGGAGGCTCCCATGCGTTTGATCTGCGCGGTTCCCCAGTCACCCGGCAGGCGGCTGACGCGCGCGTGCGAGGGACCTTCATAACCGCTGGCTTCCACGGTGATCACAAGGCCGCATTTACCGGGCAGCGCGCGGCTGACCACACAGGGGCCGGCGCCGATGGAGGGGTCCAACAATACCGCTGTTGATACTGGCGAAAGTATGCTGACTACGGCTTGCTTAAAACGTACCGCTTCGGCATACGGATCGGCCAACTCGCCGAATACCTTCTTAACAGCCTGCCTGTGATCCAGCGCTAAAATATTGAACATACCGTGGTCGTTGGCACACTGGCTCAAACCGCGAACTTTTCCCGGGGTTAAACTTCGTTTGCTCATTTGTTTTCCTCATTATCCTTATTAATCTGTGATTTTTCCAATAAATATTGCAGGCAGAGTCTTTTACAATCTGCCAGCGGTTTTCCAGTATCCACATATAAATGCGGTATCTGGAGTTTTTCTTCTTCCTTTTTTATACGTCGGTACAGATCAAAATCCCGGTCAGCCGCCGGATGTCCGCCTGAGCTTACATCCTTTTCAAGCCGGGCGCGCACAATTTCGTCCGAACAGGCGCAATAAATAACCTGCAGGTTCCATCGCTTTTCACGCGAGAAGGTTGTGAGAACATCAACCTGCGCTTTCTTTGAAAAGGTTCGTCCATCCAGAATAATGTGCCGGGAAAGGCCTGTCGTAATGCGGTAATCGGCAATCTCAAACATAAGACCTACCACGAAATCGTCCTGCCGGGATGAGTATTCCACTTCTTCAGGCGCGAACAGGGCGGCCCGCAGAGTATCCTTGTTCAGAATATACGCAGGCAATTCCCCAGCCAATTCCCTGGCCAGCGTGGTTTTACCCGTCCCCGGCAGCCCCGCCATGGCGATAATCATGACCCGGCAGCTCCGTCTACTTTCAATCCATGCAGCCAGTCAAACGTCTGCTGCAGATTGTCGCTTTTGAAAGCCAGTGATCCCGCGACCACCCCGTCGGCGCCTGCCGCGCGTAATTGCGGCACAGTGTTATCCCGGATTCCGCCGTCAATAAATACCCGAATGCGGTCAGAGAGCTCATTACGTTCAATCATGGCTTTGATCCGGCGCACGCGGTCATACACAAACTTCGATGGGTCTACTCCTTTGACGCCCATCGGGGTACCCATAACCAGTATCAGGTTGACCAGTTCGAGGTAGGGTTCGACGGAGTCTATGTTGACATCCAATCCCAGCGCCAAGCCGGGTGCAGCGCCCAATGCTCGCACCGCGCCCAACGCTGCAGGAGCCAGTGGCCCGTTCTCGGCATGCAGCGAGATAATATCCGCTCCGGCATTACGGAAGTCAATCACATGATTAAGCGGGTTGGTGGTCATCAGGTGAACATGGAACGGTTTTTTGGTCAGCGGCCGCAGGGCGGCCACCAGGTCTGCAAAAAATAAGAAGCCGGGGACAAAATGTCCGTCGGAGACATCAATGTGATACATATCGGTAAATGGATCCATCCGCCGTACCTCATCGGCAAAATGGCCAAAATCGGCAGACCAGAGTGATGCTTCCACCAATAATCGGTTGGACGGGAGGTTCTTCCAAATCACCTCTGTCTCCCCTTTTTTGATACCTGTAATTTTGTCTTGCAATTCATTACTCCTGTAATATTTGAAATCCAGAAACCCATCTTTTGGGGTTTTCTCTGGCAAGTCAGTAATATGGTGAAATAAGAACTGACAAACTTGAAACTTTACTCCGCAACAATAATTGAAGTTTTACTTTCAGCGAAAATTTTCAAATTTTCTCCGTCCGCTTTCGAATCGGTTACCAGAAAGTCCACCTCATCCAGGTTCCCCAGTTGGACCGCTCCCACCAATCCGAATTTGGAATGATCTGCCAGAAGGATGAACTGCCTGGATCGCGACAACATATCACGTTTCAACTCAATTTCCATGATACCGGCGTCAGTCATCCCATGCACCTCATCAATCCCACGGCATGACATAATGGCCTTATCTGGAAAGAAATTGCGGGCAAAATCTTTGGCCATCCCACCGACTAGAGAGTAATTTTTACTATTAAACATTCCTCCCACACTATACACCACGATATTTTCGTTACCAAGACGGCCGGCTTCCAGCATGACCTGAATGGAATTGGTCAACACGTTGATCTTTATGTTCGCCGGAACGTAACGCAGAAGGCTCATCGTGGTTGAGCTGTTATCCAGAAAGATGGTATCGCCGTCTTCAAGAAGCCGCGCGGCCGCCTTACAGATTCGCTGCTTTTCATCATACTTCTGCACACCCCGGGCCATTAAAGGCAGCTCATAGCCCTGGCTGCGTTTTTGGCCAGCAGTAACCGCTCCACCATGCATGCGTATCAATATTCCGGCAGATTCCATTTCCTTCAAATCACGCCGGATGGTTTCTTTTGAGGTGGCGAACTTCGCGGCCAGCGAGTTTACCTCAACTTTGCCTTCCTGCTCCAGAATATCCAGGATTAATGATTGTCTTTCAATACTGAACATTTTTCACCGGGTTTTGTTTCCAACCACAACGGCAAGTCTTTTTTATTGTTTTATGCCCGTTTGTGTGCTATTATGACCGCATTGTATCATTTTTAATGCATTTAGACAACCATATGCCCATCATGGCAGAGAGGAGAAGTCTGAATTTGGCGGGTCAAACCAAATGTGATAAAACCGGTATTCCAAAATATGTCCGGTTTACGGGAACGATGTCTTCTTCAGAACCTGTACTTTTTATTTGATTTTTATGAAGTATGTACTAGAATGTAACAATAATGTAATTATCTTTTTTTCAGAGAACAATCCTCCCTTTGCAAGGAACGGTTCACACAAACCAATGCCTCTGATTGATGAATTGATCCAGACGCTGCAATTCTTATTGACTCGCCTGGAACGCATTTCCGCCGACTCCGTGGTGGCGCATCGCGCCAGCGGAGTACGCGGAGCCATGCTGCGGGCTATAGAGCAATATGAAAAGGGGATCATACCCACAGAACCCGAGCTCCGATTGTTAATAAAGCACGGTTATTCACTTCTCCAAAAAGCCGCTCGGGAAATTGCCAACCCGGATGCGTAAAATAAATTGAGTTATTTGGAATAATTTGACGGGAAGCTTAACGTATATAAGCGTCTACCCCTAACATAAAAGTAATTTCATGAGTTGGCGCGTTAAAAAAGACCGCTTCATTTAAGCGGTCTGATCCTGACTGGAAACGACTTTACAAACCCAGAGACTTGACCAGGTTCGCCACCCGTTTACCCAGATTACGGCACCCTTTCAGGCTGGTTTCATCCGGTTTTCCCAGGGCGATTGCGCCAAAATGCGGAGAGCTGGAATCGCCAGGAATGATCATCCCGTGCACCAGCAGCATTTGCAGAATGGACAGCACGGTGGTTTCGTTGCCTCCGCCCAATTTCCCGGAGGAAGCAAAAGCTCCTCCCACTTTACCCTGTAATTTCCGGTGGATCTTCACAGACCGGTCGAAGAATTCCTTTGTCTCGCCTGCCAGAATTCCATATGAGGTGTATGTTCCTACAATAATTCCACCCGCGTTTAGCAGGTCTTCATTGGTGGCCTCTTTAACAGGTTTAAGATTGACCTCGACGCCGGCTTCCTTTACTCCCTCTGCCACAGCTTCGGCCATCAATTTTGTGTTTCCCGTTCTTGATTCATATATCACCAATACCGAACTCATATTCACCACCTTTTGGTAAAAATTTCTCGTAAATTACAGGCACTGCCCATAAGGAATCAGTACTGAAAACTCAAAATACACTTATCCGTCCGACCAATCCGCGTGGAACGAGCCTTCCCTGTCCAACCGCTGAAAGGTGTGCGCGCCAAAGTAATCGCGCTGCGCCTGGATCAGGTTAGCCGGCAAACGTTCCGAGCGGTAAGCATCATAGTATGCCAGTGAGGCGCTGAACGCCATGGCCGGAATACCCGCCCCCGCAGCCAGCCGTACAGTATCACGCAGAGCGGATTGGTGAGTATTCATAATATCAATAAATTCCCGCGAAACCATCAGGTTGGGCGGTTCATGCGTGTGACTGAACGCGGCGCGGACTTCATTCAGGAATTTCGCGCGGATGATGCAGCCCCCCCGCCAGATGCGCGCGATCTCTGCCAGGTTCAGGTTGTACTCATACTCCCGGCTGGCAGCCGAAAGCAGGCTGAACCCTTGGGCATACGAACTGATTTTTGCCGCGTACAGCGCGTCACGTACCAGGTTAATGACTCTTTTGGGATCCTCTGTAATAACCGCGGCGGGCCCCAGGAGCACCTGGGAGGCGTTCACCCTTTCATCTTTGTAGGCAGAAATATTTCGGCTGTCGACTGACGCGTTGATCGTCGGAACAGGGGCTCCCAAGTCAAAGGAATTTTGACTGGTCCATTTTCCGGTGCCTTTTTGCCGGGCTTCATCCAGAATGACATCCAGCATGGACAGTCCAGTCTCCGCGTCAATCTTCGTGAAGATATCAGCTGTGATCTCGATCAGGAATGAACCCAGTTTCCCGTTGTTCCATTCAGAGAAAACATCGGCGAGCTGCTCATTGGATAATTTCAATCCGCGATGCAGGATATCATACGCTTCGGCGATTAGCTGCATATCGCCGTATTCAATGCCGTTATGCACCATCTTGACGTAATGACCTGCCCCGCGCGGTCCCATATAAGACACACACGGTTCTCCATCCACCTTGGCAGCAATGGCATTGAGCGTATCCTCCACACGGATGTAGGCTTCGGGCTGTCCACCAGGCATCAACGAAGGTCCCCACAGGGCACCCTCCTCCCCTCCTGACACACCGCAGCCTATGAAATGAATACCTGCTTTTTCCAACTCTGCGTTGCGCCGGTCGGTGTCTTTAAAAAAGGTATTGCCGCCGTCAATTAACAGGTCGCCGGCTGCCAGATAAGGTTTCAGCGAAGCGATCGCGCTGTCAACCGGCGCGCCGGCTGGCACCATGATTAGAATGCGGCGCGGCCTGTCCAGCGCGTCGATGAATTCCTGCGGTGTTGCCGCCCCAAATATATTCTTTCCGGCTGCTGGACCCTGTGTGAAGGCGGCAGTCTTGGCCGCGTCCAGATCAAAACCGGCCACCGTGAAGCCGTTGCGTTCCATATTCAAAGCCAGGTTGTGACCCATCACACCCAGGCCGATCACACCAAAGGAATAGGACATCATTCACCTCAAGTTGGGTTAATGATACACCGGTTGACAGGATAGCATGGTTAATGTCACAGGTTGGGAACATAGTGAAAAATTTATTTACACTACGATTATTACCAAAAATATCTAGCTCTCATAGCTAATTTTGGTTGAATGAATCTGCAATTAGATTGCAGATTCAAATAAAAGGGTGACGATAATAAGCGACTCTGTCAGAGGAAATCCCAACACCGCCTAAAAAAAGAATGAAGCGCCAATTGTAGAGTAGAAAAATCACGGTATGGGCTTACCACTTTAAAAGTAATCTGTCTCCGGATGCTTCTATCGCCCCTCGAAAAAGGATTTTTTCATTGAACCTAATTTGCCTCTATAAAGGAGGTTAATTAATATGGCATGGGATTTCGCAGCCTGTTCAATAGCCAGCCCAGATCAGCCCGCGACCTGGATTTCACCCTGAATGCTATGACTTTAACCGGGATTTTTTCCATTTATATAATGGTATCCCCTCTACCTTCATCAACAAGTTTACGTCCCAATCAGGTACTCCATGGCTTCTTCACGGGTGCTGAATAACTTGATCGGGTGCAGGGTCATAAACTGGACCGTCATCATGAAGACCCGCAACGTACTGTCCACTCCAACTACCGCCGAACCTTTGATATACGGTGTATTGGCAACCGTGAAATTTTTAACGGCTTCCATGGCATTTTTACTGATCACCGCTTTTGAGGCGATGGTCATTAGTAGTACTGATTTTGGAGGGTTTGTAGCGATGATCTGATGCGCTTCATTAAAACTCTTAACTGTCTCTTCGGGTTCGCATCGGGAAATATCCAGTTCCATGATTCGCTTTCCTTTGTACTCGACAAAGGTAATCCTTGCCATTCGTATCCTCCTAATTTGGGTCAAGTTCGAAAATTGGTTTTTTTAATTTGTATTTCTTTTCCTGTATCTTAGAATGCTGTACATTATCAATTCTGATAAGTATTGAGAATATGGTTGGCATTCCTGATTATAAGTAAGAGACAGCCATTGAAGAAATTATTACGTTTCTTGATACTGGTTGACAGGCATCAACAGGCGGACTTTCTGATTTTCGAGAAAAGCAAAAAGATCCGGTTCCACCAATGGCCGCCCCAGCAAGAAACCCTGCACGCCGTCGCAGCCTTTTTCTTTGAGATACACTAATTGTGATTCAGTTTCAACCCCTTCGGCCACCACAAAAATGTTCAACTGGTGAACCAGCGAAATGATCGCGCCGATTAACTGGACATCTCCAACAGGTTCACGAATACTATCAACAAATGTTTTGTCGATTTTCAATGTATCAATGGGCAATAACTGCAGGTAACGTAATGAGGAATATCCGGTTCCGAAATCATCCAGGGCTATCTTCACCCCCATGGACTTCAATTCATTAATTATCTGGCGGGTGTGATCAAGAGAATTGATCATGATACTTTCCGTTATCTCCAGCTCCAGGTTTTTTCCTGGCAATCCACTCTCGTTCAGTGTTCTTTCCAACATAGAGACAAAGTTCACGTTATCAAACTGGATCGCGGATATATTGACGGAAAGGATCAGGTCATCCCGGTGGTACCGATCCATCAGGTTCTTGAACGTCCGGCAGGCGGTTGACAGGATCCACTGGCCAAGGGGGATGATTAACCGGGTTTCTTCGGCGATTGGGATGAATTTATACGGACTTACCAGTCCCAGGTCAGGGGATTGCCAGCGAGATAGTGCTTCGAATCCGCGCAGTGAATTATCACGGATATCAAATTGCGGCTGAAATGCCAGGAAAAACTCTCCATTTTGCAGAGCTTGACTGATCTTTTTCTCGAATTCGAGCTTTCGCAATACCGCGTCCAACATTTCACGATGGAAGAAGTAAACACCATTCTTCCCGGTTTCTTTAACCCGGTACATGGCAGTGTCCGCGCTGCGGATCAGCTCATCAGGTATCAGGCCGTCATCCGGGAATCGAGCGATACCAAAACTTGCTCGGATAAAGAGCTCGTGCCCCTCAATAACAAATTTTTCCTCAAGGCATTGTCGCAGGGTATCCACATACTCCAGAATGGCCTCATTCTTAATATCCTGCTGGATGATTAGAGCGAATTCGTCTCCGCCCAACCGCCCCAGGATGTCGCGTTTATCAAGCCGTCCACAAAGCCGAGAAGCCACCGATACGATCAACGCGTCACCCATATGGTGCCCCAAGGTGTCGTTAATCTTCTTGAAATCATCCAGATCGATGAACACAACCGCGAAAGAGGAGCGGTTTTGGCGTGAAAGGCTGACCAGCAATTCGAGTCGGTCAAGGATCATTTTACGGTTGGGCAGTTCTGTAAGCGGATCAAAATACGCGAGAAAATTTAGCTTTTCCTCGCCGCTCTTAATGATTTGATAGGATTTCTGCAGTTCATTGTTTTGCTGCCGCAATTCCTCTTCAGAAGCCCGTATTTCCCGATTCAAAAGAAGCAGCTCTTCTTTTTGTTTGACTACTTCCTCATACTGGCGGGTATTACGGTGTGTAAGCGCGGCAATAATGCTGATGGAAATGATCGTGAAGATATTGACCACCAATCCGGTGACGGCGTTCGATATTCCGCCAAACATAACAGAAAAGAAAACCATCACAAGGTTGAGGGTATTCAAGACAATTCCCGCCAGGTACCCTTTTCGTGCAAAATTTAAAGCCAGAAATACAGATATAAGGACTTCAAACTGTGCCAGTATTCCCTTTACCGGGATGGGTATGGCAGGATATGTCATCAATACCATGAAAACCAGGTACGCGAATATGCTGGCGGCAAATTTTATAATCTCTCTGGATTCAGAGAATTCTTGCCGCATCCTTTTTTCCAAGTACAGGTCAAAGAACGCCCTGATTTTGTGCCACAGGATGAGAAAAGATCTTTTCAAAATTGTCCTGGAAACACGAGTTTAATGCCTAACCGTGTTATAACATAAATAATACCATCGCGCGCAATGGTTTAAGGACTATTATCGTAATATTTATCAATAACTTTAGGTAGGCGGTCCATAATAAATTATGTCTGACCGTCTGTCTAAAATCAGGAGGTTGATGGTTCCGGAGTATGTATATACCAACGATAATATCATCACGCCGGATGATTTGACACTCTAAAGAGATTGTTACTTAATACGATTAGCCGAACTACTTACCTTTTGGTGATCTTCGCTATATATCTGAGTGTAAATTTTCTTCCTCGAATTACCAACAAAACCATCCAATAATCTCAATTAAATTTTTTTTATTATGGGCACCGGATGAAACCCTGGGCCCACAGACATCCGCCACAGGCCAGTTCGGTATTCCCAAGACAATCGTTCATATTATCTTCTGATAATTCGCATCCATCGCAGAATGTGCAGGGTGAAAAATCAAACCGCTGCAGTCTATCCCGGAGGGATGTATATTTTTCGCTTTGCCATATCCCAAGAACACCGGTCTCGTTGACATTTCCCAATGAATAGCTCATGGTTTTCCGTAATTGCAGGCGGCAAACATACTGATTGGTATGAAGCAAAGGCAGGCATGGAGACACACTCCCGTCCCAACGAATGGACATACTCCCCTGCTCAATGAACGGGCAGGTATCCACCGCTCGGTTGATTTCATATCCAGCCAATTCCAGACGGAACTTCCTGCCGTAAATATATGCCAGAACATCCCTGGTGGCATCGTTCCAATCCATCCTTGAAAGGTTGATCAGAGGGTAGGATGTATTCTGCCGTCCGATCATATTCTGCATGGATCGTTTATATAAAATTTGATCGTTCAAATCAGACGTATGTGGAAGGACATTACTTATGGAAAACCGTGTCGCTCCTAATTGAATTCCAAGCTGTATTACCTCCGGTAAATCTTTAATATTCTTTTTCATGGCGACAAAAGCGATCCCAAGATTTGGAAGTGTGTTATCAATGGCTGTCGCTTTATGCCTGACAAATCGCAATTTTCTAAGGTTTTCGATTACAGCAGGCAAAGATGAGCCCAAACGAATATCAACATAACTCTCCTCCGAAGACCCATCAAGCGAGATCCACAGCACATCCAATCCTGAACGTATAAACTGAAGAGAGCGTTCTTCTGTCAGAAGAAGGCCATTAGAGATCAACTCAACCCGGGCGCCACTTTCTTTGAATCTTTTTACCCAATCCATTATTTTTGGATGTAGGAGCGGTTCACCGTAACCGCCAAAAAATATCGTGGGGGGGGGGCTGGAGTGTTTGTATCTCGGAAAAGATTTTTTCAAATGTGGCATCACTCATCAACCCGGATGGTTCACCCCACACATTGCGCATGCAAGTCTGACAATCAAGGTTGCAGAGATTGGTTACTTCTATATAAACCTTTGCCAGATGAGAAACCGATCTGTGGACACGAATTTCATCATTGCCTTCTTCAATATAGATATCCGCTCCCGGTTGCAAGCCAAAGCGCGAAACCAGTTCACCGGGAATGATTAATTGCCCTTTTTTATCAATATGGACTTTATGTAAATATTGTTTTTTCATTTACGAACCGTCGGTATACAGAAATAAGTTCAATGAATAAGATCCCGGATTTGTACTAAATTCAAGGGCTCATCCACCTGCGACCTGAGGAAAAATTCCAATGTTGTTCCCGTGAGTTAATTGTGTTTCATGCCGAACGATCATGTTATTGATAAAAACAACATGCGCTTCTACAGGAGGGATATGTAGTAAATTGATGAGATCAATTACACGGGCATCTTCCGGCAGATCCACTTCAAATGGCTCTCCAGCTCGAACATTGGGACCATAATGTGTCAATGTGGCAAAAAGCTTTACTGAAACACGCATGACGATCTCCGAATAACCTATCCTTAAAAAGATAATTAATCACCATTTACTTTATAAACTATTTTTGTATGGTTTTGTGAACTATCTACATCATCAGTTTTGGCGGGCAATAACCCCAATGTAAGTAATTTTGATTCCTTGTGGATTTTGTAACGCGCAAACCCAAGGTCAGACAGCGGTGTGAAGGGAACGTATTCCAAAATTGCCCAACCATTTGCAGGGAATTCGCGCACATAGAATGACTGCAAAGCCCCGATTCCGGCTTCCCCATCATAAGCATGCCAACAAGACGTGTCATCAATATCATCGATGACTGTTTTTGGATCAACAACGTGATAACCAGGCGGAATCGGAATACCTTCGCTTGTCTGTTCCAATTCAAATTTTGAAGAGTTGAATTTCAAGCTTGATATGACACTGGTCGCCAGGGGTTCGAATGTCGTGCGGACAGTCTTCGGATGAGATACCATCAAGTGAAGCACACAAAATTCGTGAGACAGTACTCCCGTCCATAGCCGCCTGATATCTTTTTTGGGGAGGACGATCTCAGCTTCCAGTCCAACTGCGTCGCCCAACTTCCATGGAGCGGCGCCGATATTTTTGGCGCCGAGAAACCCGGCGGTTTTTCCGATGGTTTCGTTCCACAACGGCCGGATATCTTTCCTCGCCCAATTCCACTCTCCCCGAATCGCAATAAAACCCGCGTCGGGCTCTTCATATAGCGGATCAAGGCTATCCAGCGTTGCAGTAAAAAATTCAGAATCACCAATAGACGTATGTAACCAAAAATTGGGATATGTAATTTCATATCCCCAGTAAATATCTTGATATACAGGCATAATGTTTCCTCCCGGGTGCGATTCAGTCACCGCACCCGGGATTGTGTGAGTGTAATTCAGTTTTATTTACCGTCGTGTACCCAGGAGTACACAGAATCGAGCTGTTCGTCTGTGATGGTCCATTTGACATTATGAGGCGGCAGAGATTCTTCCCGCATGAATTCCGGCGGGCGGTCATCCAGCGAGGTGAATCCGGCGCGCTCATTGAAGAGACGCTCCATCTTCAAGATTTCTTTGCCCATGGGAATCACATCATCGCCCGTGATCTTGAGACCGGTAACACCAGCCACAGATTCAGCCATACCGGCCCAACCCTTGGCAATATCGAGGATCGGGAAAGCGATGAACAGACAGTAGCCAGTGCTATCGATGAACGCCGTTGCGGCCTGGAAGGTGAGGGAGAGTTCGGCTTTACCTTCATCAGATAATGGATCTAGTTTTCCACTGACACCGGCAATTTCAGGGGCAATCGTATAACCGGCAGTATGGTCAGCACCCATCGGAGTGGTGGCATAAGTAACCCCAATGCCTTTCACAGCACGCGGTTCATACGCCGGCATGGATTGGTGTTTTACCACCGGAACCCGGCTAACGCCAAACGCTCTAGCCGTTGTCTCCACGCCTTGACCAAGGATACGGCCAAGAGGTGTGCCCTTGCGAATCTCATCAAATGTTTTTAGCGCGCCTTTTTCGTCACCGAATTTCAGCAGGCCGCCTTCCATAGCAACGGCAATTGTATTGCCAGCTTCTATTGTATCAACGCCGATGTCATTACATTCACGAGTCATCTTGGCAATGTAATCGAGGTTATCGATGCCGCAGTTCGCGCCCAATGACCATGTTGTCTCGTATTCCACGCAGGAAGCGACGGCTTTGCCTTTTTCATCGGGGATGATATTGGAGCATTTAATGATGCATCCGGGGTGGCAGCCATGTCCCATCATGCCGTCACCGCCGCGTTTTTCACAAAACTCCGCCATTGCCTCGCCTGAGATCTTCGCGGCACCTTCAAATTGACCGGCGCTGAAGTTGCGGGTTGGTAATCCACCGGCTTCATTCAGAAGGTTGACAAGTACGGCGGTGCCATAAGAATTCAAAGCTCCACCCTTCTTGGTCAATCCATGCTCTTGAATGGCTTCAGTCAGTTTCTTGCGGCCTTCCTTGAAGAGTTCCTCGTTCGCGATTTCCACACCGGGGGCGCCCTCATCACTGACCACTATAGCCTTGACACCTCGAACGGCCAACACGGCGCCTAAACCCCCGCGTCCGGCATAGCGGCCAGGATTGTTTTCAGGGTCATTTACAGAAATACCGGCATTGGACATTTTCATCTCGCCAGCCGGACCGATTCCGATGATCGCCTGTTTGGGGTATTTTTTATCCAGGATTTCATCGACCTCGTACATGCCTTTTCCAACCAGGTCAGCGGCATTTTCAAATTTGACGCCGTCTTTATTTATGACCAGGGTATACCATTTCCCATTTGCCGGGGTGCCTTCAATGATGATCGCTGCCAGGCGCAGTTTAGCAATTTTTTGCGAGGAAAGACCGCCCGCATTTGATTCCTTTATGCCGCCGGTTAATGGACTTTTACCACCGAATGAAGTACGCCCGCTGCTCGGTGCCGCCGGTGATCCAGATACCCACCCCGGGGCGATGACAATTTTATTGTTCGGCCCGAGTGGATGGCACATTGGATCAACTTCGTCACAAACAATCGCCGATGTCAAAGCACGACCCGCCCAGCGCGACCATTTTGCCGGAACATCTTCATACGTTGCCTTCAAATTGGTCATATTGATTCTTAAAATTTTCTTTGGCATACTTGAAGCTCCTTTTTGTCTTAGAATTGGTGGATGTTGCCTGGATTAAGAACTTAAAGCGATGTGACTGTTGGCATTACGAATAAAAGTTGTGCATGGCTCCATGTTTTTGGAGCGCCTTTTTAAGGCCTTCAGAGATTGGAAGGCCGTCTCGATATTCGAATGGAATC
>CAZDAW010000067.1:0-19180 GCA_964503685.1 uncultured Anaerolineaceae bacterium | reverse complement strand
AGGACGATAAGATATCCCGGTTAGACGAGATGACTCATTGCCAATGAAATATGGTTATGAAATTTTTGACAAAAAATAAAATGGGGTGCAAAGCACAGATTAGATTATTTTTGCTTTATTAATATCTGTTCTCATCCGTGTACAAAAATCCCCTACGTTTTTTATTATAGCCATGTTTCGTCTTAAATCAATCCCCATTTCAATTGGGGTTACAAACCTGAATTCCCACCTCCCTTTTACCCGTCTTTTATTGACGTATCCCCCAATCAATGCTATACTCCCCTATAGTATCTTATTGTTACAAGGAGTTCCAACCCATGCCTTTATATGAGTACGAGTGCCGCGAGTGCGGTCATATCTTTGAAAAGATGGTGCGTTTCTTCGAAACCGAGCAGCCCGCCGAATGCCCCGAATGCAAGAGCCATGATACGCGCAAGCGCATCACCACCTTCGCCTCCACAGGCGGCTCGCAATCGACGGCCTCCTCCGGCTGCGGGGGCGGCGGTGGGCGCTTCACCTGAGGCGGTTAACCGCCCACCAGCCGTGCGCTGGGGAATGGTTTGAATATCAAAATTTAAACCCTAAAGGTTTTTAAAAACCTTTAGGCCTACTAACAAAACCTCAAACCCGAAGAGATAAATGTAGGTTGGGTTGAGGGGCAGGTCACCAGGATACCTCAATTATCAGTATTCCTGCCCCGAAACCCAACAACTGACCAAAATGTTGGGTTTCGCTTCCTCCTAGAAAGGATATAGTAGATATTAAAACCGCTCAACCCAACCTACAAAAGGTGCATACCCAAATGCAAAACAGGTTTTGTTAGACGCTCTTAGGGTTTCAAGAGACAAATAGAAAATGCCCAACATCAACCCAACCACCAAAGAAGAACTGCAAAAGCGTCTGCGCCGCATCGAAGGCCAACTGCGCGGCGTGCAGAACATGCTCGCCGAAGACCGCGACTGCCAGGAGGTCGTTCAACAACTGACCTCTATCCGCTCGGCCATCCAGGGCGCCAGCTTGTACCTGGTGCAGGAGAACATCGCCGGTTGCCTGCTGGACCTGGATCAGAACGAACCGCGCGAGCGCGAGAAGAAGGTCGAAGGCCTGATCAAAATGATCGGCAAAGTCACGTAACAGGGAGAAGAATAATATGAGCCAGGCAACCATCCGCTGGGTCAGCGGGAAACAATTCATCGGCGTCGATTCGACCAACCATTCGGTCGTCATCTCCACCCCCGATGAGGGCGTGGGCATGAAACCCTCCGAATTGCTGCTGGTCGCCCTCGGATCCTGCACGGCCGTGGACGTGGTCGATATACTGGCCAAGAAGCGCCAGCCGCTTTCGAGCCTCGAAATCCAGGTCAGCGCCGAACAGGATAGCGACCCACCGTGGACCTTCCGCAAGATCCACGTCCACTACAAACTCAATGGAGCAGGTCTCACCGAAAAAGCCGTCGCCCAGGCCATCGAGCTTTCCGAAGGAAAGTACTGCTCGGTCGCCGCCACCGTGCGCGGCGTCGCCGAAATTACCACCAGCTTCGAAATCGTCGCCGCGGTCTAACCCCACCTGCTCGCCGGACACTTATTCGCACACCGGATCTACAATAGTAAATAAATCCTGATTCTCGTCAGACGAGAAGTAACTCACGTCGTCCAGGAGCGGGTAATTGCCGTTGAAATAGTAATCGAAAATGAGCCTGAACGAATTGACAGGAGTGATCGTGGGATAAATCTTCTGCTTGCCGCCGTTGGGAAGGTAATAGGCGTTCAGAATTTGCATCCGGTCTTCCATATCCCGCCCGTGATCGCCCTGCAAAATGATGATGGGAGGCGTCTTTGACTTCTTGAGGATCGTCTCGATGATCGGGAGGATACGCCGGTCGATGTAGGTTAACTGCTCGCCGTACCCCGGACGAACCGAAGCGTCGTACTCGAACTCGCCTTCGGCGTTGACAACATAGGGCTCGTGCGGGGCAGGCAGGTGGGCGTACACGAACTTCGGGCCGGGTAAATTGGGGACGACCTCGAGCTGGTCGAGGAACCACAGGATGTATTCGTAGCGCGCCTCTTCCGGCGATTTGACCTGGCTGCCTATATTAAGATTCAGGGCGTCCAGCGATTCGCTTGCCAGGCGGAGAGCCGTCGTCCGCATAAACAACTTTTCAAAGAAACTGACCTGCAAACCGGATTTAAATTCGTCCAGAGGATTGTCATCCTGGGTGATGAAATAATCAGCGTCTTCGATGTTCAGGAAAGGGTAATCGGTGGCAAAACTGACGAAGCGGTATCCGCGCTGCGCCAGATTCTGACGGACGAGACTGTTGCTGATAACCTTGCCCGCCGTAACAGTATCCGTGCTCTCGATGCTAATCCCGTACATCTTTTCGATTTCATCCAGGTAATTCATATTCAAAGAGGATGACATCGAAAAAGGCGTCCAGGCATAATTGCTTTGAGCGCAAGATGGCAGAACAAACCCCAGGTTTTCCAATTGATCAATAAAGGCGGAGTTATCTACCTGATAATTCTTTTGCAAGGTATCGCTGCGCGTGTGCCCGTCGAGGATGATGTAATAGATATCCGGTTTCGCGTTCTCGGTCGCGTTTTTTGCTGCGCTGCCCTGTGAAATCGGCGCAGGAGACGCCTGATTCATACCAGCCTGCGCCAGAGATTGATTTGCCCGCCACCGGGTATAGACGATCTGGCCAACCGGCATGATGAGCACCACGATCGAAAGCATATTGAGCCAGCGGACCAAATCGCCTGAGAACGGCGGGCGCTTGACCATCCAGACCGTGAAGCCGAGCCAGAGCAGCCCCCACAGCGGCGCAAGAATAAGATGCCGGCCGATCAAAAAACCGGCGATGGATTTCTCTTCGAGAAGGTCATACGCATGACCATAGGTAAAGAAAAAGAAGATAAAGACCAAAGTAACCTGGGCAGCTCTACCCCAGTCCCTAAATACAAGCCGCAATAAGAAATAAATACCAACAATCCCTACAACTGAGGCAATCGCCGGGACAATCACAACTGTTGGAGATGCTTGCTGGCTGTTTTGAGAAAGTAGAGCGAAAGATGGAAAAAGACTGAAAATTATGGGGTAGAAAGGGAAGGGTATCATGGCGTATTCTTTCGACACACACCCTTATATCGCCATCTGGTTCAGATTTTATATAGCGCTGCACTAAATTGCCCCCGTAAAACATCTTTTCTAATTCCATCTTTAAGTTAGAATCGTATTCAACCTGCTGTTGTAGAGGATTATTTCACCTCTTTACCCGATTTCTGGATAGCGAAAAGGACATTGGATGAAACGAAAAACCGTATTATTATTTCTCATCTGCGGCGTAATTGCTTTTATTGACGCCTGTTTTACCGTCCGGCCGGTCAAGGCGGCGGATATCCCCCAGATCGAAACCTTCGAACAAGCCAACTGCATGTTCACCTTGCCAGAGGGGGTTGAGGAAGGGACTGACGTCATCTGTGGTTACGTGACCGTACCCGAGCAGCACACCGCCCCTGATGGGCCGACCATTAAATTGGCCGTAGCCATCATTAAAAGCAAAGGAACTCCGGGTGCCGCCGATCCCATCTTCTTCGCCCAGGGCGGGCCAGGCGGCTCGACCATCGACGCCTACGCCGCCACATTCCTTGACAGTAATAATCGCCTGCGCGCCGACCGCGATCTCGTCCTTTTCGACCAGCGCGGCGCGTATTATTCAAAGCCCAGCCTGGTCTGCACAGAAATCATGGACATCACCATCAAAACGCTGGACCAAAACCTGAGCAGCGCCGAAAGCGACCGGTTGTTCGCTCAGGCGCTGCACGATTGTCAGACGCGCTTGAAGGCGAAGGGTATCAACCTTTCGGCCTACAACAGCCTGGAAAACGCCGCCGATATCGATTCGATTCGCTCTGCCCTCGGCTATAAACAGATCAACCTGTACGGCGTATCCTATGGCACGCTGCTGGCCTTGCACACCATGCGCCTCTACCCCAATATACTGCGCAGCGTGGTGATCGACTCAGTCGTGCCGACCCAGCGCAATTTCGTCCTCGAAGCCCCCCACAGCGAAGACCGCGCCTTCACAACCCTCTTCGAAGGCTGTAAAGCCGACGAACACTGCAGCCGCGCCTACCCCGACCTGGAAGAAGTCTTCTTCAATCTGGTGGACCAATTCAACAAGACGCCGGCCAAAATCACCCTGACCGACCCGACCAGTCAAAAGACCTACCCGGCCATCCTCAACGGCGATGGTTTTCAAGCGTCCATCTTCCAAATGCTCTACTCGTCCGAGATCATCCCCATGCTGCCGCGCCTGATCTACGCTGCCAGGGATGGAAACTTCACCGTATTCGAGCTTTTCCAATCCCTGCTAACCTTCGACTATACGATGAGCTACGGCATGTACTATTCGGTGATCTGCACCGAAGACGCCGATTTCAATTTGAGCGACTACGACCTCAGCGGTCTGCGCCCGCAGATCGTCGAAAGTGAAGCAGACAGCGCCAAATTCTTACTGGATACCTGTCAGATGTGGGATGTTGATTATCTCGGCCCTCAGCTCGACGAACCGGTGCAGAGCGAAATCCCTACGTTGATTCTCACCGGCGATTATGACCCGATCACCCCGCCCGATTACGCTCGCCAGGCCGCCGAAACCCTGCCCAACAGCATCCTGGTCGAATTCCCCGACGGGGGTCACGGTGAACTGACCAGCAGCGACTGCGCCGATGAGATCTTCCTGCAATTCATCGCCGATCCAAACACCCGGCCAGATACATCTTGCCTGGCGAAACATGAGAAAGTAAAATTCTACCACAACCGAAATATGCTCTTCCTCGATTCACCGCGGCGCTTATTGAACCTGCAAGGATCATCAATTGTCGAATTAATCGTTTTCGGGATTTGCTTATTCCTCTGTCTATCCGCTTTCGTGCTCTACCCGATCAACTGGCTGGTAAGGTCGCTCAGAAAAAAGGCCGGGGTAGCCAGCCGGCCTCTCATCTACCAATTATTCCCCTGGGCAGCTGCCCTCAACGCGGCAACCTTGCTGGTGTTCTTCGTTGGGTTCGCGGCCGGCGGGCTGATCATGGCGCTGAACAACGACATGCGCTTCCTCTTAGGCTTCCCGGTCATCTGGCTGCCGCTGTTCCTGCTGCCGCCGGCTGCGTTCCTGCTGACCATCGCCATGCTGTACAGCAACATCGCCGTCTGGGTCAGGCGCTGCGGCTCAATCGCCGGGCGGTTATACGGGGCGCTGCTCGTGTCAGCCAGTTGCGGAGCATTGATCGTGTTGATGCGCTGGGGCGTGGTGAGTGTATTGTTGTTCAATTAAGGAGATTGAATCATTATGGCATCCGACCCATCGTTCGTCGATTACATCGTCGATCAAATTAGCAGCGCCGGGGTGATCGCCAGCCGGAAAATGTTCGGTGAATACGCCGTGTATTGCGATCATAAAGTCGTCGCCCTGATCTGCGACAACCAGTTGTTCGTCAAACCCACCCAGGGCGGCAGGGCATACATCGGCGAGCCCGTCGAAGCGCCGCCCTATCCGGGAGCAAAACTATCGTTTCTCATCGAAGATAAAGCCGAAGATGGAGATTGGCTCAGCGAATTGATCCGCATCACTGCCAGTGAACTGCCCGAACCGAAACCGAAGAAAGAGAAGCGAAAGAAATAAAAACTATCCCTCTTTGACCGCCCGGATCGAGAACATCAGCGGCAGCGGGTCGCCCTCCAGACGCCAGAAGCCGTCGGCGCTCTGATTCATCAGCGGGTGAATCGGGTCGGCGCAGAAGGGAAATTCGTGCAGAAATTCGATGCGCAGCCCGGCGGCGATCAGCGAATTAAGCACGTCACCCAGGCTGTACTGCCACTGGTAGGACATTCGATGCTCCACATGCGCCGCGGGGTCGGCGTAAGACTCGTCTGATTCGCAGGCGATTGGCTCCGGTGAGGCGAAATAGGGATACCCGATGCGTAAACCGGTAACCTCGCCTTCGTTTTCGAAGACCATCAGGAAGGGGTGAAATTCGGCGATGTAGAACACCCCACCCGGTTTGAGGAAACGCCCCACCACTTCCCCCCAGCGTTTCAGATCGGGCAGCCAGGTGAGTACACCGATCGAGGTGTAAACGATATCAAAGGTTTCGTCCAAGCGACTCGGCAGATCGTACAGATCGGACTGGATGAAGCGCGCCGGTATGTCGAGCGCCTTCGCCAGACTTCGGGCAATTTCGATGGCCCGCGGTGAAAAATCCATCCCGGTGACCACGGCCCCGCGCCGCGCCCAGGATAAGGTATCCAGCCCGAAGTGACATTGAAGGTGCAGCAGCGATTTGCCTTCCACCTCGCCCACTTCTTCGATCTCAAACGGGCGCAGCGAAGTCTGCCCATTTTTAAACCCCTTCACATTGTAATAGGTGGACTGGACATGAATATCGGCCAATTCGTCCCACATAGCCTGATTGACTTTTGTGTAATCGTCCATGGTACAATACATCATATCATAAAAATAACGCCGCCTGATGCTCATTCGAAAATTCATGCAATCGAGAGACCGCCCCACCGAGCAAAGCGAAGTCTTGCAAAAGCATCAGAAAAGCGTTGGCAATCCACTCTTTAGTCTTATTAATAAAGGAGTCGCTATCATGACCAATTTCCCCGGCAAGGGTAAAGTTGCCGTATTGAAAACCACCCCTGAAACCGTCCTCGACGACATCGAACGTCTGATGAAGCTGGCCGATTTCGAACAAGCCCTCCCCAAAGATAAAACCACCGGCCTCAAGATCAACATCTCCTGGCAGACCTGGTACCCCGCCTGCTCGACGACGCCCTGGCAGCTCGAAGGCGTCATCCGCGCCCTGCAAAAATCGGGCTACAACGACCTGGTCGGCATTCACAACGACACCGTCGTCGTCGATACCTCGGTAGGTGAGATCAACAATAAGCATCGCTTCGTCACTGACCAGTACAACGTACCCTGCGAATACCTATACGAAGAGAAATTCGAATGGGAACGCTACACCCCCAAACAACCTTTCCTGTGCCTTGACCAAGTTTTTCCTGAGGGAGTTTACATTCCCAAGACCCTGATAGGCAAGAACATCGTCCACCTGCCCACGGTCAAAACCCATGTCTTCACCAAGATCACCGGGGCGATGAAGAACGCCTTCGGCGGGCTGCTCCACCGCAACCGTCACTGGACGCACAGTGTCATCCACGAAACCCTGGTGGATTTGTTAATGATCCAGCAGGATATTCACCCCGGCCTGTTTGCTGTAATGGACGGCACCTTCGCCGGCGATGGCCCCGGCCCGCGTGCCATGCGCTGGCACGAAAAGAACATCCTGCTGGCTTCAGCCGACCAGGTAGCCATCGACGCCATTTCAGCGAAGTTACAGGGTTTCAATCCCATGGCGATCCCATTCATCCGCATCGCTAACGATTACGATCTGGGCGTTGGCGATCCGCGCAAGATCGAGATTGTAGGCTATGACATCGAGCAGGAACCCGCCTGGAATTTCCGCCAGGAGGACACATTCGCCTCACGTGGCCAAAAGATGATTTACCACGGCCCGCTCAAGCCTTTCGAGAATATTCTGTTGCGCAGTCCGATCGTCCCCTGGAGCTACTTTGCCAGCAATTTCTATCATAACGTGTACTGGTATCCTTTTGTAGGACGGCAACGTGTGACCAAAGCATTGAACACCCCCTGGGGTAAACTGTTCGAATCTTACGGCGACGGCAAGGTAGTCATGCCAGGCATGGAACCAAAAACAGTCGTCCAGGCAGGAGCAGCCATCGCTGTCGCAGCGACCCTGACCGGACTGGGCATTTGGTGGTTAAGCGGCCGGCGCCGGAAGTAAAAAAGCTCTAAAGACTGAAACGAAAACAGTCAAACCCACCCAGGTCTTTGGGGCGGGAGAGAGCCTGATATTTAATATTTAATCTCTATTGGATAAACTGGGAAGGGTAGCCCCTGGGTTGGTCGGGGATGATGCGCACCGAATGATAGGCTACCCCGAACATCCAATCCTGCAAATAGGATTTGATCTCTTCAAACAAGGCAATATGCTGATTCAACACCTCAACCAGTTCACGCGAATCGTGGAAGAGCTGCAGACAAGATGCCAGCGTCTCATCGTCCCTGATCCCCTGCTGGCGCAGCCATTCGACAAACTGACCGGGAGTCACATCAGCAAGCTGCTGAGGATCACCGAAATTGCGAATCGGGACGGCGTAGTATTCCAGATTGCGAGTTAACCCGTCATAAATCTGGCGGCGATCATCTTCCAATTGCAGGCGTCGGCGGTGAGTTTCGGCGAGGATCTCGCGCAAAGTTGAAAGGCTTGAGGGACCGGCAACCACCAACGCTTCGACGAGTTGCTGGATCGGTTTGCTGCTATACTCATCGATACAGCGGGTAAGAATATCGCCTGCCTGAGTGCGTAAATAGGCGCGTTCAGCAAATGTTCGCAATGATTTCAAGGTTTCATCCCGTTTCATAATTAAAACTATATATTGATTTTAAATAAAACGCAAATCAAATACTATTAATTTTTCGTCAAATCTCAGGGGTTCTGAACCCATTCAAGGTAATTCGATGCCGCCCAGCCGCTCCGGTTGGCATCGTAGGGGGCCTCCAGAAGCCACCAGGTATAACCATCCGCCTCACTAGGACCGTCTTTGACCTGAAAAACTTCGGCTTCCCACCCTAAAAAGAGCGGCGTACTTTGCAGCCCTGGGTCCTTGCGCAGGCGCAATCCATCATTCCCCACGCCAGAAATTTGCACATAAGACCCCACACCAATCGTACCCGCCGGCAGAGTTGCCGTAGCAACAGAAACAGGCGTGACAGAATTGTTCGTCGCAGTAACCGCCGGGGTGGGCGAGATATCCGGCGGAACGATCGTCAGCAAAACACCCTGCGGCGCTTCACCTTTGCCAGAAGGAGCAGTGAGGACAAGGAACAATCCGCAAAACGTGAGCAACAGCCCGCAGACAATGATTCCCCCTACAATCACCCATCTGTCTCTGAAACCCGAAAGCCAGTCGTTTTGTCTTCTCATTTATGCAGGCAAAAGAAAAAATCCCAGACCCAAGATAAG
Source organism: uncultured Anaerolineaceae bacterium (assembly GCA_964503685.1). Taxonomy (GTDB): domain Bacteria; phylum Chloroflexota; class Anaerolineae; order Anaerolineales; family Anaerolineaceae; genus CAZDAW01. The sequence goes on along the minus strand of CAZDAW010000067.1, from coordinate 10,063 downwards.
ATAAAGGCCCAATAAAGTCGCCCCCTCCAGCCAGTTTGATTCACCGTCGACAGCGGTGAGCGCGGCAACCAGCACGCCCGCCCCCAGGGCAACCAGTTCGAAGGGATTGAAGATCAGGGTGAGAGGTTTGCCCATCATTAGACTGATGAAAACCAGCAGCGGAGCAACGAAAAGGGCAATTTGCAGGCTGGACGATAAAGCTACCTCCATGCTGAGTTCCATCTGATCGCGCAGCGCTACCCGCACGGCCACCAGATGTTCGGCTACATTGCCGATGACGGGAATGAGAATGATGCCCAGGAAAAATTCCGACAGACCCAGGTCAGCAACAACGATTTCAACCGCCCCCACAAGCAGTTCACTCAACCAGACCACGCCACCGGTTGCCAGCGCCAGCACGACGATTGAAACAGGGATGCTCCATGCTTTATGCTCGTGGGCGTTGGGTTTTTCCGGCGAATAAGCCAGCGGGCTCTTGCGCGACTTTAGACTGTAAATAATACCCAGCGCATAAACCAGAATCATCACCACAGCCACGCCCAGGCTGAGCGCCTCGACCTTCACGCTGCCCTCCTCGCCAATAAAATGGCTGAAGAACGAAGGCACGACCAGCGCCAGAACCGACAGGATAAGCAGAACAGCGTTATTGCTCGAATGCTGGCGGTCGAATTTTTGTACGCCATTTTTCACTCCGCCCAGCAGCATGGAAAAACCCATCACCAGAAGCAGATTGCCGAGGATGGAGCCAGTAATCGAAGCCTTGACCAGATCGAGCAACCCGACGCGGATCGCCGCCAGAGTGATAATCAACTCGGCTGCATTCCCCAGTGTTGCGTTAAGCAGTCCACCCACCCGCGGCCCCATGCGGCTCGCCAGGGCTTCGGTGGCCTCGCCGATAAAGCCAGCCAGTGGTATCACCCCAACAGCGGATAGAACAAAGACCCAAACTGCACCCCACTCTCCCCATTCCGCCCACAGCGCCAGAGGAAATGCCAGCAATAAGATTGAAAATGGATTTTCTTTCAGATAGGCGATGAGTTTTTTAGTCATAACGATTCTTTTCTCAAAATAAGATGAACTGATCAATTATAACAGACCTCAGATTTTCCGGTTGTAATGCTCCGCCCAACAACCACTGAGCGCCTTATGATATAATTCTGCGAGGGAGAAGCATCGGAATGGCGGAAGTTCCCTTATTAAACAACCGTTACCAATTAATCCACCGCCTGGGAACAGGCGGTATGGCCATTGTTTACCACGGCCGCGATACCATGCTCGATCGTCCGGTCGCTGTAAAAATTCTACGAGAAGATTACTCTCGCGACCCGGCTTTCCGCGAACGCTTCAAACAGGAAGCGAAAGCAGCCGCCAATCTTTCTCACCCCAACATCATCACCGTCCACGATTTTGGCCTAGATCAGGAACGCCTGTTCATCATCATGGAATATATGCCAGGCGCTGATCTAAAAACTCTCATCCGCCAGCATGGGCGTTTCTCGGTCGATGAGGCCATACCGCTCATCATTCAAGCCTGCGCCGGGCTGGGTTATGCCCATCGCGCCGGTCTGGTCCACTGCGACGTCAAACCGCATAACCTGTTGGTTTCGCCCGACAAACGCCTGAAAGTGGCCGATTTTGGCATTGCCCGCGCCCTTTCGACCATCCCGCCTGACGAGCACTCCGATTTCGTGTGGGGGTCGCCGCAATATTTTTCGCCCGAGCAGGCTGCTGGCGGAGCGCCCTCGCCTGCCTCCGATGTTTACGGCCTGGGTGTGATTGCCTACGAAATGCTTACCGGCCAGTTGCCCTTCAATGCCGATAATCCGGAACGCCTTGGGCAGCTCCACCAGAATCAAACGCCCATCCCACCCCGCCGCCTTAACCCGGCTATTCCTGAAACGCTGGAACAGATCATCCTCAAAGTGCTTTCCAAGGAGCCTTCGGCGCGCTATCGTACAGCCGACCAGCTCGGCCACGTTCTACTCACTTTCAGCAATGCCGCAGCAATCCCGGCGCCAGTCCATCTGGTGCAGACGCCCATCGCCCAGACGCAGGCAGCTTATTCCCAGGAACCAACCCTGGAATATGAGGCTGAAACCGAAAGCGAAACCGAAGCTGGCGGTGGTCTCAACCTCGACTGGATCACCATCGGCCTGGGTTTGCTCGCCATGACCGCCGTGGGCGGGCTGATTCCCTTCTGGTTGATGATTTATTTTTCACTGAGATAACGGTCACCATACTATGTCCAAACCCGCACTTATTGCCGCTTCACTGCTCGCCGCAGACTTCACCCGCCTTGGAGATGAAATCCGCCAGGCTGAAAAAGCTGGCGTTGATTGGATACATATCGATGTAATGGACGGCTCGTTTGTACCCAACATCACCATGGGGCCGCTGGTCGTCAAAGCCGCCAAATCAGTTACCAGCCTGCCCCTTGATGTCCATCTGATGATCGTTTCTCCTGAACGCCACCTGGAAACCTTCATCGAGGCCGGAGCATCCACCCTCACCGTTCACATCGAGACCTGCCCCCATATCCATCGCACCCTGCAAACCATTCGCCAGCTTGGCTGCAAAGCCGGGGTGGTCATCAATCCGGGAACGCCCGCTTCCAGCATCCAGCCGGTCATTCACATGGTCGACCTGGTTCTGGTGATGACCGTCAACCCGGGCTTTGGCGGGCAGCATTTCATCCGTGAAACCCTGCCCAAGATCGCAGAAATCCGCCAGATGTTGGATGCAATTCAATCATCGGCCTGGCTCGAAGTAGATGGCGGAATAGCCGCCGATACAATTGCCCAGGTTTTCCAGGCCGGAGCGCAAACTTTCGTCGCCGGCACTGCTCTGTTCAACCATCCAGATGGTATTGCCGCCGGTGTGCAAGCGCTGCGTACCCATCTGGTATCGTTAAAATAAAAATCACGACTGACGTCGTGATTTTTATCAACTCAAGAATTAATGGTTTATAATCAAGATACCTTAACCATTGTACGGATGCATTTTGCACACAAAACCTTGCGAACTTTCCGACCATGCTCCAAAACCGTCACCCGCTGCAAATTGGGGTGAAACATACGGTTTGTTGCTCGTTGGGAAAAGCTGCGGTTATGTCCAAACGTTGTTTTCTTGCCACATTTTTCGCAGATTGCCATTGTATAATAATTCCTTTCATTACATACGTTAAAGACCACGCAAGGTCCACCTTAAAAGCAAGAAGTAGTATATCACAAAGCGTATCTAGCATCAAGTTAAATTGTTATATAACCTAGAGAAAAGGTCAACTTATGAGTAATGGCGCTAATCTATTTGGAAACATCTATGTCTCCCACCGTGCAATTTGCACAATCGCCCATCAGGCAGCCATTCAATCCTATGGCGTTGTCGGATTGGCACCCAAAGACTTTCTGGAAGAGGTGGAAAACCTTCTGGTTAAAGATCCGATGCGCGGGATCAGCATAATCTATGATGGGAATCAACTGGTCATCGATTTATACATCATAGTAGAATATGGAACACGCATCACCGCTGTAGCCGGCAGCGTCGCCAATGCCGTGCGTTTTCAGGTCGAGAAAGCACTGGGGCTGCCAGTCGCCAAGGTCAACGTTCACGTGCGCGGGCTGCGTATCAGCAATACAGATTGATCCAACAGAACGATGGCAGGCAATAGCTTGCCCGAAGACCGTTTACCGGTATGTTGGATCAATAATCGCCCACTTCGCCAATTCGTGTTCATCTGCGAACACATATTCAAAATTATTAATTTTAGAAATTATTCAGGTGTTATATGACAGATCAGCAATCGTCCGCAACTGTGGAGGGGCCAAACAGAAAAAGCGGCACAGTAGTAGATGGACAAACCCTCAAAACGCTGGTAGAGGCCGGGTTAACCTGGCTGAAGACAAACCAGCAGACCGTCAACGCGCTCAATGTCTTCCCGGTTCCAGATGGCGATACGGGCACCAACATGGTACAGACCATGCAGGCGGCATGCAATGAAGTGGTCAACTCCGGCGAACGCAACGCTGGGAAAATGGCAAAATCAATAGCCCAGGGAGCGTTAATGGGCGCTCGCGGCAATTCTGGCGTCATCCTCTCACAACTTTGGCGCGGTTTTGCTCGCGCCCTGGACAATTTCGATGTCTTCGATGGCAAACTTCTGGCCGATGCATTAAACGAAGCACGCAATACCGCCTATAAAGGCGTCGTCCGGCCAGTAGAGGGTACAATTTTAACCGTGGCGACCGACATCGCCCTGGCTGCTCAACAGGCAGCCGAAGACACCAACGATCCTGCAGCCATACTGGAACAGGTTGTAGCAGCCGCAGATGAATCGGTTAAACATACGCCGGAATTACTTCCCATATTAAAACAGGCCGGGGTGGTCGATTCGGGCGGCAAAGGTTTATTCTTTATCCTGGAAGGCATCCTGCGCTACATTAACCAGCAGCCTATCGACACTGCCTTGCTGACTGTGCAGCCAATTTCAGCCATGAATCTGGAAAACACTATGGAAACCATTGAGCCGGGTCAAGATTATGAAGTTGTCGTCGATTTTCGCCCTAACCAGCCGCTTGATCTGGAAAATTTCTACAGCGACCTGGAAAAAATCGGTTCCTCAATACAGGTTGGCGAAGGGGATGGCATGTACCGTATGCACATTCACGTTCCCACAGATAAACGTTACGAACCCATCGAATACACGATGGGCATTGGTGTCGTAACCAAAGTAGCTATTGAGAACCTGATCGCCCAGATGCAAAACGGCGAGCATTCAACCGGGGAAGCCAAGCTGCCAATCACCCCCATCGAGCCCGGGCAAATCGCCGTCGTTGCTGTATCACCAGGAGCAGGCATTTCACGCATCTTCGCCAGCCTGGGTGTGGCAGCCATTGTCAATGGCGGCCACACCATGAACCCCAGCACAAACGAGATCGTCAAAGCCTTTGAAAACCTGCCGACTGACAAAATCATCATCCTGCCAAACAACAAGAATATCGTCCTGGCTGCCAAGGCAGCTGCCGATGTCACCGTAAAGAAGATCGCCGTTATCCCTTCCACCTCTGTTCCCCAAGGTTTCTCAGCCATGCTGCGCCATAACCCTACCGGCGATTTTGATCAGATTGTCAATGAAATGAACACTGCTCTCGGCGATATCGAAACCGGCGAAATTACCGTAGCCACCCGCTCGGTGGAAATAAACGGCGTCGATGTTGAAAAAGGGCAGGTCATTGCCTTACTGAACGGAAAACTCGTCGCTTCGGCAAACAATCTCGAAGATGCTTGCAAAGCGCTGCTGGGAAAAGTCGATATCAGCGTCCGTGAACGAATCACCATGTTCTACGGGGATAATATCTCGAAACAGGAAGTCAATCGGATCGCCGATCACCTCCGCCAAGCATTCCCCGACCAGGAAATCGAAATTCACGATGGAGGCCAGCCGCATTACCAGTTCATCATTTCAATTGAGTGACCCATGAATTCAGTTTGCATCATCACCGACACCACCGCCATGTTTTCCAAGCCGACTTATGCCGGCTGTCAGCTCGTCAATATCGTCCCTTTTTCGATTAAACTAAAGAACAAAACTTATCCGAGGGGTGAAAACCTCAAAATCTTCGATTTTCCAGTCACCGCTCGCAACGGACTGAATCCGGCGCTTGTCCCTCCCACTTCGGCTGAATTCAAACAAATTTTCACCACAGCAAGCCATAATTATCGAGAAATCGTTGTTCTCTTATTATCCGGGCAACTCAGTCCGGCGATCGACAACGCCCGCCAGGCTGCTATTCAGGTGCACGGGCAGCAAGCAATTGAAATCATCGATTCACAAACCATCGGTCCCGGTCTCGGTTTTTTGGTTCAGGCGGCTGCGGCAGCCGCCCAGGATGGCGCTCGCTCAGTGGATATTGAACGCCTCGTACGCGGCCTCATTCCCAACATCTATACCCTCCTGAGCATCCCTGGTCTCACGTATCTGTATCACGCCGGTAAAATCAGTCTCGCCCAAGCCCTCGTGGGAGAGATGCTCAACATGATTCCATTATTCACCCTGGAAGAAGGTCATCTCACCCCGCTCGAAAAAGCCCGCAATAGCCGTCACCTGATGGATTCTTTACAGGAATTCATCGATGAATTCAACGAACCGCGCCATATCGCCCTGCTCGAATGTTACCCTCAGATGATTCACGAATTCAAAGCGCTGCGTGAACACGCTGTCTCAAACTTCAACACCTCACCTTTCACAGAACATCAAATGACGCCGCAACTGGCTGCCCTGTTTGGACCTCGAACCACTGGTGTATTCCTGCTGGACAAACCAGAGCTATAACTTGTACGCATTCGGCCGATTAAGGTAAAATGATGAGATGTTATCATCATTAATTAAACTTGTTAAATTTCTAATTCCTGAAGTTGAGAATGGTTACAAAAATCGCGCAGTGATCGGTGGTTTGGACAAAATCACCCATACCTGGGAATCGGACGCCCGCGCCGAAAACCTGCCCCAGGAATTAATTTCTACGATCATTGTCCTGCTCAACAGCTACCCTGGCGCCTCGTTGGATGAACGAAGAAATATCATCGGCGAAATTGCCAACCGGATAGAAGCCTACCAGCCAGTACCATCCGATTTACGCAGCAGACTGTTTCAAACTGAAAAGCCCGTGCGGGCGGAAGTGAATCAGACCAGGGAAAAAACGCCCAGCCCTCATGAATATCGCGAAAAACAAAAAACCCCGGCAAACGCTTCTTCGCAGCATGGAGTAAAATCCGGGCAATCAGCCGCTACACACCTGCAGGGGCAGGATCCGGCTGCATTCAACGCCCCTCTTACAGTGCTGCCCGGCGTTGGTGAAAAAACCGCCAGAACGCTCGCCCAATTGGGTTTACAAACTCTGGGCGATATGCTTTACTACTTTCCCCGTCGCTACGATGATTACAGTCAATTAAAAACAATCAACCGCCTGTGGTACGGCGAAACCGTCACCGTCATCGGTGAGATCAAGAGCATCAATACGCAGGATATTCGCGGCGGAAAATTAAAGATCACCGAAGCCATTCTGAACGATGGCAGCGGCAGCCTGCGCCTCAAGTGGTTCAACCAGCCCTGGCTAATGCACCAACTGCGCGCCGGAACCCAAATCGCCGTATCCGGTAAAGTCAATCAGTATCTCGGGCGACTGGAAATGACCAGCCCGGAATGGGAACCGATCGACCAGGAACAGTTGCACACCAACCGTATTGTTCCGGTTTACCCGCTCACGTCCAGCATCACCCAACGCTGGCTGCGTCGCCAGATGAAAGAAGTAGTCAGCTTCTGGGGAGCGCGCGTGCAGGAATTTTTACCCGAAGCGGTGCGCGAAAACATCGGCGCACTGCCGCTGGCGAATGCTATCCAACAGGTTCATTTCCCTGATTCAATCGAAAAACTCAAATCAGCTCGCTACCGCCTGGCATTCGATGAAATTTTTCTCCTGCAACTAGGCGTACTGGCGCAAAAGCGCGCCTGGCAATCTGCGGCGGCCCGCCGGTTTGAAGTGGATGACGCCTGGCTTGAAAATCAGATCAGCCGTCTGCCATTCCCGCTCACAGCCGCTCAGATGCGCGCCATCGAAGATATACGCGCTGATTTTCTTTCCGGGCGGCCGATGAACCGCCTGCTTCAGGGCGACGTTGGATCGGGCAAAACAGTAATCGCCGCCATCGCCGCCGGCATCATCACCCGTTCCGGAGCCCAGGCGGCTATTATGGCTCCCACCAGCATTCTGGCGGAACAACATTATCGCAACTTCACCCGCCTGCTGGCAGGAGAAGGCGGTTCTCTGAGGCCAGATGAAATCCGCCTGCTCATCGGCGCCACGCCAGAAGCAGAGAAGCGCGAGATTCGCGCCGGACTGGAAAGTGGTCAGATCAAGATTATCATCGGCACACACGCCCTGATCGAATCGCCAATCGTTTTCAAAGACCTGCAATACACAGTCGTCGATGAACAGCACCGCTTCGGCGTCAGCCAGCGCGCCGCCCTGCGCGCCAAGGGCACCAACCCCCACCTCCTCGTAATGACCGCCACGCCCATACCGCGCTCGTTGGCGTTGACCGTTTACGGCGATCTCGATCTGTCGATCCTCGATGAAATGCCGCCCGGTCGTCAGCCTGTTGAAACGCATATTCTTTTTCCCAAAGAGGAAGCGCGCGCTTTCACCTTCATTAAAAACCAGATTGAGCAAGGCCGTCAGGCTTTTATCATCTACCCCCTGGTTGAAGAGAGCGAAAAAGACGAAGCCCTGGCCGCAGTAGAAGAACACGAACGCCTGCAAAAAGAAGTTTTTGCACACTATAAACTGGGACTGCTGCACGGGCGGATGAAACCGGATGAAAAAGATGCCGTTATGTCACAATTTCGCGACGGCGAGTATCAAATTCTGGTTTCCACATCAGTCATCGAAGTCGGCGTCGATGTGCCCAATGCAACCGTGATGATGATTCACGGCGCTAATCGTTTCGGCCTGGCGCAACTTCACCAGTTCCGTGGTCGGGTCGGCCGCGGCGAAGCGCAATCGTACTGCCTGCTCGTCCCAGATTCGGACGACGACGCAGAAAACGAGCGCCTTATGGTGATGACGCGAACCAATGACGGCTTTGTGCTGGCTGAAAAAGACCTTGAGCAGCGCGGCCCCGGAGATTTTCTGGGAACCCGCCAGGCTGGCTTTTCTGAATTACGCATGGCCAGCATTACTGACGTCCGCCTCATCGATACCGCTCGCAGAGAAGCTCAGGCAATCTTCGAAAAAGATCCCGATCTGGCCGCAACTGAACACCAACTGCTTGCTGCAATGCTCAAAAGATTCTGGAGCAACGGTAAAGGAGATATCAGCTAATGGTAAAAGCGCTCTATCCAGGGACGTTTGATCCCATTCATTACGGACACATCGACATCACTCTGCGGGCCGCGTGCCTGTTCGACGAAGTGATTGTTGCAGTTTACGATCGTCCGCTGAAAAACCTGCTCTTTCCGCCTGAAGTCCGTATGGAACTGGTTGTTAAAGCATTTGACAATGTTCCCAAGGTCAGGGTGGTTGGTTATAATACGTTAACTGTGCAATTTGCCCGCGAAGTCGGCGCTCAAGTAATCGTACGTGGCTTGCGAGTGTTTTCCGATTTCGAGTTCGAATTCCGTATGGCCCTGGCAAACCACCGTCTGGCGCCAGATATCGAAATTGTTGCCCTCATCACCAACGAAGAAAACACGTTTCTCTCATCTTCCACTGTACGCGAGATCGCCGCATTGAAAGGCGACGTTTCCACGATGGTGCCGCCCTTCGTTGCCAAGGCGTTGAAAGAGCGTTACGAAAACCTGGATTCAGAACAGAAACGTGAGCATATCACTTCGCTCAGAGATTGAGTGATGATACAATCATTCCTGGTTTAATCCTGGCTTAATTCTTGCATCCTTCCATTAACACACATAATTGTGGAGGAAGTTATGGACATACTTCATCTCGTCGATCGACTCGAAGAATTATTCAACCAATCACGCCCCATACCTCTGACTCACAGCGTTGTTGTGGACGAAGACCGCATGCTCGATTTAATCGACCAGATGCGCGTGACCATCCCGGATGAAGTGCGTAAAGCCCAGCAATTGCTCGCCCAGCGCGACCGCATTTTGGCACAGGCGCAAGAAGAAGCCTCGCGCACGCTCCAACTGGCGCGGGAAAAATCCGAACAGGCGCTGGATCGCGAATCACTCGTTCAGGCCGCCCAAGCGCGCGCCGATCAGATCATTGCCAAGGCCCAGGCGGACGCTGAAGCCACCCGCCGCGAGGCCGATGATTACGTCATGCAAACGTTAAGCAAACTGGAAATGGAACTCGACCGCACCATCACCCAGGTGCGTAATGGTATTCGCACCCTGCAAAATGATAAAATTCGCCCGGGGGTAAATCAGGAATAAACCAAAAGCTGCATCGTGAACACAAAGATAAATCCCGGATGGATTTAATCGATTACCTAAAAAAGCATCAACGGCTTAAATAAGCCGCTGGTTTATTTTTGTGATCTAAAA
>CAZDAW010000066.1:0-19267 GCA_964503685.1 uncultured Anaerolineaceae bacterium | reverse complement strand
CTGGCTTCCGAGTCACTCGGAAGCCAGGCCAATTCGATAATCCAACCCGACGGAAGATTGAGATTATCAATATCCAACAAAGGATTTATCCACCCAAGAGGTTTATCTTATTTCAGGAACCGTGGGAAGAATTCGGTTGGAGACAAGTTCGACCAGGTCTTTTTGAAGGCACATACCAAGTGCGCGATCGAACTTGGCAAGGTAAAGCCTGCTTTCCAAATAGTAAACCATCTGGTGCTACTTTTGACATTTATTGTAAAAATCCACCAACCCAATTAAAGACATATCAACACCGCGCTTGTTGGCATCATGATGGTAATGGTTGGTATTGGATTCATTTTAATGTTGCACCTAGAGATTTGGCCAGTGCAATTCGAAACATTGAACATTCTCTAGCTGATATGACTGGAGGTTTTTAGATGGAGGAAAAAGATCGGGATTTGGAGGAGACAAAAAACGCTGATGATGTAAGCCAAATAAGCAGAACTAGATTGAAGTATCTGATCGGGAGTTGGTTTCTTTATGACTCTTTTTTCTACTGCACTCAAGTAAGAAAAAACGGTCCTCTTGGTTTACTAAGTGATGAGCCCGAATGGATGCATTACGCTTCGGGTGTCGTTTGTGGAAATATACGTACTGTTGAACGAATTGTGACTTTTAGCTTCTCCCAGCAGACGCCTGCATTTGTAAAAGGCGATCCAATGTCAACTCGCGATGTCTTGATCAGAATGGCTGAATTTGGTTATCCTCTTCATGTCGTATGTCATTCTCACCCTGGCTGTGGCGAGGTCGCAAATATGCCTTCAGGAACCGATATTGATCATCAAACGCGGCTGGAGCGTGGAGGATACTCCTGTATAAGCTGTATTTATAGCAGAGATGGACATATCCGGTTTTTCAGCGTCGACCTACCTTTTGAAGTCGAGATTTTCGGCGAAGGAGTAAAACAAGTTGGTAGAACAACTTTCCATCTCACAGAAATCGCTTAAATTAATATCACATGGCATTGTCCCACACGATCCAGCTGAATCGCCTGTGGATGATAGATGCACGAGACTTCCTGGCTATAAACCAGGTGTGATGGGTCGCGTACATGTTTTGTTAATTGGAGCCGGCGGGCTTGGTGGGGAAATCGGTCAAGGTTTGGTCCGAAATGGTGTTGGCTTCATAACGATCTGCGACCCAGATACTGTTGAATTATCCAATTTAAACCGACAACGCTTTTTCGAAGAAGACTTATATCAAAATAAGGCGTTAAGATTGGTTCGAAATTTACATCGAGAAGCTATTCTGCCGCTTACTCTGATTGGTTTAGCAATGAGTGCCGAGAAGGCGATCGAGGATGGATTTGTCGGAAACGTAAACGCGGTAATATGCGGCGTTGACAACCAACAAGCGAGAGTTTATGCCTCTCGATGGGGCATCCAACATCGCATTCCTGTAATTTTTACAGCTGTAAATAACAATGCGGATTTCGGTTATATTTTTATTCAATCCAGCCGCCTGAATGAGCCTTGTTTTGGCTGTGTTTTTCCAGACGCAGTTGGTGATCTTGATAAATATCCTTGCACTGTCGGATCGTCAATTGACATTCTAAAAACCGTGGCAGGCCCGGTTTTATATGCTTTAGGAGCAATGTTCATGGATCGACGGCCATTAAGTTGGAAGTATAAGGAAATTTCCCTCTCTGGGGCCACAGTTGATGGTGTTCGTGAAATTCCAATGAGAGAAAACTGCCCTATTTGTGCAAGCAATAAGTAAGATTGAGGTAAATTGCATAAAATTTTAATCGGAAGGGGATCTGATCCGAGAATGAATAACACTGACAGTACCGCAATCCTTGTGATAATAGGCATCATCGTATTTATAGCGATTATCGCTATAGCATCTAGTTCTTCATCGTCAGGATCTACTGCATCTACGCAGAGGCCTTCCGATTCTAGAGGAATTACACAACAAAACATTCCTCCCTCACCGCCTCCACCTACGCCAACTTTTCGTGTGATACAAATACAGCACCCATATACCCCTGCTTCTGCCCCTATTAAGACTGAAGCTCCATTAGAATGGGGCCCTTGGGTAGAACGCCCTCCGAGTGTAACTGTTTACCATAATCAGCAAACATGTATCATTTGCACGGAGACGATAAACGGCACTTATAAAAATACTGGTTGGGCTCGCTGCCCAATAACAAAAAAACTCATACATGGCCATTGCTATGACGCTTGGGTAAAGGCAAAAGGCGGTGGATGCGCTGTATGCCAAGCGGACGACCATGAGATGAAACGGCTTCCGTACAAGCAGCAGTTGCATTGATAGGTGAGTCATGGATGCGAAATTCAAGAAAATAAAACTTTACCGCCCTAAAAAGGTAGACAGTTTAACAGATCGCCAAGAGCGCATAGAAGGTTGGCGACAAGATCGAATGTCTTCAGGACGTGCTTTGATTTTAGGGGCAGGAGCTCTCGGTAATGAAGTAGTGAAAAATATGTCCCTTATGGGATTAGGATATATGCTTATTGCTGATTTTGATACTATTGATCGAAGTAATCTTAGCCGCTCAGTTATGTTTCGTAAAAGCGATGTTAGGGGTAGACGGGTAAAAGCCGATCTCCTTGCAAAACGAGCCAAGTCTCTTAATGTGTATTCTCAGTCAAGATCCCAGCCCTTTGTTGATGATGTTGTCTGGCGCTTAGGAACAGGCATATATCGGCGGGTAGATGTTGTGATCGGTTGTCTGGATAATGTTGAGGCAAGGAAGATCGCAAATAAGAATTGTATTCTGACCGGGACACCATTTATTGATGGCGGAATTTTCGGTTTATCTGGAAACGTTACAGCTGTAAATCCGCCCCGAACAGCTTGCTGGGAGTGCACTGTCAGCCCGGCCCAATTAGAATTGGCGAATGAGAGATACGATTCTTGTTCGCGTGTCATGAAAACGGATTGGTCAGCAGGACGATTGCCAACAGTTCAAATTGCATCAGCAGTTATCGCAGGTTTCCAAACCCAAGAAGCGGTTAAGGTTATCCAAGACGCCCCTTGGGCTGCAGGTACAAAACTTCTTTATAGTGCAGTTGGCTCGCGGTCGAATTTGGACGTGGTTAATATTGCCCGCCGTCCTGATTGTTGGTGCAGTTCAGTAAAAGAGCCAATAACCCCTACAGAATTGAATTTATCTGTTTTTCAAAATACATTTGGGGATTTGGTTAGTGCCCTCCGAATTAATTATGAAACCGATCCTGAGATAATCTTTCCAGCGACTTTGGTTCTCGAGCGAAAATGTAACGCTTGTCACCGAGTAGATATAATCTTGCGTCCATCCTTTTCGCTTACCACGGACATTTTAGTTTGCCCTCACTGCAATGCTTCAGGAGACTCGGTGGAGTTGGTGTATTCAGAGACATCCGACATTGAAAAAGAAAGGAGGTGTAGCAGTCAAAATATCTGGCAGAGAATGCTAGAAATGAAATTAACCGATTTGGGCTTCCCGGCTCTTGGATGGGTTAACTTCCGGCCAACAACAGAGGCTTTATCTACGCTAACTGTAGAACTGGCTGGCGATGTCGAAACCGTAATGGGTGACGCTCAGTTTTCCGAAGTTCGTACTCAATAAAGTGCCTAGAAAAACACAAGGAGAGATTAAAATGGCTACAATTAACCTGACATTTCTTGCTGAAGACAACTCATCTATGGATGCAGAAGTGGAAGATACCATGACCACCGAGCAGTTGGTACAGAATCTCGTTGCTGCAGGATTTATTCCAGCAGCACAACCAAACACATTTTACGCTTTGAATGTCAAAGGTGGTACTACCATCCCTGCCGGTCAAAGTCTTCAACAAGCTGGCGTGGCCACAGGCTCCACAATCACGGTGGTTCGAACCCAAATGGGGGGATAAATATGACGGATGATCGAGAGTTTGTGCATGCGAGAAGGCTAGAGGCTGACTATCGGGCTATGCAAAGGCTGCCAGGTCCTCTTATAACCTGGCAGCCAGATTGGACTAACATTCCAGGTCGAACATACCCCAACCGTTATCTTGTAACTTTTCATCTACTGGCTCCCACTGTCGAAGGCGATCGACGAGAGCATGTTATTGAAATTGATTGTTCTTCGTATGATTACCCGATACGGTATTTACCTCAAGTAAAGTTCAGAACAGCTGTCATTAAACATCCGCATGTTTATTCTGACAATTCACGAAGGATATGTTTAGGAGGTTTTCCACTTAGTGAAGACTTAGCTAAGCTTTGTGTTCGATTAGCACGCTTTTTCCAGTATGATCCTTTGCTAATTAATCCCAAAAGCTTGGCATCTCGGGAGTTTTACGAATGGTATATACAAAATAGGGGCCGCCTACCCCTTGATCACTCACCACTTCCAAATTTGGATGGAACTGCTGGATTTAAAGTGACTCAAAAAGCCAATCCGCCTGAAGTGCCGACTTTTAAGGTAAAACGGCAATAAAGTGATTTCAATAACTAATTCTCGCATTTTTCGCTTGAGCGATTGGGAAACAAGCTAGATTTCTAAACTGGCTGATAGGTGTTTGAGCTAAACATTACTACAGGCTAAAAAGGTATTTTGATGAATGGACATATCTCTGTTGAAGCAAGAACAAAGCTGGCTTACGATGATCTGATCGTAATGTCACGGCTCAATCCTGATCATTTTCAGGTTCACCCTTCAGGGCAGAATAAGTTGTTGTTGATCTTTTTAAGCCCAAGGCCAGGATGGTTCTACTCTTACGATCGGCAGGGATTAGTAGACTCAGTACACTTGGAAATCACATTTTTACCAGATCAAGTCACACCCCACATCAGACTTTTAGATCCTCGCCCGTACCATCCAAATATTTCACAAAATGAAGGCGGGGTACTTAATATTAATATAATGACTAGAAAAGATCTAAAGTCTCAGGAGAAACTAACTCACCTGGTCGCTTTTATTTGGGATCTGTTGACTTATCAATTTGTTGATCAAAATAAAATTCTGAATGAAAATGCTAACAAATGGTATAGAAAGTTCAGGAATAATTTCCCGCTCACTCAAATGGTTTTACAATTACCACCATCATCTTCGGGATTTCATATTATTTCGAGATCTTCCCCCTCCACACCTTTGGCGGATTTCAATCATCCCAAAGATGTACCGTCTGCTATTGGTGAACAAAATACACTTCCTCAGAAGAATATTCTACCTCTAACTGAATCCATCGATACTCAAAACCAACAGGGATATCCTAATCCTAAAAGTAATCAAGAAAAACCAATTGAAAGCCCATCTTCGACAGCTCTTTCAACTGGTTTTAAGGTTAAGAGCATTCGCAAATATGCACCTCCAAAACAAACATTCCCTGCGGATTCGTCTCATGAAAACATTAATTGGAAATATCCGGTTATTCTAGTTCCCCAAAGCGTCTGGAATAAAATTCTTATACATGGATCTTCAGCAATCGGTAAAGAGCAATTTGGTATTCTGATTGGGACTGTATTTGAAAATCAAAACACAAATGGTGTTTGGCTTAATGTCTTAGATATGGTCCCAGCCACTCGGCCTGAGCGAAGTAGCTTGACTTATGTTGAAGTTAGTGCTGACGAGATGGCAGAGATGGTTCGGAGAAGCGAGTTTATATTGGATCAAAATCCGAATAGCTGTCGATTGGGCTGGTACCACACACATCCTGGTCATGGAATATTTATGTCGGGGACGGATAAGGCAAATCATCGTGCTGTATACCGAACTAATTGGCAAGTAGCACTCGTATATGATCCTAATAATCATCAATTCGGCTTTTTCTCTGGGCTGGAATGTACTCTGATCCCCGCTAATAACATTATTCTTGTTCCTGATGTTACCCCTACGGATAAAGTTATTCAACCTGGCTATAAGGAAACGGTTTCTGAAAATATCCCGACTATTAGAGTTCCCCAAAAAGAGCCGATACTTATACCAGAACATAGTTTGGGTGGTTCAACACCTGTAACTCAGCATAACTCAATTCCCATCACTAAACCTGAACGAAAACCTATACCAGCTGATCCATTTTTTACTCCTGCTCCATCCCCAAGGCCATCACAGTGGATAATCAGGATTCCAATTTACCTGGGCGTTCTAATACTTGGAATTGCTTTAGGATCTATCTTTACTCGTGTAATGCTTCTGCGCCAATTTGACAAGGAAAAGCCAATAGTTCCACAACCCACAGTAGTTGTTGATAATAATCCTGGAGACAAGGCAATCCTGGATATTCAAAAGAAGATTTTAGCACCAATCACTTTGCTGGCTAATCGAGGTGATTTGGATGAGGTCACCAAAGAACGATTGATCGGTCAACTTCAAGCTGTGGTCATGATGGATCCGCGCAGTAAATACGGCCGTCAGGCGAGCGATCTGCTTTTCAACTTAAGAAATAAAAATAGTCTAACGGAACCCTTAGGTTCAACTGCTTCGGCTACATTCACTGCTACAGTAACACTGACGCCGACTGTTGGTAATACTAAGACTGTGACTGTAATGCCTACTTACATAACATTGACTCCGAATGCGACTACAATACCTACATCTACTCCGGTTGATGAAAAAATTCCAACGCCTGGAGCTGAGTTACCTCTGCCATAGGCTGTTCATTTGAGGGGGGATATGAGAGATTCTTGTTGGGTCATATGCCACAGTTCTGGGGTGAGAAGTGATTTGACTCGACGTTTGAGTATTCATTTTTCTGATTTTAGGGCATGTGAGTGTGATAGAGCATTAAGTGCTTTTGAGCAGTGGAATAGTTCTCTATGGCCAAGGATAATCTTCATTGAGTGGTGTAGCCTTAAAGAATCCGCCCTACGTAAGATTTACCAACTTTTGTCTGTGGATAGCCTAATTGATATTTATTTTATTGGATCTATAGATGAAATAAATCGGGTGCTTTATGATAAGGGTAAATCATATCGGGTTATAGACTCTCAAAACTTACAATTCACTGATCTTCCGATCCTATTAGGAATAACCGGAAGGCCAATTGTATGTGGACAACTTGTTCTATGGCCTGCTTCCGGCAATGTTTTTAATGGTGATGGAATACCCGCTAATGTTAAACCAAGCGAATGGCCTATTGTAAAGCTTGCATCAAGAGAAAGAACTCGCATTCTTGAATACTTGATGTTATACGCACAAGGACCTGGAAACGCAAAAACTGCTACACAAATTTTAGAGGACATCACTTTTTTAGATAACGCTCTAATTTCTCCTAAAGATGTTCAAATCAGAATTACTGAAATAAGGCAACAGATCGAAACAGACCCTAAGCGTCCAAAGACAATAAAGAGCAACTCTGGCAGGCCAAGCAAACGAACAAGAAATAGAAATCCTGGGTATTACGTAAATATTGAAAATTCCTTGCAATCAGAATTGCTAGAAAAGTTGAATGAGTTTTCTGCTAATCAGATATTTTCATCTCCCCTAAAATCGAATCAGGTCCCCAATCCATTTACAATAATTAGAAGGCTCTCAGAATGGTTAAAAGATCATGTATAGGATAAGTTGAAAGAATGATTGTTTCAAAATCAGCAAATGACATCGAATGAAATAATAATGGTTATATGGATACTTAATCAAAACCAATATAATAGTTGCTGGCTGACTGTACTTTAGCTTTAGCGTTTATGTAAGTAGATTGCGTAACCGTTGAACTCCGCTATTAACAGCTTCCTGGCTCGTGCCCGTTACAGTAAGTACACCTGTAGTTGAATTTACCCTTATTTGTGTATGTGTTTCCTCAATAATTATATCTAACGCGGTTTTCCCCATTCCAAACAATGACGTGAAGAATCCACCTTGTTTTCTGAAGAGATTTGGCAACTTACTAAGAGGGTATTGAATCTGCATTTGATATGTTTGAGGCGACCGAGTAACACGAAATTGAGGAGATGGGGTTTGAATAGGCTGTTGCCGATATTGTGGCGTAGGCTGTTCTCTCTCTCTGGTTGGAATTGATTCGGCGTGACTCGGCGGACGAGTTATTCTGAATGACGGTTTTACTTCTGTTCGAATCTCTTGATATGCTGGCATTCGATATTCTCTAATAGACTTCTGTGTAGCCCATCCGGTTTTATTTCGGATAATTTGTTCAGCTAAAAGAACAGAAGCAGCCGTTTTACCTTCAACATAAATAACCCCAGACCCATCGCTGCTGGCTTTTATGGTCACTTGTGCTGATTGTTGTATTTCGTCCTTAATTTTTCCCCCCGTTCCAATAACTCGGCGTCCAATCATATCCGGAGAGACTAAAATAACAAGCTCCATGAAGGTTATCCGATTCTGTATCTCAGTCAATGCTCGCTGTAATATAAAATTATCCGCAGCAGTAATTGTGACTTGATTGGTGTTGGATTCGACTTGGATTTGTGCGCTCGTGTTATTTTGAATATTTTTAATTATTTCTCCCCCTTTACCTATCAGTCTCCTTGCTTGTATCTCTTCGATATTAAATGTAACAATACGTGTTGCCAAAATTCTCTCAATTCGTTGTTTTGCTAAAGTTACATTTTTCTCAGTTAAACCTTGTATGGTACATGTACCGTCATCATCGATATCAATGCGGGTCTGTGTTTCTTCTGTAAGCTGAATTATTGTCGATCCACGTGGACCTTTTATTAGGTGAATGTGCGATAATGGCGAGCGAAGAATTATCTCGTACAATCCCCTCATCGTTAGTCGCATCTTGCGTTCTTTAAGATCCAACTCTGTTATACGAACAGTAACAATTTGTCCATCCTTTAATGTCAACCTGGCATCTTGAATTGTATTGAAACTAATTTCATCCTTATATACATACCCTTCGGCACCTGGAGATAATTCCACAAAAACACCAGAGCCATTTTTGGTAAACCCTACTACCTTGCCTTGCAATAATTGGTTTACTTTATATTGCCTAAGGGGATCGGTTTCAGACATCCGCATAGTGAAATATAGGCGGCGCTCATGTCTATCGATATCAATAATCCGTAGCTGCACAATTTGATCTGGGTGCAATGCATCTTCTACTCGTTCGATACGCCACCATGCAATCTCGCTGATATGAATCCGGCCTTGCACCCCGGGCTCTAGTTCAATATTCGCGCCTAAAAATCCGCCAGATGAAACAATATTGACGACTCGTCCTTGGACGCGCTGGCCACTTTGGAACTTATTGAGTGGGTCTTCTTCTGGTTTTAATAAGGAGAGGTCTGCACGGCCATCTTCCAGGTCCACTTGCTTCACCTTAACATCAACCGCTGCCCCCTCGTTCAGGACTGCATGTAGATCTATGTTCTGATCATATACAACTTCGCGCTTGGGAACCACTGTCTCGAAGCCATCCGGTGATGCGACCAAAATAGAATCATCCAGGACTTTGGTCACCTTCCATTTCTCAGCTGCGCGTTGCCCCTGGTATTGCGCCAGGTTTTCCATGCCGGTCATATCCAGGACACGAGCTTCAATTTCATTGGTGCGACGATACAGGATATTTACTGCTTTTTGAAATTCATTATTCGCAATGAGCGTTAACAAACGATTTCGCTGTTCATAAGTAAGTCGCCGGCTGGCAATGATTCGTCCGGATTCGACATCAAAACTTAGCTTACCGTCCCATGGGAATTTTTGCAGCTTCTTTAGGTCTTCGTCTGAGAGTGATCCAACGCCACGTCGTATCTCACGTCTGAATTGTTGTGGACGAACTTTTACTTTGCAGGTCCGTCCTAGCCACATTTCATCAGGCCGTTGAGGCAAACGATCAATATAGACAAACGAGCTGATAGGAATACTTGCATGGGATGGGTCTGGATTTAACCATACATGCAGACCGTTATCACGGACTTCAACAATAACAGCCTCAATAATCTGTTCATCGCCGCGTTTGCTAAACTTAATGATTTCAGCCTCTGCCTGTTTCAAACGCGATACTTTGACCCGCCGGGCCTTAGCATCGATATCTTCTACGATAGCTTCAATCTTCTCACCCGGCTGCAAAATTTCAACGGCAAAATTACGCCCACCCAAGCTGGCATCATAGGGATCGAGAATGATTTCTAATCCGGTTTTTTCTTCTCGTACAACTAAATAGGTTAGGCGATCATTAACGTACTGTTCAACCGAAGAAACGACAGCCGAGATGGGATCGCCTCTTTTATAAAGCGCAGCAAACTTTTCAAATGGGGTGGGTTGGTCGGGAATTTCGAGTAAAACCGACGGAGCGCTGCCAGTAAAGTCATACCCGGTTACAAATGCATGAAATTCCGTTTCTGTTGTTGTGTTGACTGGCGCATGCACGATCCTGCCAGAGAAATTCGCGGGTGACCATTGAACTGAAGATGCTTGCGCATCAGAAGAGATCGCTTCCTCGTCAACCTCCTCAACCAGATCAACCCACTCGGCCGGTCCAGGAGCATCTTCTTCTACATCAACAATAAATTTTTTGTCTTCTTCGCTGATTCCACTGCCCTGGATGGCTTTTTCAGCTTCAAGCACTTCCAGGTCTACAGGGGCATCGATATCTTCGTTGCTTCGGCGAGGCTGAATGAGTGGAGCTGGCGCAATTAATGTGCCTATCTGAACGCGATTGACATCCGTCCCCTGCCTGCATCGAAAGGTCGCTCCCACCGGATAAATCTGATCGATAAATAAACGAGCCTGAGTTGTCGTAGCAATCAGGTCGCCAGACGACACGCGGGTTTCTGAGGCAATCAGGCGAGCCAGAGTCATGATCGGCTGGTTGATATAACGGAGCCATTCAGGCTTGATGAGCGTTAGGAAGGAGGCTGTGATGATTGTGAGTGGTTCAGATAATGGTGACATACGCCGGCGAGTCCGTAGGCGCTGCCCGCAAACAAAGGCTTGCAGCGCGCGACCGGCACAAATTGATTCGGGACTAACTTCGACGACTGCCCCAGCATGAAGTTCTTCCTGCGCGGTATCTCCTCCTGGATTCACGATATAGGGATGATACACAGGAGCTTGGCTCAATTCTGATTGCGAATTTTGATTTTCCTCCAATAGATATATTTGATTTGGCAGTCCATAGGTCATTAAGATGCGCAATCGAGTTAATAAATTAAAATTAATCGGTCGATACTTTTGTTCCTTTTTATGACC
Organism: uncultured Anaerolineaceae bacterium; assembly: GCA_964503685.1. GTDB lineage: Bacteria > Chloroflexota > Anaerolineae > Anaerolineales > Anaerolineaceae > CAZDAW01. The sequence goes on along the minus strand of CAZDAW010000066.1, from coordinate 8,139 downwards.
AGAAAGGGATGCCAATAGGTCCTCGCGTTCAGATTCCACCTGGTCATGAAACACGTGGTGATTGACAAAAAACTGCCCACACCATTTTTCACGTTCAGTTCGATTTGCAGATTTCGGCGAAAGCCCTTCCCATGCCTGCCACATTTTCAGAGAAAATTCGACGTCATCCAGGCAAGGTCCAAGCAAGCCTTGATGAATTCGATGGATTGAACGCTTGGTATGCGCGTCCCAACCCTTATCCCAAAGCAGCAGCCGGGTATAACCACCCAGGTTGCGCATTGGTAGAATGGTCGCCATCTCTACTGCACAACCAAAACGATCGGCCAATATCATGAGATTGGCAATATCTACTTCTTCGCCAAAACTCCTTAACTCCAGCCCATGATCTGTCAGGTCGCCTTGAGGGTCAATTGCGCCGATCTGCTGTAAAAACCTCGGCGCACGATCCAACTCCTCTTGCGCTGGGCGTTGGATCCATGCAAAGGTTTGGATATTATCCACGCCAGCCGCCTTTGCAGTCAGCACGATCTGATCTAATGGAGCGCGCAGAATTTCCGGGTCCGTGTGCTTGGGGAAGCGATCAAACTGTTCTTGCGTGTAAAGGCAATGGGCGACACCTGGTTGAATGCGCCCGCCACGCCCCCAGCGTTGTTTGCACCCAGCCTGGCTGTGAATTTTCGGCACCACAAAAGATGTTTGTGTTCTGCTATCCCATTGGCTTTCGTTGATCAATCCGCTATCTACAACGTGTACGATGCCATCTACAGTTAATGAGGTTTCAGCGACGTTGGTTGAAATCACCACGCGCAGGCGCCCTTTTTTCTTCTTGGGAAGCAATGCGGCATCCTGCTGTTTCTGCTGTAGTTTTGTATAGAGTGGCAGCACATCTACCTGCCCCGCCAGAGTATTGTCATCATCAATCCCAGCGCGGATCAAATCTACTGTACGTTCAATAGGTGCTTCGCCATGCAGGAAACCTAAAATATCGCCCTTTGCCTGCTCCTCGCCAGCCTGCATATCGTGTAGGATCTGCAAAATCTTCTTCGCCATCTCATCAGGCATGCGACCAGACCATTGCTCTTCGGGAATGGGATTCTCTTCACGAAACCGGGTTTCTACAGGATATTGACGCTTTCCAGGAAAGCCATAAAAGCCCACCGGGTAATTTTTGAGGGCCTCTGCTATCTGTGCGTTATCGTATGCTAGAAAACCTTCATCGGTATCTTTTGCATAGTCGTCTGGATTAAAATTTTGGGGCCCGCCAAAGTATTCCAGGAACATGCCGGCATTAATCGTAGCGCTGGCGATGATTAATTTCAGGTTCGGATAACGGGACAACTGTAGGCGCAGCAACCCTAGAATCAGGTCAATATTCAGGCTGCGCTCATGGGCCTCGTCAATCATGATCACGCTAAGACGGTTAAGTTCATTGCGTACGATCATGTTGATCAACGTTCCATCGGTCATGTAAACCATCTTATTGCGCCAGTCGGTTGAGGGGCTGCCGCTATGCTTAAACCCAACGTCAAAACCAGCCCCTAAATTTGATCCATGCAGATCGCGGGCCACAAACAAGGGGATATTTCGAGTGGCCTGAATACGAGGTTGAGTGATAATAATCTGTCCATTTCGGGTGAACAGGTCTGGAGGGAAGGGCTCTGATGGCACCATCAGGCGGTAGGGTAAAAAAGTAGATTTACCAGCTCCGGTTGGAGCCACCACAACGGTCACTCTTTTTTGGGGATCCGTCATTAAATTAAAATATTCGCAGATGTGCGTGTCTTTGATTCCAAATTTATTGAAATCAAAGGAAGACTTCTTGTCGCGCGCCTCGTGGACGCGCGGGGGACGCACTAGTCCGCCCAGACGGCCGGCTCTCAAACCACTGAGGGGTACCGGCAGGAGAGGGGTTAATTCGAAATGCGATAGGCCCAGGGTAGAGATTTCACGCGCGTGAAGCTTCCGGCACTCAGGGCAACGTTCTGGTCGAGATTGCCCTCTCCGCATACTCAGTTGGTAAGAATCGTCTGAATAGCCAAACTCTTTACCGCAGTCTTTACAAGTTGTATACCACTCACGCGGCATCGCCTACCCTCCTCACCGACCTATTCCCATCGACTACCCTGTTGGTAATGATCCCCCCCGCGAAAATAGAACGGAAAAACGTGAAGGGAAGGGGCTTTCTTGGTCCGAAGTTTGAGCAGCATCTGCACCAGACCACGGTAAAAGCCGAGAACGGCAGGTTCAAAACCTGTATGAAACATTTGTAAGTAGACGCTGCCCTGTTTGAGGCTCTCCTCGATCTGATTTAGAGTCGCGTTATAACAAAACGCATCCGTCTCGGCCAGCGTGCGAGTTTGCGACACCTCTCGGTTACGGAACCAGCACAAATCAATCTCTGGATCCAATTCAAAATGGCGCATACTCATTAATGAAACCCGCAGTTGGCTCGCACCTGGCTCCACAGATGACTCAGGCAGCTGATGCAAACATAAGACAGGGAAAGGCTCTGCCTCAGAACCATCCGAGTAAGCCACGCGTAAATTTGCCGGAGTTAAGGGTCGTTCGGCTGGAACAAACACAAAGTGATTGAGAGCTTCGGTGATTACATCATGTGGCGCTTGATTGCCAAAACTGACTGGCTCATTATTGCGCAATGCTTCTTCCATTTGCCCAATCAGGATACGCAAGAGGTGCTGTTTTTTACCTTTTTCCCCAAACAATTCTCGATCCAGAGTAGTTACTTCAAACTTTGGAACTTCGATATATGCGCTGGTCTGTGCGTCGGCTTGAACACTCCCCCGATATTGCGCGATTTGTGCCTGGTCAATAGAGGCGGGAAGGAAAGTGGTTTGCAGTTCCATTACCCCGCAGCCTGTCTTAGCAGCTTGATCCAAAAAGGCTAACCGCTGCTGAACAACCCGAGTACTGGACAAGCCTTGTTCTTGCGCCCACTTGGCGAATCGCTGGAGATGGCTAGAAACCTGGTCGGGCGGAAAGAAACTGGCCCCTAGACGATCATCTGAGTTGGGCTGCTCGGCTAATCGCGAGAGAATAGAAAGATATCCGTCCGATAGAGCTGCCGCAGGAAAGAAACCAGAGCTCAGCAACTGAGGCAGTTCAGAAAAATCTTTCATCCAACGGATACCGCCGATTTGGATGAGCTCTTGTTCCATCCGATCGCATATCATATTGTAGCGGGTCTGTTCATCTTTTAAGTTAACTTCCTTTGCGATACGTCGCTCGCAACTTAATGCGTCGGAAGCGAATGTGCCTAAATTTAACTTTGATGGCGCGGATGCAGGTTGCCAGAAAGGACCCGGAATAGCACATAAGTAGAAACGGGAAACAGTCATTGCCTAAGAACCCTACTGGTGGATAGACGCTGAGCAGCCTCTACATCGAACACAGCTACTGATTCAGGACATACGAGGATGCCAATACCTGCCTGCTCTGCCTTTTCTGCAACCTGGGCCATCCAGTTGCCTGGCATTTCGGTAAAATCTCTTGGGACCAGAATAAAGGTGGGGGCATTTTTCTCCGCTTTCCACTTGGCTGCTGTTTGAATATCCGCGGGAAAGTGGAACCGAAGATCCGCCTGGCTTCTGGCTCGAACCAATACCTGGAAGGCGATATTTTCAGGGATGGTTCGGTCGTTTTTCGTATCAAACAACCAGGGTAACGCAACCGGCTCTGAACACAGATACTCTTTGACATAACCCGTGCCATCAAAATGAATTTTAAGTTCGCGCAGATCATCCTCCATATCAAAAGTAACCCCCTCTTCATTGACGCGGTTGCGCTGTAAGATCATTCGTTCAAACATACCAGCCATTAAGGCTGCGCGAGCATGTAACAAATCATGTTGGTAAAGGTGGCGCTGCTCAGGCCGTGCTTGGCCGCTGAGGATACTTTCTGGATTCTCACTGCCCAGAACAATCATTTCAAGTTGTTCTTTAGACCATACCCCATGATGAACAACGTAACAGGCACGCGCCATCTTCAGCTTTCCTTCGCTTTCCAGCTGATTAATATGTTCCTGTAAACGTCCTGAAAAACCGGTCATTGCCGCATATAGTGCTTTCGACTCCCCAGGCTCAATCCTACCTCTCGAAACATGAGAAAGGTGAATACCGTATTGAAAAGCAAGTTCTTGTAGTTCTGCTGGCACCTGCCCATCCTCTACATTGCGAGTAAAGCGAATCTCCATTGTCCCGCCACATTTGTATGCCTCAGATAGCAGGAATGCTGTCAAAGCACGAGCACCGGCCATTGGACCGTATTCCGGTACATCAGCAGTCAAAAAAACATCAACTTGTAAGCAGTTACCTTCTTGGTGGTGTTTTACTACTGTAGTACCGAAAACGACATCCTGGATGCAATAACGGAATGGCCGCCAATCAGTGTTCCGTGGTAATTTGCCACCTTTTGCATGATCATATTCATGCTCTTTTTGGTACCGGGCTACGTGCTCCTTTAGGATCTGGAACCCTTTGTCATGCCAATAAGGTTTTTGAACCAAACGGCAAAAATAATGACCGAATGAGGGATCTAATGTTTCCCAACTCTGATCCTGAGTGGGGAGCGTGGCGTACCAGATTACAAGGGGCGGCTCTTCATCGGTATTCCTGACTGGATCGGGAGAGATACAAGCAAAAACGCCATTCTCAATCAAGTGGATTGGGATAAGTCCAGGTGGCAAATCTGGATGGATGGCTCTAGCGGTCAGTGTTGCACATTCGACGCTTGGCAATAACAGGCGAGGAACTCCTAGTCCAAACACAACAATATCATTAAATTGAAACGTGCCAAATTTAGATAAAAAGACCCGGTACGAATCAGGGAATCTAACTCCTAACCTTTCTTCACTTTTGGCTATTTCCTCTATAGTCACCGGGGTGCCAGGATCTTTTATACCCAGTCTGTTTATAATTTCTATTGATTTTTCAAGTATGTTTGACATTGTTTAATAGTTATGATGACGATGGCGGTTGATATCACCGTCGTTGAAGCCGAATGCAGTCATTAACGTACCTGCGTGATGAAGCGCTGCCTGTTTTATTTCCGCAGGGGACAATTCGCTTTCTTTGCACTCATCAACAAAAGATTTCCAGGCATTTTTATAACCCTCTCGAACGTTGGTCATCTGTAAATGCGAAGTTTGATCCAATAGTACAGTGTAATCATCAATTTTAATACCAGCATTTTCAAAAAAATCTCGATGGGCTTGTGGAAACACATGATGAGACTGCTGGCCGGAACTTTTACGTGTATCAGGGAAAAACTTATAGATTGATTGAGCTAACTCTTTCTCTGTTTTGATTAATACTTCTTGGTGGCCAGTTTTTGGATTATTAACCCGACTGATGTATTGCGTTTTTTCAAATGCTGGATGTTCTCGCTGGCTTGCACGATTCATCATCTCCATCATTTGAAAATCTCTTGCTGTCATTACTAAAAAGCAGCCCATTTGTTTCTACCCCCATAGGCATCGCTGGTTTCGTTGAATAAACAATTCTACTGAATATGGTATTAGGATAAGGCCTATAAATGACTGTTTCGACGAACAGGATATGTTCTTAAATGATGGAGACATCTAATATTATAGCTGGAAAGGTAATTTAATTAATAGGCGAATTATTGAGGTAAAAACTTGACAAAGCAAACTAAAATCTCATTCTACAGGTCGGAACCTGCACCCAGGTTTTACTTTGCCTAGCATCGTCCAACTTAATCGTTCCACCACGCTCCACCAGATATGTGGAACCTGGTTCCAGGGAGCATTCTCAACTCCCTTTGGAATGTCCGAATCGGGAGCTGTAACTCTTGCCAGGAAGCCATCGGGATGGATGCCAACCTCGGTATAAACCACCGAATACAAAGGTCCAATCATCGCAAGTGACAGAAACATTCCCCAACCACAGCGGGATGGCTTCACTTCTTTAGCGGCGTCAATCCGGTCTGCCATGAACTGCCAGTACGTCATTCCGGCCGGCACCTGTGATACCTGCATGGGCTGGTTGCCTTTGTAAGCCACTAAGAGCAAGGGGACACAAATCGCCAAGATCAAGGCGATCGAGACGATCTTGCGGATCAGAATAAAAACAATTCCTACGATTTTCACTGTTCTTCCTCGTTGTTATCTTCTGTGTGATAGAAATCTTCTGGTTTGCTACGGTCACGGATGAGCCTACCAAAACGCACTTCTTCTCGGTACATACGGTCCAAGGCGATTTCAACGATATCGCTTTCACTTCGTCCCATTTCGCCGGCCATTTCTTTCAACTGATAGAGGCTCTCCCGGCTGAGCCGAAAAGAGTGCACAGGTTTGTTCGAAGAATTCGTTTTTGGCATGTCAATCCATCCTACAAATCCATTTTCCTTACTGTAATACTGTAGTAATACTTTGTCAAGTTAAATCTCGATTTTTCATCCTATAAATACAATGCTATACTGACACTGTAAATCAAATACCCCTTCGGGCCGCATTTAACGCCAGCCATTCCTTATTCGAGAAAGCGCCCACCTGCAGCTCTGCGATGCGCAGCTGCGCGTGGCCGCTTTTTATTTTGTCACGAGGTCAAATTGCGCGAATTCAACATCTCAAAACGGTCTTTGGTCCTGATCTTTCTGCTGATCGCCTGCGTAACCGCGGGTGTTTTGGGAATCCGGTATGCGGATCAAATCATTCCGCGTCCTACCCCGGCGCCACCAGTCGACGACAGCCAGGCCTCGGTGGCGGTTGTCACCGGCGTGAAAACCTTCTTCACGGTGAATTACGCGGAAGGCAAAGACGCCTGGCTGGAGCGGTTCTGCGCTACCAGCACGCAGTCGGGCTGCCTGTTCGCCACCAGCGGATCCGCTTCTTTATGGCGCCGCTACACCGAAATGGAAACCATCACCACCGCGGACGTGGCTCCCAAAACACTCATCCGCCGGAGCGAGAACGAACAGGTCTGGCTGGTAACCATCCAGCTTTCTCAGCCATTACCCGGTAGCGAGAAAACGCAGGATGAGGCCTATGGACTGGCGGTGCGCGAGGACAGCGTCTGGAAGTTTGACCGTTTTCTCATGCCGCAGGAGATCGATGCGCTCCAGCAATCAAATGAGGGGAAGGTGCAATGAAGTTATTTGAACGCTCGCTCTTTACTTTTCTTGTGCTGGCTCTACTGTTTGGTGCTGCCGGCCCAGTGAATGTGCAGGCGCAGGATCCCACGCCATGGGACCAGGTGTTTGACGAGAATGGCAACCTCCGCTCCGATATTGTTGACCTGGGTGTTAACACGGAAACTCCCTCCTGGATGAGCGTCGATCTCCCCTTCGGGCAGTCACTCGATCTGGAAGCCAATTACCACCGCTATCAAACGGCTGACGGCAATATGGTCGTTCTGCCATCGGCTTCCACACTCTTTTTTATGGCTATGAACCCCCAAGAAAGCGGGCTGGCCGATTCCACAGGCATGATGAGCAATGGCTATGGCGGGCTGCTCACCTTCCTCGGTCTGGTAGCTGGCGACAGTTTGGATTGGAGCCGCTTATCCCAGGAACGCCCACAATATACATCGCCAGATCAATTTTGGGGTGCAGTGCTGAGTGGGAAGGAGAATGTGTGGACCTGGTTCTCCGGGTTTGGCTTTATCACCACCCTGTTATCGATGTCCTGGAATGACGCCGCGCTGCGCACTGCATACCTGATGTACCTCAATGGGGTCAAGAACTGCGCTTCCATCCCCGGCGGCTGCGCTGGGGTCGTCACCCCGCCGCCGCCTCCACGTCTTTGCCCGGACTCGTCGATCTCAATCCAACAGCCAACATCTTCCATCAAGAAGATTGCACCGAACAACCCGCTGGTCGTTGGCCAGGACACCAAAGAACGGCGCGGCGCAGACATTCAGGTGCTGATCACTATCCCACCGGTGATTTTCACCTGGTACGAACCGATCTACGAAGAAGAAGACATTTGCCGGGACGCCAGCGCAGGCGAGACCCCTAACTGCCGCAAGGGCTCCAGTTCAGTCATCAATGACGGCGTTGCGGACACGGAATTGGTTTTCAAGGAATGCCTGAAGCACGTTGAGAACCTTCTATGGCTTTCTCAAGAAAGTGGAATGGGGGAGAGAAGTAAGTTGAAGGCCTCCT
>CAZDAW010000065.1:0-19404 GCA_964503685.1 uncultured Anaerolineaceae bacterium | reverse complement strand
ACAAATGACCCCCAAGAATAAAGTCCAAATCATTACATACCCTGATTCCCTGGGGGGAGATCTTAAGACCCTTCATTTTGTTCTGGATAACCATTTTAAAAATTTATTTCAGGGCGGCGTGCATCTGCTGCCGCCCTATCCCTCAACTGGCGATCGGGGGTATTCGCCGATTACGTATTTTGAAATTGATCCAAAATTTGGCGATTGGGAAGATATCCGGCAGCTTGGCCAGAAATATGACCTGATGCTGGATTTGATGGTCAATCATATCTCGTCCACTTCTGCCTGTTTTTTGGATTACCTCAGGAACGGGTCGAATTCCCCGTACGCCGATATGTTCCTTGACGTCGAAAAAGTCTGGCCGGGTGGAAAACTTAGCGAAGAAGACCTGGACAGAATCTTCTTAAGAAGAGCGTTGCCGTATTCAGATTTTCTGGTCGGCGACAGGAAAGAGAAAAAAACGCTGTGGACTACGTTTGGCAAAACGACCCCTTCAGACCAGATCGACGTGAATGTCAATTCCCGCGCCGCCAGAGAGTTATTCACGAAGATCATCGAACACTTTTCGCTCAACGGCGTTAAATCCATCCGATTGGATGCAGTTGGTTATGTAATCAAAAAGCCGGGCACTTCCTGCTTTTTCGTCGCGCCCGATATCTTCGAATTCATGGACTGGATGAAATCGACCGCGGCGAACAACGCCATTGACCTGCTGCCAGAGGTCCATGCCGAATTTTCGACCCAACTCGAATTATCCAGACGCGATTTCTGGATCTATGACTTCATGCTGCCTTATTTCATCCTTGAAGCCTTGCTGGAGAAAAACAGCCGGAAGCTGAAAGCGTACCTGAAGGAGCGGCCGCTTCATCAATATACGATGCTGGACTGCCATGATGGCATCCCGGTAAAACCCGATTTGAACGGTTATTACGATTCCGAGGGAGTCAGGCGGATCATTGATGTTTGTCTGCAAAGAGGAGCGAACCTGAGCCGGGTTTTATCTCCAAAGCACAAAGACGCCGACGGCTTCGATGTTCATCAGATTCGCGGCACTTATTACTCGATGCTGGGCGAGGATGACGACGCTTATTTTGCCGCGAGGGCAATACAATTATTTACGCCGGGCATCCCTCAAATTTATTATGTCGGCATGCTGGCCGGCAAAAACGATTTCGCCGCAGTTCAACTTTCTGGCGAAGGGCGCGAGATAAACAGGCATTCTTATACCCTGCAGGAAATTGAGCAGGAAATTGAACGCCCGATTGTCAAGCGGTTGATGCGCCTGATCGAGTTCAGAAACACCTGCCCCGCATTTGATGGCGTGTGTGAATTTGACCCGTGCAGCGACCACGAAGTATCCATCACCTGGACGAAAGATCATTCGCAGGCGAAACTAAAGATAGACCTGAAAACGATCAGCGTCGATCTCTCTTCGATTGATCCTGAATCGGGGCAGCCATTCCATATCATTTGACAAAAGAAAGAGCGAAGCGATTTCTTGCAGCGACAGATATGCAGCCCGGTTTTCTTAATCCTGAATTCGCGTTAATATAATATTGAAACCTTTGAAGAAGAACTCATATTGATTATCTGGAGACGCCTATGCCGTTGACTTTTGATTTACCGCTCGAACAATTGACCAGTTATCAGGGAATTAATCCCAAACCGGCAGATTTTGACGCCTATTGGGAAAAAGGAATCAGGGAAATGAATTCCATCGACCCGAAAATCGAGCTGATCCCCGCCGGTTTTCAGGCTGATGGGTGTGAGTGCTTTGAACTGTTCTTTACAGGTGTTGGGGGCGCCCGAATTCATTCCAAGTTGCTGCGCCCCAAAGGCGCCCGCACCCCTCATCCGGCCATTCTCATGTTCCATGGATATACGGGAAACGCCGGCGACTGGGTGGATAAACTGGGATACGTCGCCCAGGGCTTCACGGTTGCCGCTATGGATTGCCGCGGGCAGGGTGGGTCGTCTGAAGATACGGGGAACGTCACGGGGAATACGCTGCACGGGCACATCATCCGCGGGCTGGATGACGCTCTGAAGGGCTGCCCCGAAAAGCTGATGTTCAGGCAGGTGATGCTCGATACTGCCCAACTGGCAAAAATCGTGATGGAAATGCCTGAGGTTGACCCGGAAAGAGTGGGAGCGCTTGGCGGCAGCCAGGGCGGGGCGCTGACCGTCGCCTGCGCTGCCCTCGAACCGCGCATCAAAAAAGCTGCCCCGGTGTACCCGTTCCTCAGCGATTATCAACGGGTATGGTCAATGGATCAGGGGCACCTGGCGTACCTGGAATTGCGGGAGTATTTCCGATCCTTCGACCCCACCCACGAACACGAAGAAGCTGTTTTTGAGAAGCTCGGATACATCGATATTCAAAACCTGGCGCCGCGCATCAGGGCAGAAATTCTGTGGGGAATCGGTTTGATGGACGTGACCTGTCCGCCGTCCTCGCAATTTGCGGCGTATAACAAAATAAATTCAAAGAAAACGATGGTCATCTACCCCGATTACGACCACGAGATCTTGCCGGGCTTCAGCGATAAAACCTTCCAGTTCATGATGGGACTGAAGTAACAGGAAAAAAGCGATTAATGCTCTTGGATGCGCCGACCTAACGCGGCATGGCGCACGTCGTTTCTCGTTTCCTGCGGCTCGGTTTTTTTTTGTAAAGCGCCCATGCGGCCCAAATCTGCGCCGGCGCGCCATGGATCGAACCGGCCCGGAAGCAGGCCAAACCGATTTGCCGTTTGGCGAAATTGAACGCATCCTTGGCGCGCTTATTTACCTTTTTGATCTTGAGAAACAGGGATGATAACCGTCAGGATAAACAAACCATTATCCGTATTGATATCCATCTCCCCGCCATATTTCTTTACCACCATCTCAATGCTTTGCAGGCCATACCCATGACCCTGGGTTTCTGATTTGGTGCTGATCCATTTCGATTGTTTTTTCACCAGCGTATGCGTGTATGGATTTTCGAACCGGGCAACCAGCATGCCGTTAACCCGGCCTGTGCGCACATCGATCAACCGGGTTGACGGGTCGCTGTTTCTTTCCGTATTCTCAATGGCGTTATCCAGCGCGTTCCCGAAGATCGTGGCAATGTCGGTATCTCTGATTGCATTCCAATCCTGCCCGTCAGCATGAACATGCACCTGCGCGCCTTTGTCTTTTGATTCCTGAACCTTTTCAGAAAGAATAACATCCAACGTTTTATTACCGGTGTTAAAGATCAGTTCATAATCCTGAATCTCATCTTCAAAGGTTTTAATGAATGCTTTGATTTCAGAAACGGAATGCATCGATTCAATACCGCGTAAGATATGACGCAAGTCGTGGTATTTGCGGTTGACGGTTTCGATGGCATTGAGGGTGCTCTGGTAATGGTCGTATTGTTTTTTTATCAGGTTTTCTACCCGCATAAGATCATGCTGCCTGATTCGATAAGATAACTGCTCGTTGATGATCATATTGATCAAAGCGAATATTCCAAATAATATATTGATATAATGGATCATCAATGGAACATCGGTTGGACTGATTCTGAAAAGAAAAGCAAAACCGCGCAGGAAAAAGTAAGGTAATGCCGGGAGGATAATAATAAAGGCTTGAAAAACGCTCTCGATGCCGTATATTTGCTTGCGGGTCTGTTTTTTGATGACAATTGTGGCGCCAATTTTCATGGCCAGCAGAATGAAGTGGGCAATAACCCTGGCCGGGAAAGTCCCCATGTCAAGATAATCGAAGTTGAATAGCGGCCAGGATAACCCGATCAACAGGATCAGACAAACATCATTTGCCAGAACGGACAGCAGAACAAGATAAAACCGGGCGCTGAGCGGCGAGGTAGTGCTCTTGCCGGAAAAGAATAACAGGATCAGAAAATGAAGGGTATAAAAAATCAGGAAATTCGTCCGTGGGATGGTCTCTCCGTTGAAGATCAATTGCGTTGCCACCAGAGCGAGGAGCGACAGCGTAAACCAGAAGACCCAATATTTCCTCTTGCGAATCTCATCCCAGCAATCGCCGCACAAATACAACAGCAGCAGCATATCCGAAAGAGACATGATCAGCGGAGCGAACAGGGTTTCTCCGAGGCGCAACAGCTCGTTCATATTCTCTCCCCGATTGTGGCTGTCAGGAGGCTGATAAAATCTTTCCGCCGGTGTTTGCTGATGGGAATCAGCATTCCGGCGACAACAGCATAAGTGCCTTTCACCGATTCCACCGCATTGATATTGATCAAAAAGGCGCTGTGGCAGCGGAAGAAGGTATTCGGCAACTGCTCTTCCATCGATTGCAGGGTCTTGAGACAGGTGATCGGGCCAGCGCTGGTATAGATCACCAACTTCCGATTCTTTACTTCAATGTAATAGATATCTCTGGGATTTAACACGAAATAGCCGTCATTGTTGTGGATGGTGAGGCATTGCCGATCCAATTCTCCCAGCCGGCGGATGGCTTTATTGAGCGTCCGCTCCAAAAATTCTTTCGTGATTGGCTTGATGATATAATCGAGCGCTTCTACGGAATATCCCATTAGGGAGTATTGCGGGTTGTTGGTAATGAAAACAATGATAACCCGTTCGTTTGTTTCGCGGATATTCGAGGCAACTTCAATGCCGTTCAATTTATCCATCTGGATATCCAGAAAGACAATGTCAAATTCGAGCGGCCATTCCACGAGGATATCCTCTCCGCTTGTATAGGTTTCCAGCGTCAGTGGAATATTTTTACTCAGAAAAAACTGCTTTAATAATGCTTCAAGTATTTTGCTGTCTGTAAGGTTATCTTCAACGATGGCTATTTTCATATCGTTGTCGCGGGTAAATGCCTGTTAAAATATTTCGGATGTAACAAAAATGATTATAACATTGAAAAATTACTAACTGGGCAGATAGCATGTCTAATTAGTATTCCCATTTTTAGCCATTATGGCGATAACCCGATTAGAATAAGTTATCCTATGATGTTAAAAAACAGATTGAGGTTTTTATGACTCGACAAAAAATTTCAGTCCAAATTAACATAGCCTCTTTCGCGCACGGGACGGCGGGCGCCTCTGACCGGCATAACTATACCGAAGCGCTTAAAGCCGAACTCGCCTCTGCCGCCGATTATCGAGAGGATTACCTGGTCGAGGCAATATGCCTCACGGGCCCTAACCTGCTGCAATACCCTGCTGATAAGCTGACAGATATTATTGAGACGCTCAGGAAAAATCTCGAATTCCAGCGCGACGTCGAAATCACGGTTAATGCTTTGCCTGGCTCGGTCACCTACGCCGATTTGCGCGCCCTGCGCGAGCATGGGGTCAATCGCATCAGTTTTGACATGCGCACTTTCGTTCCGGCCGAACTGGATGCACTAGGGCGCAGTTATGCGCCCAGGGCGCTGGAAGTTTTTATGAGAATGGTGCAGTTAAAAATGACCTTCTTTAACTACGATATCACCCTGCACTACGGTTTACCGGGGCAGACGTTCGACACGTTAAACTTTTCTATTGTGCAGGCTATAAGATATATGGGCATGCATATCACCCTGCTGGCGCACGATCAACATGAAAATTCGAGGCGAATGGAATTTTATCAGGAAGCAATGCGCATTATCGGAGGAACCAGTTTTAAACAATACACGCCCATCCATTTTGCGCGAGAAGGCTATGCCAGCCGGTGGAACAAAGCGATCTATTCGAACCAGCCGCGCCTCGGTTTTGGGGTCGGCGCCGTTTCGGCGATTGACGGCGTGATCAGTCGGAACACGACGGATGTGCAAACCTATGTTGAGGCGGCCGGCGATCCCTCGAAATTGATCGTCAGCATGGAGCCGATTACACAGAACAGGGTGGATAGCAATACCGTCCTTGACAGCTTATTCAACCTGGAACCCTGCGATCTTTCTCTTCTCAGCTCTGAAGTTGAGCAGCGTGTCAGGCATCTGATCGAACGAGGTTTGCTTTACGAAGAGGATGATGCGGTTGCCCTGACCGAAACCGGAAAAATGGACTGGCATATCGTTGCCGGCGAGCTGGCGTTTTAATCCAATGCCCCCCCCTGAAAAACGACCCGCATCAGAAACGATGCGGGTCGTTCTATATAATTATCCGCTATAGATCGGATTATCCTTTGGCGGCGCTTTTACCGGCAACATAACCGGTTGTAACGCACCAGCCGTGGTTGTGACCGCACATGGGAGGAAGGTACATGAGGCCTTCGCGTCCGCCGACGATTCCGCCGGCCGCCCACAGTCCGCCGATGGGGCGGTCGTTGTCTGCGCGGGTGACGGCCAGGGTTGCGCCGTCAACGCGGAGTCCCTCATCGCCGACCGCCGGCGTCGGTGTAGTGCCGGCGCGCGTCGCAATGAAAGGCGGCTCAACAATGGGTTTGAGCAAATTGGCCCGCTTGCCGAATCGGGTGTCCACGCCCTTTTCACAAAGTTCGTTGTAAGCCTTAACCTCAGCAAGGAAGTTCTTGGTGGCGTATTCATCAAATCCCATGAATTCAGCCAGTTTTTCCAGCGAGCTGGCAACGACGGTCTTGTCATTCATGAAGACATAATCGCCAAACTTGGCGCCTTCCGGATTATCCACAGCAGCCAGGAGGTCGGCCTCCAGGTAATCCTGCAGGCGTCGTTTTCCGTCGGTCTTGCTGCCGTCGGGCAGCGTATTGTAACCTTCAGGGATCAGCGACCAGAAAGTGTCCGTGACATCCATGGCGCGATGGTTGATCGAAGTAAACTCGATGAGGTCCCGCCAGTTTTTATCGAAGACATCCCAGTAGAACATCCCCGGCTGGTTGCGCACCATCGTTCCGCCCGACCAGATCACCACGTCTTCATTGCGCCAGCGCTTGCCGTTGGCATTGATGCTGAGACCGGGCAGCGCCTGGAAGAGTGTGAAGGCGCTGCTGCTGCTGTGTTGCCAGGGTTCCATATCGGCGCCGGCCCATATCGCCATCATGTGGCCATCGCCGTCGTTCGCGGCAAGGCCGTTATAGGTGACTTTCCCGCCCTTGCGCATAGCCCACATAATGTCGCCAATGCACAGGTCGTTGACCATCGGCACGTTTTTGGCAAAGTTGCCGCACGCCAGAATGACGCCCTTGCTGGCGTTGAATTTCTTATAGACGGATGAATCCTTTGCGTCGCGGGTGATCAGGCCGTTCACTTTGCCGTTGGCGTCTTGCGTCAGCATGTAACCGGCTGTGTCGAAGACGAATTCAACGCCCATTTCGAGGCATTTTTCATACAACAATTTACCGGCATAAGCCCAGCTTTCGTAACTGAAGTCAATGGTGCCAATATAGGCGTGATAGAGTTCCGTTGCATGGGTTTCGGGCCAGCTTTCAGGCAGAGGCGCATAGAGGACAGCGCGATAGTTGGTCTTCCAATCGTTGCCTTTCGGCGGCATGATTTCTTCATAGAAATCAAACGCCTCGCCGGAGCGATGGACCCACATGCTGATGAGTTCCTGATTGACGCGCAACTGCTGATTCTTGATATAGTCCTTGAAGTATTCCATCGGGTCAATTTCCAGACCCAATTCCTTGACCATCTTCGAGTTAACCGTGGCGCACTGAAAGCCGTGAACATCATAAGTGGATTTCTTTTCGACGACGATCACCTTGGCGCCTTCCGTGGCGGCCGATCGAGCGGCGTTCAACCCGGCGATACCTGCGCCGCAGATTACCACTTCGGTGCTCTTTTCTTCGGCGAATTTGGTGGGTTCTTCGGGCTTCTTGCGCCAATTGAACAGCTCAGAATTCGGCGACAACAGGGGAACCCCGGTGCCTCCGTCGCCTGGAGCCGCGGCCGGCGCCCCGGCTGATGATCCTTCACCGGCAACTTTTGGCGCACATCCACCCAGAATACTCGTGGCAGCGATCCCTGCTGCGCCGACAGCCGCGCCCTTTAAAAAGGTTCTTCGTGAGAATTTCTTCTCTTCCAGTGACATTTAAATGCCTCCTTATTATGAATAAATGGAAATACGCCAAAATATTTTCTGGCTGATATCATATTAGCATGTTTGATGGACGTTTTTGCGGATATTGTCCAACTGGGAGAAATAATTGATTAAAAGGAAATCGGCCGGCGAAACAAATACGCATCAGATGGGTTGTCAATTGGGTAAACCCAAAAACGCCTATTAAGGCGTCTTTCTCTCCGGCAGGGGGGTGGATTTGATGCCCTGAGAAAATCGCGCGGATTATTTATTCTGCTTTCGGCAA
The DNA here is from genome assembly GCA_964503685.1 of uncultured Anaerolineaceae bacterium. Taxonomy (GTDB): domain Bacteria; phylum Chloroflexota; class Anaerolineae; order Anaerolineales; family Anaerolineaceae; genus CAZDAW01. Next base: position 11,170 of record CAZDAW010000065.1, on the reverse strand, counting down.
TGCTCCTTTGGAGTATTGGTTTTAATCCCTCGGATTTGCGCAATGGGGATTTTTCATTTCAAATTGGGTGTTTCTCCTGATTCAATTTCAATTCGAGTTTTGTAATAATAAAGGAGTTCAGTAGAAAGCTTCTCTATTAATAAGCGACGCCGCTGAAAAAATGGCCTTGAATAATGCGACCAATTATTTGTGTCGGCTGAGGAATATGGTCAGTTTGACATACAAAAAGGCATTGTTTCAAAAATGCTTATTTTGAGTTTTCTATAAACTAACAAAAAAGGAGAAGAAAATGAAAGAAAAGAATCGAAAGAACTGGAGCTTGTTGTCAATAGGTCTCATTTTGGTTCTGATTGGCAGTATTCTTGCCAGTTGGATCCAAACTGGCGCCGGAACTGTAACAGTCAAGGAAGTCAAATTCTACGGCTCCTATGACGGCCTCTACGATGCGTATCTGTATATTCCACATGGGGTGAACACTGAGAACCCGGCGCCAGGCATTTTGGCGGCGCATGGTTACAACAACAGTAAAGAGTATATGAGCAATACCGCTCTTGAATTAGCCCGCCGGGGATATGTGGTCCTGGCTATGGACCTGGATGGGCATGGGTTCAGTGAATATTCCGATGTGCCTTCACCCAGCGTGAACGCGTATGGGGCTCTGGACGGCTTAAAATATCTTCGCACATTGGATATTGTTGATCTTGATAACGTCGGTCTTATTGGCATGTCAATGGGCGCTGGCGCTATTGAAGGGGCTGCCCTGGCCATCCCTGATGGTTACAAGGCTTTGTTCTATATGGATGGGAGTTGCAGCCAATGCGAGATTGATAAAAATTTTGCAATGAGTTGGGGGTTGGGCAGCGAAGTGCCGCAGCCATTTGGCGCAAGCAAGGGATCTGAGGTTACTTCTATGCCTTCTGCAATGGAATTATTTGGAACGGATCAACCCATTGTCGAAGGGAAAGTTTATGGTTCCATTGAAGATGGCACTGGCAAAGTGATCTACACCCATTTTGGGAACCATCCGGCTTCAACGGATGACCCTGTTTCAATTGGAAATGCAATTCGCTGGTTTGGCATGACTTTACAGGGAGCAAATATCTCCACATTGCCCGCAGAAAATCAAATCTGGCAATATAAAGTTCTGGGTACGGGACTGGCGTTTGTTGGATTGATCATTTTCCTGTTGGGTCTTGGCGCGTTGTTACTAACTGTGCCTTATTTCCAGACAGTTAACGCATCCATGCCGGAATACAAAGGTAATACCGGTTTGCGCTGGTGGATTTTTGCCATCATTACGGCATTGGTAGGGCCGCTTACTCTTTATGATCTGTTCCTTAAATTCTTTATGGCCAATCCGTTGAAGCTTGAAGGGATTACCACCGGATTTGTAGGTTGGATTTTTGTTGTAGGTTTAATCACCATCGCCGTTTTGGTTGTAGCTCACTTTATTTTTGGCCGAAAAGCCGGTATGACCCTTAATAGCTATGGCCTGGCTGATGAAAATGGCAAACTTGATTGGAAACAAATTGGAAAATCCTTCTTGCTTGCTTTAGCCGTTGTGGTGAGCGGCTATATCGTTCTGTTCTTAGTTAACTCTTTGCTGATGGTTGACTTCCGCGCCTGGATCTTAACCCTCAAGGTGACCGATTGGCGCCATCTCTTGATTATGGTGCCCTATATAATTCCGGCGGCTGTTTACTTTATCCCGATTTCTGTCGCGTTGCATGGAACACTGCGAACAGACTCGGGCAAGGCAAGTTTCGCAAAAGAAGCAATAGTCAATTCTTTGATACTGCTGTTAGGGCTTGGCGTTGTATTGGCTTACTATTACATTCCGCTGGAATTTTTTGGAGCGCCTGCCACCTTTGGCCCTGGCGGTTTGGGCCTGATCAATGCCATTGCTCTCTTGGCGTTGCTTCCGGTAATTGCAGTGATTTCAACTTTCTTCTTCCGAAAAACGGGTCGAGTTTACGTGGGCGCGTTGATCAATACGCTCTTCATCGTCTGGTACCTTGTGGCAGCAAATTGCATATTCAGCTTTGGCGGATAAGAGTTTGCTCCAATTAATAAAGGTGATTTTGTTCAGTAACTTAACCCAATTTTTTTCAGAAACCTGTTCAAGGTCCCTTCTGACTTTTGACAGGAGGCCATAGGATATACCTGCCTTATATTCGCTATAAGGCAGGTATACTTTTTGCCAGATAAGGGATTTTGTTCATGGCAAAACATGCCTCAAGCATTGATCAGGGTGCAGCCAGAGCACGGTTTATTCTCTTTGATCATGAAGGTGGGATAGTCTCGCCTGATCAAAAAGCAGCTTATGCCGCAGGTTGTTGGAAGAATTTTCACAAATTGGGAAGCAGCTGGCAAAATGGTTTACCAGTATGAGAAAAGATGAAGCTGCCAGATTTTATTGCGGTTAGGAAAAGGCGGTCACAAAATCTTTGAATTGGATAGGGCAATCGCATCTAAATAACGTGAATTCGGGTGTAGAAAAATTGACCCGTTTTTGTCACTGCGAGCCCTCTTTGAGGGCGAAGCAGTCTCTCTTATCCCATGAAAGAGATTGCTTACCCTTCGGGTACGATGTCAGTCGCTTAGCGCAGCGTATCCCGCAGGGGCGCTCCTTCGCGATGATGGCAAAATTTATGATTGATGCATCATCGGTTATATTTTCTTCTGTAGAGCAAGTAAAACCGAGCATGAGAGTTATCCGGATTTACTCTAAACGATAAAATGGGCAAACAGCATGGTTATCAGACATAAGATGTGATTGTCCTAGTGAATTGGATGGATTTAAACACAAACTGAGTGAATAGGATTTATAATATTGCTGGAGGATGAAGTTTATTGGGAATTCAACAAAGCGGCAAAGTATTGATCGTCATGTTTATTCCTTTAACGAACTCAAGCTGCTATCTTGATAATCATCACTGCGTTTGTTGCTGCGAGAAAGGCGCTTTTTGCCCGACGAAGCAGTCGCAACGCCAAAATCCGAGGTTCGCAGTCATGTCCAGGCGCAGCCTGGATTAATTCTCCAACTTAATCAATCTTGCGCGCCATCTGGCGCTGCCTGCGAATATTCGATAGAATTGGGTAAGGGTAAAAGTAAACTGGTTGTTGACGGCAAAAACAAAAAAACAAACCAGAATAAAATCTTAACGAGGACGTATATGAATCGAGAATCAATCATTGAAGCACTAAAGAAGAATCCTGATATTGAAGTTTTGATTGTTGGAGCTGGTATTAACGGCGCCGGCGTCTTTAGAGATTTGGCCCTTAATGGGGTTAATGTGCTCCTGATCGATAAGGGGGATTTCTGTTCAGGCACCTCTGCCACCTCATCTCACATGGCCCATGGCGGCATCCGCTATTTGGAAAATGGTGAATTCCGCCTGGTGAGAGAAGCCGTGGCCGAGCGCAACCGGATGATTGAGAATGCTCCGCACCTTGTGCAGCCTTTACCTACCGTGATTCCAATCTTCAAAGTCTGGTCAGGCTTATTCAACGCGCCGCTCAAATTTGTTAACCTCCTTGATCGGCCGTCAGAACGCGGCGCGTTGGTGATCAAGATCGGTTTGATGTTTTATGATTCATTCACTCGTAAACAGAAAACCGTTCCCCGACATAAATTCTTTGGCCGAAGCGAAGCTCTGGCTCGATATCCTTACCTCAATGAGAAGATCAAATATGCTGCTCTCTATTATGATGGCCAACTGCTCTCGCCAGAACGAATGACGGTTGAAATTATTTTGGATGGCGAAGATGAGGGGCAGCACGCAAAAGCCTTAAACTATGCCTCTTTCAACAAAATAGAAAACGGACAAGTCCTGATTAAGGATGAAGAGACCGGAGAGTTGCTTGCAGTTAAGCCGAAAGTCATCATCAATGCCTCCGGGCCGTGGATTGATTATGTTAACCAGAAGGCTGGTATTGCAACCAAATACATTGGCGGCACCAAAGGTTCGCATCTGGTGATCAAAAATGATGAACTGCGTAAAGCGGTTGGCGAATCTGAATTCTTCTTTGAGAATAAAGATGGCCGTATTGTTTTGTGCCTGCCGTTCTACGATAAGGTGATCGTTGGCACTTCTGATCTGCCAATTGATAATCCGGATAATGCGCGCTGCACACCCGAAGAAGAAGAATATTTCATTGATTTGGTTGATCGGGTCTTCCCGACGATCAAGATTACCCGCGATCAGATCGTCTTCCGCTTCTCGGGTGTTAGACCTTTGGAATACCAGCGCGCCAAAACCACAGGACAGATCACCCGCGATCACAGCATCAAAGAAGATACGGTTCAGGGCTTTCCGATGCTGAGTCTGGTTGGCGGCAAATGGACGAGCTTCAGGGCGTTCTCTGAGCAGGTTGCCGTCAAAGTGATGGCGAGCCTGGGCAAACCAAAGGTAAAGAGTACTGAGAGTCTTCCTATCCGCGGCGGCAGCAATTTCCCTTTGACAGAAACTCAAAAAGCATCCTATATCAAGAATTTGGCCGATAAATATGGCTTTACTGAAGATTACGCGAGGGAATTATTGATCCGTTATGGCACCTATGCGGAAAAGATTGCCGGGTTCATCAAAGAGAATAAAGGCAAAATGTTAAAGTCCATTCCCAATTGGAACTCTGGCGAATTGGTCTATATTCTTCGAAACGAAAAACCCTTGCATCTGGACGACTTATTTGTGCGCAGATCAACCATCATGTGGCTTGGAAACGCCTCACAAGACGTAATTGAAGAATTTTCCGACATCATGGCAAACGAATATCGATGGTCTTCGAGCAAAAAGAAAGAAGAAATTGCAAGAGTCAAAGCAATAATTGAGAACAGTTAAGTAATTCAGCAAATGTACTTTAATCCAGGTTGCCGCCTGGCTGTTGCGGCAATCCCGGATTTTGACGCTGCGGCTGCCTCGTCGGGCAAAAAGCGCCTTTCTCGCAGCAACAAACGCAGAGATGATTGTCGGGGCAGCAACTTGTGTTATTAATAAAGTTTCTGAGAACTTATGAAGTTTACTTAACTAATAGAAACACTCCTGATTTATTTTCATCAGGAGTGTTTTAAGTTTTTCACAGTGTGCTTACTCAGATTGACAGACAAAAAATTAATTTCCCAATGAGAACGATTCAATTGCTAAAATTCTTTTAATCCTGTAAATAATCCGGGTTGCCGTCCGGAGTGGCAATCCCGGATTTTGACGCTGCGGCTGCTTCGTCGGGCAAAAAGCGCCCTTCTCGCAGCGACAAACGCAGAGATGATTATCAGGGCAGCAGCTTGTGTTAAATATCTGAATCAGGGACGAAGGATGGTTGGTTATTGAGGTAAATAATTTTATTTCGGGTAAAATGAATAATCAGCGAAGAAATTCCTGTATAAAATAACGTCAATTCGGGATAACACATCAATTATAAATTTTGTTATCCTTGCGAAGGAGCGCCCCTGCGGGATACGCTGCGCTAAGCGACTGACATCGTACCCGAAGGGTAAGCAATCTCTTTCATGGGATAAGAGAGACTGCTTCGCCCTCGAAGAGGGCTCGCAGTGACAGGAACGAGTAAATTTTTCTAATCCCGAACTCACGTTAAAATAATATTTCGAAGAATAATTATTCGCAACAATACGAAAGAATAAGCGTAGAAAAAAAATGGATTCAACACTTCAAACATTACTCGATATTGAAACAGATCAGATAATGTGGTGCGATCTTGCTGGGAATTTAATATTCATAAACGCTTCGGCAGCTCAAAAACTCCAAAAATCTGCCAATGAATTAATTAACACTTCGATTTGGAACGTGTATCCTGAATCTTGTAAAACGCATCATCAAATATTGATGCATCAAGCGATTAAAAATGGGCGACCTGTCACAGTAAAGAATAAAATTCATAATTCATGGGTGGAAACAACTCTATTTCCAGTCCATGGGGTTGATGATAAAGTTGAAAGCGTCGTGTTTATTATCAGAGATATTTCTCTGTTTATAGAAACTGAAAACCGGTTAAAACAGGTCCTCATGCAATTAATCAACGCCCAGGAAGATGAAAGGTATCGTATTTCTCGCGACTTGCACGATGAAATCGGTCAGCGGATGACTTCCCTGATACTTCAGCTTAGGGCAGTTAAGGATTCGGTTGAAACGGGCAAGAAAATTTCAATGGATGAAATCAACAACTCTATTCGGGATATTGAGATGATTAACAAACAAATTCGACAGATTTTTTATCAGCTTTATCCCCCTTCGTTGAACCGTTTGTCGCTCCCCAAGGTTTTGGAAGCTTTCTGCAATTCAATAGGAGAAGCCAATAACCTGAAAGTTGATTTCAATTGTCAGGACGGACTGCCTGAACTTCAAGAAAAACAAAACCTTGTGATCTATCGTTTTTTTCAGGAAGGTCTAAATAATGTAATAAAACATTCTGCTTCAACAGCAGTATGGATTAACCTGGATTGTTATAATGGAAACATCTGTTTTTCTCTTGAAGATAATGGTAGGGGATTTGATAAGGATCGGGTAAAGTATGGCGTAGGCTTGAATGGAATCAATGAGCGCCTGTCTTCCTTAAATGGAAGATTAAAAATTGAGTCGGCTCCTGGAAAAGGCACCCGATTAAGCGGCGTTTTGCCGGTAATTATGGGAACGGAAAAAATACTATGATCAATATATTGGTAGTTGAAGATTTTCCAATGATCCGACAGGGTGTTTGCAAGATACTTAATGACACGGATGGTTTTCAGGTTGTTGGTGAAGCGGATAATGGGATTGATGCGGTTAGACTGACGTCTGAGTTGAAGCCGGATGTGCTGGTCTTGGATATTTCGATGCCCGGAATGGATGGAATGGATACATTAAAAAAGTTAATGGATTTCTCTCCCAGGCCAAAGGTTGTGATGCTTTCAATTCATGCGGATTTAGCTTTAATTCAACAATCGCTGGAATTAGGAGCTCTTTCTTATGTGTTAAAACAATCTGCAACAGAGGAACTTCAAGATGCCATCCGCGCCGCGAATCGTGGAAGCGTCTATTTAAGCTCTGAAATTTCTCATGTTCTAATGAAGCATAAGCCCAAAAATCCCCTGGATCGACTTTCTCCGCGGGAACGGCAGGTCGTTGCGGAAGTTGTGGCAGGAAAATCCACTCTCGAAATCGCCCATAAACTTCAAACAAGCGTGAAAACGGTTGAAAAACAAAGGCGTGATGCGATGCGCAAATTGGAGGTGGAGAATATTGCGTCCCTGGTAAGGGTCAGCATAGAGTTGGGATTAACACGGGACTCAAAAGATAGTTCCTGAACGATTGACTTTTTCAATTAGTAAGGAGATCAGGCAGATGGCAAGATACATTATGGGAATTGATCATGGCACTACCTTTACGAAAGCAATTATTGTTAATCACGATGGCAGAATTGTGTCTGCGGCCTTTGTTAAGAATGTTCAGTATTATCCGCAGCCCGGTTGGGTAGAGCAGGATCCAGATGAAATATTGTCTGCAGTTTTAAAAGCTGCCGGTAATGCCTTAAAGAACAGTCGGATCATCCCGGAAGAGCTTGATGGGATTGGCATCAGCAATCAATTGATGACCTCTGTTTTCTGGAATAAATCAACAGGTGAAGCCGTTGGAAGAGCAATTGGCTGGCAGGATAGCCGCAACCTTTCTCTTTGCGAAGAAATTAACGCAAAGAACAGAACTGAAATTGAATCTCGAACGGGGATTCATGTTTTTCCAAACAGTTCTGGAACAAAAATCAGATGGTTAATGGAGCATGACAAATCCATTCAAAAAGGTCTTGCGCGAGGCGAGCTCCTTTTTGGCACTATTGATACGTGGCTAACCTGGAAACTTTCTGGCGGGGCTGTTCACGTTACTGATCTTTCAAATATGTGTTTGAGCTTGATGTTTAATACGCATTCATTAACGTATGACGATTGGTTGATAAACGAATTGGGAATTCCTTATGAGATATTGCCAGAATTACGCAGTTCAAGTGAAATTTATGCTTATACAAAACCCGAAATGTTTTTTAATACAAGAATACCCATTGCAGGAATAGCCGGAGATCAGTTTGCAGCAGTATTTGGTCAAGGCTGTTACCGGCCAGGTTCAATGTTATGCAATTTAGGGACAGGCTCTTCGGTGACACTTAATACGGGTGAGGTTTGTTTTGAGCCGGGATATGGCGTTGATTCTCCTGTTTTGTGGGCCATTAATGGTGAAGTTACCCGCGGAATAGGCAGTTGGTCAAACGTTTCCGGCGCGGCTCTCCAGTGGTTTAAAGACGAATTGGGTATTATCCAGGATTATGCTGAAGCAGAAGTAATGGCTTCCAGAGTTCCTGACAATGCTGGCGTTTATTTTATTCCGGCGTTCGCAGGTTTAGGCACCCCTTACGATGATCCTTATGCGCGCGGGACATTCTTTGGAATTACACAAAGAACTTCAAAGAATCACATGGTGCGCGCTGCTATAGAAGCAATGGCATATCAGATACGCGATTCGTTTGAAGCGATTAATAGCAAAACCAAAATGAGCCCGAATTGTTTGCACGTCGGTGGAGGGGAATCTCAAAATGATTTCTTAATGCAGTTTCTCGCCGATATTATCGGCATTCCCGTTGACCGTCCTGTTGTTTACGAAAGCAGCGGTCTGGGGGCTGCTTTTTTGGCTGGTCTTGCGACCGGATATTGGGAATCGGTTGAAGAAACAGCATCACTGGTTAAAGTCGAACGATGTTTTGAGCCGTATAAGTCTAAAGACCAGCGCGATAGTCTTTATAACGGGTGGAAAAAAGCTATTGATCGATCAATGGGCTGGCTAAGATAACAAAATTTCAAAATCCAATACTCCTCAGGAGTATTGGATTTACTCTTTTAGAGGATCCCCCTGGGGATTCTACTATTTTAAGTTGGGTTGTTTCCCTGATTTTCATTAAAAAGCTGATATGTAATAATGTTGTATGGCCTAATCTATGATTGATTTCAAAGAGATGAGGATTGATTAATACTTGCCTGTTTTGCATTTTTCAAAATCTGAGCCTGTGTTTTTTTGATCAAATACATCTTTTTGATAAGGGCTGTTTGTTTTTAAAAAATTCGATGAAGCCGGCGTGTTGACCGGATAGAAAGGAGTCTCTATTGAAAAAATAATCTAAGAGGGCAATCAAAATAAAAATATAACCATCCTAGAGGAGAAGCAAAATGAAAAACAACCGAACATCTTGGACTATATTGATTATCGCTCTTGTAATGATGCTGGGCGGAAGTTTATTAGCGTCATTTATAAATACTGGCGCCGGAGCTGCTACTGTAAAAGAGGTTAGTATACACGGATCGGATGGCTATATCATCAGCGCATATTTGTATACTCCCAAAACCGCCTCTGCAGAAAAACCGGCCCCCGGAATTCTTATGTTTCATGGGCTAAATAATCAAAAAGATTACATGTCAAATACTGCATTGGAGTTTGCACGACGTGGTTATGTTGTCCTTTCTGCAGATATGACAGGACATGGATTCTCAAATGGCGCAAACGGGGCTAATGGTTATGGCGGCCCTGATGCCTTGGCTTATCTGATTTCTCAGCCAATCGTTGATAAGGCTAATGTGGGTTTGATTGGAATGTCGCAGGGTGGATTTGGCCCCGTGACTGTCGCAGCCAACGCCATGCCAGATGCTTATAAATCCATATTCTATATGGAATCAGAATGTTCTGCCCCCGGAAGCCCCGATATTTCACCTTGTCTCAATTTAAAAAATGTGGCTTTTAATATCGGCAAAGTTACAGAACTGGCTGGGATGGTTTTGGTGGGCAGCGGACCTCAGGCGGTGACCTCTCCGGTTGTTCAACCTGTATTCAACACCCAGGATCCAATTAAAGTAGGTCAGATTTATGGATCGATAGCCGATGGAACTGCGCGTATTCTTTACCAACCCTGGGAAGGTCATGCGGGTTCAACAGATTCTCCGATGGCTATCGGACATGCTATCGACTGGATGCAGCAAACCTTGACCGGCGGAAACGGTTTGGCCCCCTTCAATCAAATTTGGGGTTGGAAGCTTTTGGGTACAGCTTTGGCTTTATTAGGCGCCTTTTTATTCTTTTTCCCAATGGGTTCTTTGTTATTACAAACAGCATACTTTAAACCCCTGGTTGAATCTGTTCCAGAGTATAAAGGTTTCAAAGGATTGGGTTGGGTGATAGGCGCTTTGATCACCACCGCGATTGGCCCTCTGCTGTATGTATGGGTTTTCCAGAATATGTTCTTCTCGGCATGGGTTCCGGCAAATTCTCTTTGGTCGCAGAATTTCACAAATATATATATGGTTTGGTCTGTTTTGGTTGGCTTAATTGCCATTGCTCTGATCCTTTTGAACCATTTTGTGTTTACAAAGAAGCAAGGGGCAACAGCCGTGAATTATGGCCTGGCCACGGCTGGTAAAGGTGTTGAATGGGATAAAGTTTGGAAAGCCTTATTCCTTGCAATCCTGATTCTCGCGCCCGTGTATCTGATTCTGGCATTCACCAGTTCCGTATTATTGGTCGATTTTCGGGCCTGGGTTGTCGCTTTAAGGCCGATGAATTCAGCGCGTTTCGTAGCATTTCTCGGTTACCTGGTTCCGTTTGCCCTTTATTTTGTACCTCAGGGGATCCTGTTTGCAGGATTCTTGCGTGTGAATAATGGTAAAGCCAGCATTAGCCGCGAGATGGTTACAAATGCAATCGTTCTAACCTTAGGTGCAGCGGTCTGGTTGCTCTTGTTCTATGTGCCTTTAATGCTTCAGGCGCCTTTAATCATTAAAGGTTCTGGAATGCTTGGGCCTTTAGCCGCAGGGATGGGCGCAATTTATTACATTCCGCTGTTAGTGCTATGGCCGCTTGCTGCCTGTATGTACACCTATTTCTTCCGTAAAACCGGACGGGTTTACACGGGCGTATTCCTTGTCACTTTGTTCATCGTTTGGTACCTGGCAGCATTTGGCGTTTTTGCTTACGCAATCTAGTGATTAGTTTCTGAATTAAATCAAGGGGCTGTCACTTCATTACCAAGTGACAGCTCTTGGTTTAAACTATGCCTTCAAACAAAACCTGCGTACTCCGTAAAATAAATTGGCAAAATACTCCAAATGGATTTCAAAAACTCTTGACAGAATAGAAGACGAGGATATAAT
>CAZDAW010000064.1:0-19550 GCA_964503685.1 uncultured Anaerolineaceae bacterium | reverse complement strand
CAATGGATTAAAATTTATTAAAAATATGTGATCGTGTTTCTTAAAAGCCTTGCTTTTTTTTTCAATCCATGTGATAATAAAGGTGCCTCGCAGGTCGGTTGCCCCCCTCAACCGATTTGCGAGGCACCTTTTTTTGACCCTAAACCGCCTGTGTATAAGCCAGGCTTATCCAGCGCTGTTGTTCTGCATCAATCCTCCCCCAACCCGAACGAATTTCATAAACGGTAACAATATCATCTTTTTTAAGAAAACCTAATGAGGGGTTGCTCACGCCCGGTCCTGAGCGGATGTTAAGCGCGTAGGCTGTTACCCGAACTTGTTTCATTGAAGTACCAAGTGCTATTTTAGGGATAATCGCGCCTCGTTCTGGATTGGGATAGGCAGTATCGTGCCCAACATCGATCCACGCCTTTTTAAACACTGCCATTGGAATTGCCATGGCTTTACCGCCCACGCCGCGCCATAACGGGTCATGAACAATGACACTGGCAATATCCATTCCTATAACAGTCATAAAATGCGGCCCCGCAAACTCGCTCTCAGTCTGCATGGCATCGCGAATGACGCCATACTTTAACAGCACAATCACCGGTTTGACATCCACCAGAGCTTGATATAAATCAGTAATAGCCAAACTGGTGCGCCACTGAGCCGAGACGCCGTACTCCTGTAATATTTTTACAATCTGAGTGGCAGAAAGAAAAACATCGCCGGTTAAACCCGATTTATTATAAAAATCATTCGGGGTCGCCGTAATACCGGTATACGCCCTGACTAACATGGCCCCTGCAGCCGCTCCGCAATCATTATTATGCTCGTCTGCCCCTGTACCATATTGGGATACATAACCCACCGGCAGGATATTCTGTGTTCCTGTCGTTGTAGGGATATCATTAATCAAATTCATGATGCTCGTCAAAGTGGGCCGAGTACGATCGTCTCCCGGTTGACTAAGCGCATATTCGGTAACACGATAAATGTGCAACAGTGAAGTCGCCTGAGTTGAATCAGTTGCTGCCATGAAGTTATCTCCCATTTTTATGGATGCAAGCAACATGCCAAATCACCATTTTTTATGGCGGTCTGTTCTCGCGCTCCAGATATAAAATGAGCGAAAATGAGTTTAATTTATTTCTTACACTTCACTAACGTTTTATATAAGTTTGAGAGGTATCTATATAATAAAAATGTTTAGTAATTTTTCATGATATACCAAAGATGAACTAATTGCGAAGGAGGTAAACTATCCATGAACGCAAATATAAAATTAGGCCGTATCTCTGGTATTCCAATCACTCTACATTGGAGTTGGTTTCTGGTTTTCATTTTGGTCACCTGGTCACTGGCTGGCGGCTACCTTGTTCAGGAATATCCAGGACTTTCACAAACTGCTTACTGGCTGTTAGGCGGAGTAACCAGCATTCTGTTTTTTATCTCGGTATTGCTGCATGAATTAGGTCACTCCATCATTGCAATTCGCAACAAAATACCGGTCAAGAATATATCCTTATTCATCTTCGGGGGCATCGCCCAGATAGAACAGGAGCCTCGTTCAGCGGGCGTAGAATTCAGAGTTGCGATTGCCGGCCCGGTGGTCAGCCTGATTCTGGCAACCGTTTTCAGTCTGCTTTACCAGCTTGATAGCGGCATCTCATACCTCGCTGCGCCAAGTATCTGGCTGGCTCGCATTAACTTTAGCCTGGCGTTATTCAACATGATCCCTGGTTTTCCATTGGATGGCGGACGGGTGTTGCGAGCAATTGTCTGGGCTATCTCTCGTGACTTCAACAAAGCGACGCGAATCGCTGCTTTCACCGGAGAATTGGCTGCATTTGGTTTTATTGCCTTCGGTATGTACACAATCTTGACTGGCGGCAATTTCATAAATGGAATGTGGATCACATTTATTGGCTGGTTCCTGCAAAACGCGGCTGGCGCTACCCTCACCCAAACCACCATTAAAAATCTCCTGCAGGGGGTTCGCGTCGGTCAGGTAATGGATTGCGATTGCCAGCGTGTCTCTTCAGCTCTTTCACTCGACCGCCTTGTCGAAGATCGTATTCTGACCGGAGGCCACCGCTGCTTCATTGTATCGAAAGAAGAAACAGACGAGGGTTTAATCACACTTAAAGATATTACAGCAGTGCCGCGCGATGACTGGCGATACACCACAACCGGTAATGTGATGGTCACTTGGGATAAATTGGTCACGATTTCTCCCAAGGCGCCACTGCTGGAGGCGCTTCAAGTAATGGATAACGCCAATATTGCCCAAATCCCGGTTGCTGAAGCCGGTCGTGTAGCTGGCATGCTCACCCGTGAACAGATACTACACTACATGAGGCTTCGTTCAGAATTGGGAATGTGAATAATCGGGGTGCAGAATAGTTTTGGTTATAATAGGTGAATGCGATGGTTGAAACTTCAAAACATTCTTTTATGCCTGCTCCTGGTTTCATGCACTGTTGTTACTTCTCCAGGCATCAACTCGACTGTCGATGAATCGATACCAATATCTACTGACCCGAATTCTGATGAGCCATGGACTGCTGCCGACCTGCGCGCCATTCTGGCTGATAACCCGCAAAAAACCACCAATGATCTGATCGCTTTTTACCAGCGTCAGACGAATGACCTGCTTCAGGTGAGGTTTGATTTCCTGGACACGCCAGCCTCGCCTGAAGCTGACATTTATCTTTCTTTTGATCTGGTTGCAGGTGGAGCGTTACGCTGGCCTTTTCAGGCAGAAGATAATAAAGGCTGGGATACTTTAATTAAATTTCCCGCCACCGGCGGATACCAATCTTATGACCTGACCTGTGTGGATACAGTGAAAATCAATGCTGTGAGCGTCAGTCTTGATCCACTTCAAGACAGCCTGGTGATCAGTCTGAAAGTTGACGAGCGCTGGTTCAAGGATAACTATCCCTGGCAAATGCAGGCATTTCTCACCGCGGCCGGAACGCAAACGATACTGGACCAAACAGAACCGGTTCCGGTGAATGAACACCTATCCCCCGGCGCCGCCAATCTTCTGTTGGCTTTCTGGAATACACTTCCTGCCCAATCACCTGTCCAGGCGGTACGCCGCTGGAGCGGCGCGCACAGCGGCCCCTACGGTGAACGCTTTGGATTGAAACACCTTCTGGACGCCAACCTGGAAAACAAGGTGCCCATTACCCTGCTCGATCTAAAACATCCGACAACTCTGACGGCTCTGAGCTATCTGGGCGTCATTGATGATATCCAACAGATTGAAAAAGAGGGTCTGCTCATCCTGCCAGATGTAGCTTACGGGGATCCATCAATAACGAAAAGCATTGAGTTCTCGCGCTTAAGCGGAAAAGCCCTTGGATTCGCCAGTAACCCATTCCTGTTTGGAGATGTGTACAATTGGTCATCTGCTTATAAAGTTATATTCTCACCCAGTTGCAACATCAGCCAACAATCAAACCATAAAGGGCAGGTTGTAATCCCTTTGCCTATCAACGAGCAGTGTGAGCCAGCCAGCGCAGAAATTGACAGCCCTGCCACGCGCGAAGGATTGTCGATTACTGCCCGGCGCGCGCTGCTGGAAGCAGCACGCGCCAAAGATCCGTCTCAGCTTGTTATTCTCGGCGGTGATCTCATCCAAACCACATGGGGCGATATCAAAAGCGCCGCAGCTACCCTGAGCTACATCGCCAATCATCCCTGGATCAAAACCATGCAGGCCAGCGACCTGTTGGCAATGCCAGAAATAACCGCCCTATCGCATTTACAGATTGATAATCACTGCAGCGCGCGCCATTGCCAGAGTAATCCTGAAGCCAATTCCGTGACCTCACCTGCTGTAACGCTATACACAACCAGTGGGAAACCCATCCCAGGCAATATCAACTCCGGTGAGATGCAAAATAAGTTACGGGAAAAATTATTGGAAGCGCCGCGCAATCCACTATCAGATATTGCCTGGCAGGCATACCTCGCTCTAACAGGATCCTGTATCGGGCAACCGGCTTGCTCCACCCCTGAATACACTTCTCTCCGCGCCCAATACCTGGGGCAGGTGGGCATTCTGGCTGCCGCAGCTTACTGGGCAGCGAATCCTGCGCCGCAGTCTTCATGCAGTAGCGATCCGGACCTTGATGGCATCCCTGAATGTATTCTCAGTTCAACGACCATGTTTTCAGTTTATGAAAGCGACGGCGCTCGTCTGACGCATGTATTTATCATCACACCGAACAAAACCACGCAAATCATTGCTCCGGCTTCCCAGTTAGCCGTAGGACGCAGCGACCCCTCCAAATGGCAGCCTGAATATGGCCCCGCCAGCGATCCGGCAGATATTCCTGGCGCTTTCAGTGAAACAATAAATACTTATAGACCCTATTCAGTACGAAATTTACCAGACCGCTTGATCTTCACTTCGGTTGATGGCGCTATCGAGAAAATCTTTAGCCTGACCGCTACAGGTTTACTGATCGAATATCACTCCAATGCGCCGCTGACCACCCGAATCCCCCTCACTCTCGATCCGGGTTTACTCACAGCGCCAGACTGGCGACAGTTATACCAATTCAACAGGCTCTCCGATGGATGGGAATGGAAGCAAGAATCCTCGCCAGTTGTTCGAATACAGATTGATGGAAATATCGCTGCACAAAATTTTTACACTTCAGCGCCCTCGCCAGCGCTCTCAGAAGACCCTAATCGGGAAATCCCCCCCGGAGATTTCCTTCCGTTCGCTCTGGCAGTATTGGAAGTGAGCAGCACAGATTCCTTTTCTGTAAAGGTGGCGGTCGCAGACTGATATCTCACACACGAAAAATCAGCGTTCCCCATCCAGTTGATAAATCTTCACATAATGGCAAGGAAAAGTTCACCCTGCCAATTAAACCAACCGATCAACAGATGCGCGAATATCCGGTAATCGACTCTGCCGTTACATCTTTTTGAGCAATTCCTGCTTCTTTACCGAAAATTCTTCAGGTGTGATGATCCCTTTCTGGCGTAACTCGTCCAGTTTGGCAATCATCCCAGGAATGTCTGCTGACTTTGGTTCGCCATCTGCTATAACACGGGCCGGGTACTCAGAGACTTCCAACGCCTCTTTGGCGTTCAACATGGCAGTCTTAAACCGAATTGGGTTGCCAATCTTTCGAAACAGATTAACCCCCAGTTCGCTGGCAGTCATAATCTCGATATCGCCATAATTGAACATCCGTCCCAGGAATGATTGGTGCATTTTGACATCATTTACTTTTTCAAGCGAGGAGTCGATCACATGCTTATCAAAGACGCCTGAAATCTGGATCACTCTTCGATTAGAAACGATGTATTGGCGATTACTCCAGATAAGGACGTCGCGCAGCATGCTGACAATCGGAAGAATTAATAGAACCAAGGCCAGCCATGCCAAAGGGGATACAAATAATGTCCCGGCAGTTACCAATCCGATAATTGCAATAAATAACACCAGTTCAATTAATATCTCCGACAGTAACACCAATCCATGCTGGCGAGTGACTAATAAAATCTTCTCGCGCTCGCCTAATAATTTTTTCAAGTAAGCACTGGCCATTCAATCCTCCTGTAATCCAACTTGTTTGATATCTGATACTTAAACAGGTCTGGCATATATTTTATTTCTATCTACGAAATAACTGGCAAAATAATGCAACATAACCAGACGCTTTATTCCGAGGTAACACAACGAAAGCCGGTGTCATCAAACCAATACCCGTAAGAAACACGCCGGCGAGCAGCCGATCGTAAACCCATTGCAGTGCTATCCCATGCGCCGCCGCGCGTCACCCTTCCGACCCCTGAAGCAGGACCGATTGGATTCTCCGCGGGGGAATTGTAATAAAAATCTTCTACATAATGGTCAGCTACCCATTCGTGAACATTCCCGGCCAGGTCAAGGGCGCCATAAATACTGGCGCCAAACGGATAGCTGCCCACCCGTTTTGGTTCCCCTTTTCCGCACAATGAATAATTCGCATGCTGGCAATCAATCTTTTCCCCCCACGGGTAAGTCGCCCGATTGGTACCTCGCGCTGCTTTCTCCCATTCAGCTTCAGTGGGCAACCGTTTACCTGCCCACTTGCAATAAGCCTGAGCGTCACTCCAACTTACCTGAATAACCGGATTAAAGTCCAACCCTTTGATGCTGCTCTTCAATCCTCGCGGATGCCGCCAGTCTGCTCCGGGAACTTCTATCCAACTGCCATTTTCCGGATTGATGACAAAGCCGCTGCCTCGTTTCTCTGCATCAGTTCGATAGCCGGTTTGATCGATGAATTTACCAAACATGCTGTTTGTCACTTCTGTTTGATCAATCCAGAAAGCGTCCAGATAAACCGTATGGAGCGGCTTTTCATCTACTCCAGCGCCGGCAAGAGATTCTGGCGAACCCATCTGAAATTCACCCGACGGCACATAAACTTGCTGCATACCGTCCACATCCGATTTGCGAGTAATCGGGGTAGGCATAATCTGTTGCGCCGGTGAATTAATTGCGCCGGTTATTTCCAACTCCGGTGTGGGCGTATCAATCGGCAACATAGCAGAAGTATCGATCACAAACGGCGTGATCACAATTTCGTCAACCGATGGCTGTATCGAAACAATCGGCTCATGCCCATCTTTGCCGCCGAATAAAGTAAACAACCCAAATACCAGGCTGCCCAGCAGAAACGTGAAGATAGCGCCCCATATAACCAAACGGTTAGTCAAAAGGTTTTTAAGCCAAACGTATGACTCGGCTGGAGCGTCAGGTTGGGTGGATATAACAACGGATGTGGGCAAGGTACGGGTTGGTTCAGTTTTTACATGCAGCGCGCCCTGAGACAGACTGTCATCTTCCCGCTGCGCGGGCAAAGCTGCTTCTACTGTCAGGTCGTCACACGCCAGTTCTTCAAGCACAGCAATCATCTCTGCCATATCCCCAAACCGATCTTCAGGTTCCTTGGCCAGGGCCTTACACAACAGCCGGTCAACCTTCTCCGGTAAATCCGATACATAACTGCTTGCTAATGGAAGTGGTTCATTGGCCTGTTTGAGTAAAACCGCGCCGGGTGAATCGGCAGCATAGGGAAGACGGCCAGTCAGTAATTCATAAAAGATCACACCAAGCGAGTACATATCACTCTGAGGAAGTATTTCACCCAACCACTGTTCAGGCGCCATGTAATCAGGTGTGCCAATCCCCGTACCGCTGTCTGTTAACCTGTCTGTGTCTCTCGCCTCAATAATCTTGGCAATGCCAAAATCGGTGAGCATCGGTATACCTTCTTCAGTCAGCAAAATATTGGCCGGTTTGATATCCCGGTGAATCACATTTCGCTGATGCGCATATTCCAAAGCCCGTGCAATGGGTAAAAGCAGGTCAACTGCTTCTTTGTAAGGCACGGTTGAGCCAGTTTTTGATTTAAGCGTTCCCGCGGAAATACATTCCATTACCAAAAATGGCAAACCATTATGCTCGCCAAAATCATGGATTTTGACAATATTGGGATGCGAAAGACGTGCCAATGCTCTGGCTTCCCGTTCAAAACGTTTTAATATCTCATGGGGAATTTTATCTCTGAACAAATCAGGCCGGATGATTTTTATCGCAACATAGCGTTCCAGACGGATATCAAAAGCCTTGTAAACACTTGCCATGCCGCCAGCGCCAAGTTCTTCAAGAATTTGATAACGTCCCAGCATTTGACCGATAAGATCTGGCATACGTTAAATCTTACAGCCCTTTCCGAACAGGGTCAAGCAAGAATAAAAAATTTATTGCCATAATAGCGTAATTTGTCTATAATCCAGGTAGTGGAAGATCTCTCAATGGAAAATAACAGGAGGATAACCCTATGATCGTTTCAGCCTGGAATAATGGCGCGCATAACCGGAATGGGACAGGATATGGCTTTAAAGTCAACCTCCCTGATCGTGATCAATATTTCAAAAAGGATTGGGAAAAAATTGTAATCGAAATTGAAGACGGTAAGGAAACATTTGAGATAGCGATCAATAAAACGCAATTTTGGGGCGAAGAGCCTTATCCATTGATCAGCAAGGAAATCGGGAAGTGGCTGCGCAATCATGGATTGGCGCCCTGGCCGCACGGAAAGCCGCCTGTATTTGCCCTGGATCCTGTCAGCGACAATCAATTTTCAGTGAATCTGGCGCGTACCAAGAAAAGCGCCATCAGTTAATCATCAAAAAAAGCCCGCTAATCCGCGCGATTATATACCGTATCGCGTCGAAAACCCGCTATGCAAAACGAAAGGGTGGGGTTGGAACCCACCCTTGTTTTTTTATCAGATTATGTTACCTTCACTTCAAAATTATCTCGTAATCATCATCTTTCGAGATTACGTAACAGGTAAATTACGTTTGAGAAGAGGATACATTTTCATCGCTACGATAATGCCTTCAGCGGTACAGGTGACCGGATTATCAACAAGATAGGCGGGTATGCCTAAAGATTTGGTGAGTAACTTATCAATCCCGCGTAACAGCGCCGTGCCGCCGCACAACGCCACACCGCGGTCGATAATATCAGAAACCAGTTCGGGGGGGGTTTTTTCCAACACCTTGCGGGCAGTTTCGACGATATCTTTTAACGGCTCTTGCAATGCTTCAACAATCTCACCGGTAGTCAGCACCGCGGGACGCGGCAAGCCGCTGATTTGATCCTGCCCCTGAACCTCCATGCTGTTCTCTTCTGCCTGTGGTACTGCTGCGCCAATTCGTAATTTAAGTTGTTCGGCGGTCGGCTGTCCAATGACCAGCCCATATTTCCTGCGCACGTAAGCCATAATTGCCTCATCCATTGCCAGTCCACCGGCTCTTAAGGTTTCAGCAGAAACAATCCCCCACATCGCCAGAACTGCGGCCTGCGACGTTCCGGCCCCAAGACAGAGGATCATATTCCCCGTTGGTGTGCCAATTGGCAAATCCACGCCGAGTGCAGCCGCCAGCGGCTGCTGAATAAGGCTGACATCCCGACAACCGGCGCCCAGAACAGCTTCATGCACAGCGCGCATTTCGACGCTTGTCACCCCATAAGGTACGGTAATCATCACTCGCGGACGAAAAAAACCCATTGGCCCGGTGATTTTTTTAATTAAATCACGCAGCAAATTCTCAGTGATTTCGAAATCGGCAATGACGCCGTTTTGCAGCGGTCGCCCGACCTCGATCGTTTCGGGTACCCGACCATACATATCACGCGCTTCGCGCCCCCAGGCGACCATCTTCTGCTCATCAATGATAATAGCCACAACGGTAGGCTCCTGGATGAGGATCTTATCCCCCTCGGCCACAACAATGTGATAAGTCCCCAGGTCAATGCCCAATTCGCGTGTAAAGCCTGGCATAAAGCTATAGATATCCTTCCTGTTTTATTTCAACAAAAAAACGAATTTTACCGCCGGCCTTGTTTATATTTTCGCGCAGCGGTCAGGCGCAGATCAGACCGACGTAAGGCTGCCTGGATTTTCAGATAGGTATCCGTATCCGGCGGAGGGCCCTGCTTAAGCAAATCCTCTGCTCGCTTGCGGGCAGCAGCAGCGCGTTGCTCATCAATTTCTGCAACATTTTCCGCCGCATCAGCCAGGATGGTTACCTGAGACGGTAAAACTTCCGCCACCCCGCCGGCTACAGTGAAGAACATATCCTCCGCGCCATTCCGTTTTATC
The DNA here is from genome assembly GCA_964503685.1 of uncultured Anaerolineaceae bacterium. Lineage (GTDB taxonomy): Bacteria > Chloroflexota > Anaerolineae > Anaerolineales > Anaerolineaceae > CAZDAW01. The sequence goes on along the minus strand of CAZDAW010000064.1, from coordinate 9,870 downwards.
TTGATCACCCCATACTTTAATGTAGTGAGCAAGGCGGAATGATTTGGCAAAATCCCCATCTCGCCCTCTTCACCGGGCAACACAACCATCTCAACGTCGCCTTTGAAAACCTGGCGGTCCTGTGAAACGATTTCACAATAGATTGGCATATCTGTTTCCTGCTTTTATCCAACACATGGGGTTTTCCCATGCTGCCGGATGGTGGTTTAATAAACTAGTCAGACAGTGTCTTTGCGGCTTCAACTGCTTCATCAATCGTGCCAACCATTTTGAAAGCCTGTTCCGGAAGATCATCGTGCTTTCCATCCAAAATCTCGCGAAAACCGCGTACCGTTTCGCGCAAAGGCACATAACGACCCGGAATACCGGTAAATTGCTCGGCCACATACATCGGTTGAGAGAAGAATCTTTCGATCTTGCGGGCGCGTGAAACGATCAGCTTGTCGTCTTCGCTCAACTCATCGATACCCAGAATGGCGATGATATCCTGCAAGTCTTTATAACGCTGTAATACCAACTGTGTTTCCCGGGCAGTGCGGTAATGTTCCTCTCCTACAATTCGCGGGTCGAGGATACGCGATGTCGAGGTCAAAGGATCTACCGCCGGATAAATGCCTTTTTCAACGATGGCGCGCTCCAGGGCAATGGTAGCATCCAGGTGAGTGAAAGTCGCCACAGGCGCCGGGTCGGAATAGTCGTCAGCCGGCACATAAACAGCCTGCATCGAAGTGATGGAACCGCTCCGGGTTGATGTGATTCGTTCCTGCAATTCACCCATTTCAGTCGATAATGTAGGTTGGTAACCAACTGCCGAAGGCATACGACCAAGCAGGGCTGACACCTCTGAACCGGACATGGTAAAGCGGAAAATATTATCGATGAAAAGCAGTACGTCTCTACCCTGATCGCGGAAATATTCGGACATCGCCAGAGCAGAAAGCGCCACGCGCAAACGCACGCCTGGCGGCTCATTCATCTGACCGTAAACCATGACCGTATCTTTCATAACCCCTGATTCCAACATCTCGCGGTAGAGTTGTGTTCCTTCACGTGTGCGCTCGCCTACTCCAGCGAAGACCGAATTACCCTGATGAACGGTAGCGATTGACCGGATCAGTTCCATAATAATGACGGTCTTGCCAACTCCTGCGCCGCCAAAAATACCGGTTTTACCGCCGCGAGTAAAGGGGGCGATCAAATCCACAACCTTCAAACCCGTTTCAAAGACCTCAACCCGTGTGGATTGTTCATCAAAACTCGGCGCGGGACGGTGAATCGGGTAGTAATCAGTTGCCTGAACAGGACCTTTTTTGTCAACCGTTTCGCCAAGAACGTTGAATATCCTTCCCAGAGTACCCGGCCCAACCGGCACGACAATCGGTTTAAACGTGCGGTACGCAGGAAGACCGCGCTGCAATCCATCGGTCGTGTCCATCGCCACACAGCGAGCACTCGAACTGCCCAGATGTTTCTGCACTTCTAAAACAAGTTTGGATTGTCCTTCGCGAGGGACTTCGATAGCCTCGTAAATATCGGGCAAATTACCCTCTCCAAATTCAACGTCCACAACCCCACCCTGAATCTGTACAACTTTACCGGCTGAACTATTCATAATCATTACCTCCACGAATCTGCGCCATTACCTGCGCCAGCGCTTCTGCGCCACCAGAAATATCCAGAATGTCATCAGTAATCGACTTCTGGCGGGACTTGTTGTATTGTAACTCTAAATCTTTAATCAGCTCTGTTGCATTATCAGTGGCCTGTCTCATTGCCACCATGCGCGCCGCATGTTCACTGGCCTGAGATTCCAGAATTGCCTGATAAACCTGCAAAGCAGTAAATCGAGGCACGATTTCATCCAGAATTTCACTCTGGCCAGGCTCATACGTAAACACATTGCTGGTATTGTGATGGGATGTATCAAAATCCATTACCCGGTCTTTATCCTCTACACGGAGAGGCAATAATTTTTTGAGAACCGGTTTTTGAACCATCATATTGATGAAATCAGTGTAAACGAGATAAACCGAATCAACTACATTAGTCTGAAAATCGTCCAAGATTAGTTTACCAATTGGCGAGACATCTGAAGCAGTGGGAGGTGAAGGGATGTTGCTAAATTCTCCGATGATCTCGCCACGCCGGCGATAGATCATATCACGGCCTTTTCGTCCAACTGTTACATAACTGACCCGTACCGGATAACGGGCAAAATGTTCCATGGTGAAACGCACAAGATTGGCATTGAATGATCCGGCCAATCCACGGTCGCTGCTGATGGCAACGACAAGTACACGATTCTTCTCTTCCCGGTCTGCTAAAAGAGGGTGCATGCTGGCATGGCCCGGCTGTTCAGCCAGATGGGTTAATAACATCCAGGCTTTATCAGCATACGCTTTGGTTTCCTGCACAGCAGCAATAGCGCGTTTTACCTTACTGGCGCTGACAGCCTCTGAAGCACGCGTCACCTGGGCAATATTTTTTACGCTCCGAATATGGAGCCGCATTTCCCTGTGGGATGCCATAGCCTGTTCGCCTTATTCGTTCTGCCAGGATAGTTTAAATTCTTGCAGCGCTTTGCGCAATCGCTCCTCTGTTTCAGAAGTGATTCGTTTTTGCGCCGCAATATCTTTGCCTATTTCCGGATACCGCATATCCATGTCGCGCAGTAAAGCCGTTTCCCATTTCTTCATTTGATCCAGAGGCACATTATCAGCAAAACCGTTCGTTCCTGCAAAAAAGACGATAACCTGATCTTCCAGCGACATGGGCTGATATTGGGGCTGCTTGAGGATCTCCTGCAGGCGTTGCCCACGGTTCAATTGCGCCATGGTCGATTTATCCAGATCGGATCCAAATTGGGCAAAAGCCGCCAGTTCACGAAAACTTGCCATATCCAGGCGCAGGCGCGCTGCGACCTGTTTCATGGCCTTGGTCTGCGCCGATCCACCAACACGGGAAACCGAGATACCAACGTTGATTGCAGGGCGGATACCGGCATTGAAAAGGTTACTTTCAAGGTAAATCTGCCCATCGGTGATCGAGATCACGTTGGTTGGAATGTAAGCCGAAACATCGCCCAGCAGTGTTTCGATGATGGGCAAAGCTGTCAACGAGCCGCCTGAGCCTTTGACCTTTACGATCTTATACTGGCTGGCGTCTGTCATTGCTCTGAGCGCCTGTTCAGCATCATGCCTGGATACTGGGCCGCTATAGACTTTACCGTCAACAGCATCAGCAGGTTCAGCCTCATCGCGAGCGAAATCCGCTTTCGTAATTACATACTCGATATCCAGACGGGCGGCGCGCTCCAGCAACCTGGAATGTAAGTAAAACACATCACCAGGATACGCCTCACGGCCCGGCGGGCGGCGCAGCAACAACGATACCTGACGGTAAGCCCAGGCATGTTTGCTCAAATCGTCATACACAACCAGGGCATCTTTCCCGTTTTCCATGAATTCTTCCCCAATTGCGCACCCTGCATAAGGGGCAATATATTGCAAAGCAGCCGGATCATCCGCTGGTGCAATAACCACGATGGTATGATCCATTGCGCCGTATTGCTCCAGCAGCGCCACAGTGCGCGCAATTGCAGCCTTCTTCTGCCCAATCGCCACATAAATACAGATCAGGTCTTTGCCCTTCTGGTTGATGATCGTATCAATAGCTATGGCGGTTTTCCCGGTTTGGCGGTCGCCGATAATTAATTCGCGCTGACCACGCCCGATCGGAATCATTGAATCGATGGCTTTAATGCCTGTCTGAACCGGTGTATCGACATCCTGACGATCAATTACTCCTGCCGCAATCCGTTCAATTGGGCGATATTTGGTAAAGTTAATTGCCCCCTTGCCGTCAACTGGTTCACCCAACACATTGATTACCCGACCGATCAGTCCTTCACCTACCGGCACCGAAGCAATCCGGCCTGTCGAACGCACCTGCATCCCCTCGCCAATGCCGGAATAATCCCCCATGATAATGACACCCACCGTATCCTGTTCAAGATTGAAAGCAATCCCCATCACGCCGTTAGCAAACTGCACCAGCTCCTGCGAGCGAACATCATTCAGGCCGCGTACGCGTGCGATACCATCACCTGCTTCAAGAACCGTCCCGATATCACGCACTTCCACTTCAGGGCGAAATTCATGAATTTTTTGCTGTAAATCATCGGCTATCTGCTTGATCAGATCTGTCATAGCCCCTCCAGGCGTATGTAATGATAAAGTTGATAAAGTCGCATAGTATTCAGGATAACATTAATTTTATTTTTTTGTTATAAATCTTACCTGAAATTAACAAAATAATCTTACCTGAAAGCTGTCAGAATGTAAAGCGGAAAATTTACCTCTTGGCCGGGCTTTTTATGGCTTTCAGTAATGTCATCGCTAAACAATCACCGAAAATCCGGTCATTTTCACTTATAATAAGTTTATAATTTAATTCCACAGGAGAGGGTAACCATGCGCAAAGAGGTCGTTTTGATCACAGGAGCAAATGGCGAGATCGGTCACGGATTGATCACTCATTTGGGCGAGAGGGGCGATGTTCAAATTCTGGCGATGGATATTCAGCCGTTAGACGATAGTTTGATCCCTTACTGTCATAAATTTATTCTGGGCGATATTCTGGATAAGATGTTATTGGGGCGGTTAGTCAGCGAATACGCCATCCGCACCATCTATCATCTGGCATCCATTCTATCAACAAAAGCCGAATACAATCCTGAAGCTGCCCAAACGATCAATGTAGATGGAACGTTGAATTTACTGCGTCTGGCCGTTGAGCAGGCAGGTTGGCAGGGTAAATCGGTCAAGTTTATTTATCCCTCATCCATTGCCGCGTATGGACTGCCTGACCTGAAAACCAAAGAACGTATTGGGAAAATTAAAGAAGACGAGTATTGCCAGCCAACCACGATGTACGGCTGCAACAAACTTTATTGCGAACACCTGGGGCGTTATTATGCTAACTATTACCGCCAACTTGCCGTCGATCGGCAGGCGCACAGCGTCGATTTTCGCGCCATTCGCTTCCCCGGTTTGATCAGCGCGGTAACGATACCCACCGGCGGCACCAGCGACTACGGCCCTGAAATGTTGCACCACGCTGCCCAGGGGCTGCCATATGCCTGTTTCGTTCGCCCCGATACACGCCTGCCGTTTATGGCCATGCCTGATGCCGTCAAAGCTCTGATTCAACTATGGGCCGCCCCAAAGGACAAACTGACTCAGCTTGTTTATAATGTCACCAGTTTCAGCCCATCTGCAGAAGAGATCTACCAGATTGTCAAAAAAGCCTTCCCTAATTCAGAAATTACTTTCGAGGTGCATAAGGCGCGCCAGGGTATTGTAGATAGCTGGCCGGCCGATGTGGACGACAGCGCAGCCCGTAGAGATTGGGGTTGGCAGCCTGATTTCGACCAGGATCGCGCTTTTCAGGAATATCTCATTCCGGCCATCGCCAGACAATACGGTTCACGGTCAGCATAATCATCCAAATCCGGCTCAGAGAGGCCAATCAACCGACTGTCGGTTGTTGAAACTCCTTTTTAAATACAAAAGGAAGTTAATGAGTATCTTGTTATTATGACATATCGGTGGGCAAGCAGCACTTTATGGTTTTAATTTGATCCGGCCATTTCCGTTAAGCGACAGATAGATTTCATGATCTTCGCGGGATTTCGATACCGTTACCTGCGTCAGGTCAGGCACAACCGCGGCTGCTCCAATATCCAGCAAGTTTTTGGCGATACTCTCAGAAGGCTGCACGCCGATACATAAGGCCCCGGCTGCGCTGCCTGCACTTACACCACTGACCGAGTCCTCAAACACCAGACATGTCTCCGGCGGCATCTTCAATAACTCGGCGCCTTTTAAATAACAGGCCGGGTGCGGTTTACCCTGGGTAATATCACCGGATGTCACCACAATCGAGAAATAACTTTCAACGTCCACCTGACGGTAGATCCCTTCCATTTCCCATGGCTGACGGCTTGTCACCAATCCCAGGGGAATGTGATAAGCCCGCAAGCCGGTCAACAGGGCAATTGCCCCCCGAATGGGAGTGTAAATCGCCTTCTTTTCAAACTCGACTTCCATATCAAACACCCATTGCCGGGTCGCTTGATCAAGATTCGGAAAAAGCTTATCCAACGTCCGCGAGGATGGACAACCGAAAATATGGCGGTCAAAATCAGCGGGCGACAGGGTAACATCTAATTTTGTCGCGACATAATTCCAAAACTCTATCACCGACTGGCGAGTATCAATTATTACGCCGTCCATATCAAACATAATGGCCGTTGCTGCTTTGTTTATATTGTTAATCATATTATCCTGCTTTGTTCAGTCTTGAAATGTGTTTAATAATCTCATCGGCGCTTGTTTCAATGGGTTTATCCGTCACATCGATGACTGAGAAACCGCCCCGGCGAAAGATATCTCGCGCCGCCTGGATTTCTTCATAAATTTTTTCGGGATTGACATAATCCGAGACGCCCGTAACGCCGAGCGCTTTCTGTCGCTGCTGGCGATGGATGAGTAACTGACCCGGCTCGATCGTCAAACCGATTACTCGCCGGTGATCCAGCGTAAATATAGCGGGGGAAGGCGGCGAGCCAAACACAAGTGGAATATTAGCTACCTTCCAGCCCAATACAGAAAGGTACATACTCAATGGTGTTTTACCCGTACGCGATACGCCGATTAATACAATCTCAGCCGAGGGCCAACCCTGCGGATTTTGTCCGTCGTCATGCGCTTTGGCAAAATCAATAGCCGCGATTCGGTCAAAATAGGCCTTGTTGAGTTCCCGATAGAGACCAGGCTGACCAAGCGGCGCCCTTCCCAGAGCATTGCTTAACCAGGATAACACATCGCCCATCAAATCGACAACCGAAACTTTTCGCTGGCAGGCCATTGCGATCATCTGATTTCGTAAATTCTCGTCGACCAGAGTTAGCACAACAAGCCCGCCGGTTTTATCAACTTCATCGAGAATGCTTTCCAACTGCTCCATATGACGCACATTCCGTCTGGTTATAACGTTCACTTTGTTACCCGGAAATTGCGCCAGAACTGTGTAAACCAATTGCTCTCCACTTGCCCCGACTCCACCGGATACGATGTAAATCGGAGGAACCTCATTTGGACTCAGACCTGCATTCTTTGTCGCCATCATTTTAAAGACGCTAAAAACTTCCGAGTCATATCTCCCTCGAAGAACCAGGCTGGAGGTGTTTTTCAGAATAAGTAATCAATATTCCCAACATGAGGATTGCCAGGACAATAGCGACCACGCTTGTAACCATCATCGAGCGCGGACCAATATTGTCGATCATTTGCCCGATCAGCCAGGGAATAATCATACTTCCAGTGCTGGTGCCAATAAAAAACCAGCCGGTTACCTTTCCGGTGAGTTTCATCCGTCTTTCTGCCAACGAAATGGTATTGGCAAAAAGAGGCCCAATCGAAACACCCAAGATAAATGTGCCAATAAATGTTGCCGTCAGCGAGCCTGACCAGATGAGAATGACCATCAGACCGACCAGACAGCCTGAAAGATCTCCGAACAAAATATAGCGCGGGCGGACCCGGGCCGAAATCGGTATGGCAACCAGCCGACCAATGGTCATCGAACCCCAGAAGGCCGAGGTCAGATAAGCGGCGATTGTTGTATTCGTCAGATTCAGTTTTACCGCATACGTATAAATCCATCCGCCAAAACTGGCTTCAGCGCCAACGTGAAAGAAGAAGAAAGCGCCGATGAGGACGACCAGCCAGATATCAATTTTGCCGCCGGGACTCTCTTCTTTTTTAACAGCTTCAGGGTTTTGCACAACAGGGCTGGGAAGGCGGAACAGATAGATAATCACCGGCAGCAGGAGGATTGCCAGCGTCCAATAAGCCCAATAAATATCATTCGTCATCAGCATCGCCTGGGCGACAATAATAGGCGCAATGAATGCGCCAAGCCCAAAGAAGAAGTGCAAGCCATTCAGGTAAGGAGCAGCTTTACGTCCATAAACCCACACCAGCAGTGTATTACCGCCCACATCGGTCAAACTTTCGCCCAAACCCATCAAAAAGAGAATGGCGGCCAGCAGCCACAGACGCGGAACAGCAGGAATGAGCGCAGCAATCAACATCATCAATGCCACTGCTGCCGCCATGATTTTATGTCCAGGTATTCGGTCATATAATTTACCCAGGCGGACAGAACCAAGGATATAACCCAGGCTGCGCAGGATGAAAAGTACGCTGATTGCAGATAATGTACTGCCTGTATGCTCTGCCAGAGAAGGCAGCGTTGGGCCTATTGCCCCACTGATTAGCCCCAGGGTGATAAAAGCGGTAAAATAGCCGATCGCCTTGGCAAGGTTGCCATTCTTTCTTCCTGCCTTCGTCGCTTGTGCAATTGTGTTGTCAGATATTGCCATATTGATCCTTAATCTTTCCACCAATGAAAAGTCATTGATCATCCTGGTATCACAGGGCGGGTATAAACCTTTTTGCTATAGAGCTTCCGCCAGGAATTTAGATTTCCCAAAATCCTGGAAAATACCGCCGCCTTCGTGCTGGTTGAATTCGTAAACCTGTATCTGTTTAGGGCCGGCGTAATGGTTATAGGCGGCAAAAACCGTCGAGGGAGGGCAGATATTATCCATAAGACCGACATTGAAGTACGCCCGGGCGTGCGCCCTTGCCGCGAAATTGACCCCGTCGAAATATGAGAGGGTATTGAAAACAGCGGCAACTTTATCGTTGTGAATTTTGCAGAACTCAGTGATTTCATTATACGGATACGTGTCGGTCAACTCAACCGCCCGCCGGTAATGACACAAAAAAGGTACATCTGGCATGGCGACTTTTATTGCCGGTTCCAGGCCGCTGACGGCCAGAGTGATCCCGCCGCCCTGACTTCCACCGGTCACAGCAATGCGCTCCGGGTCAACCGCCGGGTGTGTACGGAGGGTTTCAACAGCACGCACCGCGTCTGCAAACAGGCGCCGGTAATAATACGTTTTCGGATCGAGGATGCCCAGCGTAAGAAAGCCCGGCGCATGCACGCTGCTGCCGTCGGGCTGGATGTCCGGCGTGTCGCCGGGTTCCCAACCGCTGCCCTGCCCGCGCGTATCCATCACAAGATAAGCATATCCCAGACTGGGCCACAACAACCAGCGAATGGGCAGGCTGCGCCCACCGCCATAGCCGATGTACTCCACGACACCCGGCAGCCTGTTTGAATGATTTTTTGGCACAATAAACCATCCCTTAATTGGCTGTCCCCCATAACCTGCAAATGTAACATCATAAGTCTCCACGGTTTTTAAACCAAAATCCACTGCTTCAAAGCGGGCATCCAGTGGGTGTGAACGCGTTTCTGACAACGTCTGCTGCCAGAAGGCATCAAAATCTGGAGGTTCCTGACGGGGCGGAAGGTAGGTTCGAAGTTGATCAATGGGGTAGTCGAAGATGGGCATATTCGTTTCCTCCGTTCCATGATTGTAACACACTCCGGGCAGGCGCGCTGCCCGCCCGAAATGTGCGACATTTATACCACTGCGTTAATTACCAGATACCCGGCAGCAAGCGGTAATGCACCTTTTCAGCATATTCCTTATAACCATCGAGTTCTGCTCAGCAATCAGTTCGGAATGCCTGGGCAGTAAAATCACCGCATTGAAAACGACAATGACCAGATGACTGGCAACATATAACCACCCCCACACCCAATCGAGTTTGCCCGATGTTCCAAACAAAGCAGTCTCTCTTATCTCTAGAAAGAGATTGCTGCCCTTCGGGTGCGATGTCAGCCGCTTAGCGCAGCGTATCCCGCAGGGGCGCTCCTTGGCAATGA
>CAZDAW010000063.1:0-19625 GCA_964503685.1 uncultured Anaerolineaceae bacterium | reverse complement strand
CTTCTTAAGGACGAATCCACCCTCGCGAGAATTTTCTAAAATTGCTTCATGAACTCTTAAGGATTGTTGATATTTTTGAACCTGACCTTCCAGATTAGTTACAAGAATATAATTTTCAAATACATTTGTTATCACTCACGCCAGAATCTCAATTATCGGAAGCACCTGAGTATCAGGGGAAGGCGCAATCTTATCGGCAGCAACAACCAACCCAGATAATGCACCTTTTTGCCCTAGAGGAGCAGAAGCAACATAAGTCAGATCCATCTTCCGAGCATGCTGGTGTAAATCAGTTAATGCCTTTGTTGCCGGCGTCCAATTATACAAATTTTGCATTCCCATCAAGCTGGAGGAAGATAGAATATCAGGTAAAACATCTTCACCCAATTTTTCCCAAACAACGATTTTTCGCAATTGCGGGTTCTCTACTTCCGCCTTATAGATACATAGATAATTCGAACCGAGTAAATCGTGGCCAATTTTTAAAATTTCCCAAAGTGTGCTCTCGATATCCAATTGGTAGGGGATTTTAAAAAGCTGTTGCAAGAGTGGAAGTAATTGCGTTTGCCTGACTAACTCCTCACTCTTTTTTTGATGAAATGAAGTTGGCGTCAGACTTAAATAAATCCATTGGTTGTAAGAATCAAGTTGGGTGCCGCGCACTAATACTGGTAATGGGTCGCGATTTCGTCTCAATAATAACTTTTCGTGGCATTCCCCCGATAAAACATTGTCGATCGATATATCTGGAATCAGCTCGGTTAACTTGATGCCGACTAATTCAGCGTTTGAAAATGCAGTCAGTTTAGATAAACTGCTGTTTGCAAAAGATAAAATCCCTTTTCTGTTGTCTATGATCAATGCTGCATCATGAGATATATTGATCAATGAATTTATTTCGGCAGCGCCAATTTGCCTACCGCGCCAGTTGGTAAAAGTGGGGGGTATTCGGGTTGTTGGGGTACTCATGTAGAAACTGGAGCCATAAACCGCGAATGTCTCAGATGGGCTGGCAGAATACCTTCCATCGCGCGATATTTTGCAACCGTTCTTCTGGCAACCGGGTATCCTTTTTGGGTTAATAGGGCAGCTAATTCAGTATCACTGAAGGGTCGATGTTCTTCTTCAATTAGCGACCGCAATATCGTTCTGACATGCAGACTGCGATCAAAGAATTTAGACAGGGGAACTATCCGACCATTTGGCAATTGGACACATTTCCCTGAAACTGCGCGGGAAATAGTCGACTCATGAACATCCAATTCCTGGGCAAGCTGAACACGGGTAAGCGGTTTTATACTTGTTTCACCTGAAATAATAAAATCATACTGCAAATTAACCAATCTCTGCATCAAGCGCAACATGGTATTATTGCGTTGCTGTAAACATTTTACAAACAGAGAAGCTTTTTCCAGATCAGCCTTCCATTCATCAATTTTGTCTTCATCGGCGACTTTTATTGCCTGCCGAAATAACGGATTGACTCGCAACGTACCTGATATGGGCAAAATGACTTCAACGACAAGTTGATCCTCCTGTTTTCCATGAAGGAACGAGATGAGAATATCTGGCTGATGGTACACTTGCGGAGCAATATCGCCGGGGTTTCGATTATCGCCCCAATGTGAACGACCTGGAAATGGATTCAGATTTTCACCTATGAATCTGGCAAGTTCCTGAGCCTGGCGAAGATTTATCCCCAATTTCCGAGCTAATTCACTATATTGATGCCGACTCAGTAAATCCAGGTAAGAGCGTATCGCTTCTTCTGCATAAGGAGGGATTTCATGCATTTCCGATAATACTTCCAACTGAACTAAAAGCGCTTCTTCGGGAGATGAACTGCCAACGCCAATCGGTTCGGCATGCTGGATGATATGAATGATCGATTGAATTCGCGAAATCGGTACATGGTGATAGAGTGCAATTTCGGTTAAACTTGTGGTCAATAGGCCATCTTCATCCAACTGGGTTAAGATAAACGCAGCCAACTTTCGATCCTGCTCAGCCAACTCGGGAGCGATTTGACGAAACACGTATGTTGGCAAATCATCATTTACTGAGGAATAGTTATCTTCCGGCAGATCTTTTTCAGCTGAATAGTTCCCCGTATAGAAATCTTCACGCGGTGAGACAAAAACGATGGGCTCATTTTGAGATTGCGTCAAAGGTCTGCTGCAAACTGGACATGGTTCACCATGCAGGATGAGCCGATTGCATGTAGGACAGTGTATTTCATTTGTTAATTCCAGAGCCGGATTTGAAGCCAATTCAGCTTCAACTTGCTGCCTCAATTCAGCAGCAGACAGACTGAGTAGAGTCATTGTTTGCGCCAGATGTGCGGTCGTTAAAGGACGGAGGACTTGAATATGAGATTGGAACATATCTATCACCAGACCTTGAGAATAAGTATAATTCGATTACATAATGGTTGCAAGTTGTGTGCCACCGCAAAATGGTAAAACTAATCCGTGATTTTTAATAATGGTAGAATTGTAAAAACAATCGATAAGGATTACCGTGAATATACTAACAATCGTTGGCGGCGGGTTGGCAGGGTGCGAAGCAGCATGGCAAGCAGCTCAACTTGGTATTCAAGTGCATTTGTATGAAATGCGCCCAACAGTAATGACTCCTGCTCATTCCGGCGCAAAACTTGCCGAATTAGTCTGTTCCAATTCTCTTGGGTCAAACCTGCCTGATCGCGCTTCAGGACTACTGAAACAGGAATTGCGATTATTGGGATCCAAACTGCTGAATTGCGCCGAAAATACTGCTTTGCCAGCAGGCGGCGCTTTGGCAGTTGATCGTGAAGCATTTTCGGCCTTGGTTACAGAAGCATTGAGTAATCACCCAAACATTCAGATTATACAGGAAGAAGTGAAACAAATTCCTGCTACGCCAACAGTTATTGCTTCTGGCCCATTAACTTCACCAGCGCTCAGTATTGAAATAAGGAAAATATGCGGATTTAACAATCTTTATTTTTACGATGCAATCGCCCCGATCGTCAGTTACGACTCAATCAATATGGATATTGCTTTTCGCGCTTCACGTTATGGGCGTGGGGAAGATGATGGAGGAGACTATATCAATTGCCCATTTGATAAAGAGCAATATATCAAGTTTGTTGCTGAATTATCGCGGGCTGAGCGAATAGAATTAAGGCCCTTTGAAGAAGAGGTCGAGCATGGGATCAATTCTTCAAATAAAGCCTATTTTGAAGGCTGTTTACCGGTGGAAATTATTGCATTGCGGGGTGAAAAAGCATTGGCATACGGACCGATGAGGCCAGTTGGTTTAACTGATCCGCATACAGGACGCAGACCTTATGCGGTTCTTCAATTACGACAAGATAATATTGCCGGCTCACTTTACAATTTGGTTGGTTTTCAGACGAACCTGAAATACGCTGAACAAGCCAGAGTATTTAGGATGATTCCAGGGCTCGAAAATGCCGAATTTATCCGTTACGGTGAAATGCACCGAAATACCTATATCCAATCCCCACGATTATTAGGCCCCGACTTAAAATTCAAAACAAGAGAGAATCTTTTTTTCGCCGGACAAATTACCGGGGTGGAAGGTTACATGGGCAACATTGGCACCGGATTACTGGCTGGCATTAATGCAGCCCGGCAAATAAAAGGATTACAGCCAATCCAATTGCCAAAAACCACCATGCTAGGCGCTTTATGTTATTACATCTCATACGCTGATTCAGATAATTTTCAGCCCATGAAAGCTAATTTCGGGATATTACCTCCATTGAATGTTGACCAAAAATTGAATAAACGGCAACGTGCAGGATATTACGCGCAACGCGCTATAAATGACCTGACATTTTTTATTGGCAAAATAGTATAGGTTCGGATACACTATTAGTATGCTTGAAATTCTTCAGAAGATTGAGAAAATCCGCAAGCCCTGGATGACACGTGTTGCGCATTCGCTGGCGCGCGGCGTGGGCGTTCGCGAAAATTTTCAGAACGAAGTGGATCATTTTTTTAATTTATTGGTGCAAACGGTTGAAACGGGTACACCAGAATGGCTGGATCCTTTACTTCAGGAATGGGCGACTTCGCTAACTCAAACTGACCTGGAAGACAGGCATGTTCATTTGCCCGCCTTGTTAAATGAGTTTTTGTTCAACACCTACGAAGTTGCCAGAGAAACGCTTGACAATGAAGAAGCAATGGAAGTCTTGGGGGCGTTGATACCCTGTTATACCTACGCGTTAAGTCGTGCGGTCGATATCGAAATGGACCAGCGGATTGAATATATATCGCATCAGCTCGAACAGACGCAGCAGGCATTGGAACGCCTGGATCGCAGCAAATCTGATTTTATATCTGTCGCTGCCCATGAATTAAAAACACCGCTCACGCTGGTGGAAGGCTATAACGCAATGGTCAGGGAGACGATTAATAATAACCCTTCGCCAGAACAAATTAATCTTCTCCTGGATGGAATTGATCATGGTTCGCAACGCTTACGTCAGATCATTGATGATATGATTGACGTCTCGCTAATAGATAACCAGTTATTAAAGCTCAATCTCCAACCATTCTGGCTGAACAGGTTATTATATACACTGGCAGCCGAACTCGAAACGCCTATTAAAAACCGGCGATTGAAATTCAATATCATCGATTTTCCAGGCAGTAACGAGATATGTTTTGGCGACCCGGAACGTTTGACTCAAGTATTCCGTAATGTATTATTAAATGCCATAAAATATACGCCTGATGGCGGAGAAATAACCATCAATGGCCGTAAATTACCTGGATTTATTGAGACAACTATTGCAGATTCGGGCATTGGCATCGATCCCGAAGATCAATTAATAATTTTTGAGAAGTTTTCTCGGGTTGGAGATTCATCACTTCATTCCAGCGGAAAAACGAAATTCAAAGGCGGCGGGCCCGGGTTAGGGCTGCATATAGCCAAAGGAATTATCACTGCTCACGGAGGAACAATCTGGGTCGAATCAAAAGGATGTGATGAAAAGAAATGTCCCGGATCAACATTTCATATTTTATTGCCCATCGAAAACGAATCTCCCGATGATAAAATAAAGAAATTATTCAAGCAGATGCGGGAAACGCCCACGCAACACAATATCAATAATTATTGAGTTCTATTTGAATGCCTGCTAAACGACAACTTCTTTCTACAAACCAGCCACAGGAACGCGCATTTTTAGTCGGCGTTGAACTACGAGGCCAACCTGGCCTGTTATCGTTAGAGGACTCTCTTGACGAGCTCGGTTTGTTGGCAAAGACCGCCGGACTTGAAATTGTTGGGGAAGCAATCCAAATTCTCGACAAGCCCAATCCCGATACTTTCATCGGATCAGGAAAAGCTGAAGAGATTAATATCTTAATTGAAGATGTTCTTGCGGATGTCGTTATTTTTGACAATTCCCTTTCGCCGCGTCATCAACGCGAACTGGAACGATTGTTTGGGGATTCGGTCAGAGTCCTTGACAGAACTGCCTTGATTTTGGATATTTTTGCCCAGCATGCCCACACCCGCGAAGGTTCCTTGCAGGTTGAGCTGGCGCAATATGAATATCGTTTACCGCGGTTAACCAGAGCATGGACGCACCTGGCCCGGCAGGCTGGCGGCGGCGGTGGGAGAACCGGATCGGTAGGCGGTGTAGGATTGCGCGGGCCGGGAGAAACTCAATTGGAAGTTGACCGGAGAGAAGTTCGCAAGCGAATCGCTCACTTGAAAAATGAAATCGAAAAAGTCCGCGCTCACCGCATGCGTTATCGATCCCAACGTAAAAGATCGCATATACCCCTCATAGCGCTTGTGGGATATACCAATGCGGGAAAATCCACACTCTTAAACCGGCTTGCCAAAACTGACATCTACGTTGCCGATCAGTTATTTGCTACGCTTGATCCAACAACCCGTCGGGTCGAATTACCTGGCGGACATCCTGTTTTGATTACCGATACTGTCGGGTTTATTCAAAAGCTGCCAACCGAATTGATTGCTGCATTTCAGGCTACTCTGGAAGAAATTTCCGAAGCTGATTTACTCCTGCATGTCGTTGATATTACCCATCCGCATGCAAAGGCCCAGGCAGAATCGGTGTATGAAACTCTGAAGATTATCGGCGCCAATCATATTCCCGTTCTGACAGTATTAAATAAAATTGATCGACTTGCCAAACCCGAAACAGCCCAACTGAAAACTGCGGAATTCGAAAATTCTGTAGCAATCTCTGCAATGAACGGGACCGGTATTCCGAATTTACTTGAAATTATTGAGACAGAGCTTTATGAAAAGTTTCTGGAGATATATGTCCAACTGCCTTATCAAGAAGGGCAACTTATTTCCTTGTTTCACGAGCAAGGACGTGTTGAAAAAGTCGAACACATTCGCGGTGGTGTTCTGATGCAGGGGCGTCTGCCTGGGCGGTTGGCCGTTCGATTTCAACCTTTTATTAAGGAAAGGTAACTCATTATGCTCGAGTCATTTTCTGCATGGCTGGATAAAGCATCAAACTTTTTCTCACAAAGAAAAGGCTTGCTTCCGCTCATTGGCATTATATTTATTCTACTGAATCTCATCATTCAATTTGTACCAGTGGGTTGGTTATCACAGAGTAATTTGTTGCTGCACGTAGGTATCATTGTTGCGATTCTGGGAATATTATTGGCAAAAGCCCTCTGATAAGATAAGAATAGAGGGCTTTTATTGTATGGATTAAGCAAACAAGCCGTGGTTAACACGGCTTGTTGTTTTACTTCTTTTTCTCTTTTTCGACGGCGATAACTTCTCTACCTTGATAGTGACCGCAATTGGGGCAAACACGATGGGGTAAACGCATTTCACCGCAATTGCTGCATGCGACCAGGTTGTTGGCTTCGAGTGCGTCCTGGGATCGCCGGCGGTCTCGACGACCTTTTGATAACTTACGCTTCGGTTGAGGAACCATTCCATTACTCCTTTGAAAATGACACAAAAAAGCCTGTCTTTACCCAGGCAGAGCGATTATACTTTCAATTAGAGAAAGCTGTCAAGCCTTAATCAAAAATCAAAAATTAAAGACCTATTTCTTTAAATAGAGGATGCCAATTGTATCCGGGCCGCAATGGCTGGAAACAACTGCACCGGCCGTGGTGATTAACACTTCCTGCGGATTGCTAATTTTTTTAATCTCATGCGCCAGGAATTGAGCGTCATCGTCGCAACCAGAGTGCGTCACAAAAACTCTGCGCAAATCAATGAGTGGAAGGTCCTTTTTATAGCTTTCCAGCATGGATGTTAACGCTTTCTTTCTGGAGCCGCCAACCTTATCTTTTACGCCCAGTGTGCCGTCCGCTCTGACTTCAATGACAGGTCTTAATTTTAATAAACTGCCGACCAACGCCTGCACGGCTGTACAACGGCCGCCCATGTGAAGGTAGGTAAGCGTATCAATCACGAATGATGTATGCACCTTGGGAACAAGTTGTTTAATTGTCGTTTCGATTTCGTCAATCGATTTCCCCTCATCGCGCATATCAGCGGCATGCAGAATAAGAAGCCCTATGCCGGTAGATAAATTTAATGAGTCTACAATGCGAATGTTCTGTTTTTTTAAGTTATCCGCAGCAATTTTTGCATTGGCCATACTTGCTGATAGTTTGCTGGATATCCCAATAAAGAAAACATCATCGGGGCAATCAAAGACACTCGTATAATCGACAACGGATGGCGGCGCTGTTTTGGGTAATTCTCCTGTTTTATTGACCAGAGAAAATATCTCGGATGGAGAAATATCAACGCCATCTTTATAAGTGGAATTATTAATATTGACCAATAAAGGAATAACTTGAATATTATATTTCGAGGTCAGTTGTTCCCCCAGATCAGAAGTACTATCGGTGACTATTTTTATCATAACTATTTCCTGAATAAAACAATAGAATAAAGAATTTACAATAATATGATTATTCTAACATCGTTTCAATCCGGATGACTATATGATTATGATTACAATTTTATGAGATTAATGGGGCGTGTTTCTGTCACGCTCAATCAATATTTTTAATCCCGCGATGGCGGTCTTTATCACGCGGTCTTCGCTGCGCAGCGCTTCAAGCGCCTCGGCTTCGTGTGTATTGCGGGGCTTTTCGGTCGGGTCGCCAATTAATAACATAACCCCGCCGGCGCGTTTGCGCTGAATGCTGGCGATAATAAAAATTGCAGCAGACTCCATCTCAGAACATACTGCGCCGCCGGCGACCCAGGCTTTCCAGCGTTCGTGCAGGCGGCCAGCGACCGGCATGCGATCAGGATCAACCTCACCAAAGAAAGAATCTTTTGATTGTGAAATGCCAAGATGATATGGGATGCCAGTCTCGCGGGCGCCATCCCTTAATGCATTTACCACATCAATATCTGCCACAGCCGGGAATTCAACCGGCATATAATGCAGAGTCGTTCCTTCGTCACGAATCGCTGCAGTAACTACGGCTATATCACCGGTGTGACATTCGGGCTGAATGACGCCGGCTGTGCCAATGCGAATAAAAGTATCCGCGCCAATTGCGCTTAATTCTTCAACTGCAATTGCGGCTGATGGGCAGCCAATTCCGGTAGATGTGACAGATACCTTCTCTCCCAAAAGCGTCCCGGTATAGGTGCAAAATTCCCGATTACTGGCAATAAACCGGGGGTTATCAAAGTAACCGGCAATCTTTTCGCTACGCCCTGGATCGCCTGGCAACAACACGTATCGGCCAACATCTCCGGCTTTCAAATGAATGTGATACATCTCTTCCGGATTATGCATTACGTTGTGTCCTTTCTGTGCTGAACTGCTGATCAATCAAATTGTGGACGCTTATTTTAGCGCATCTGCCATGTTTTGACCAATGATATCCTGAACAAATACCTGCATTTTTTGATAATGAGATCCTTTCCAATAAATCTGGCAACATTCCTGGCATTGATAAAATTCATTAAAATAGCGAGCCGTGTCCGGTAAAAGGTGTTCCAGAATGGCTTCCTTTTCAACCCGGACTAATAGTCCATTACATCTGAGGCAGCGCTGGAAAGGCCTTAATAACTGATATAAATCAAAACGTTCAATCACTTCGCAGACCTGATAGCGGGGCAGGTTTTGCCTAACGATATACCCGCGAGTAACCAGGTTTCTTTTTAATAATCCCCGATCACGGGTCAGAACAATACGCCCATCCTGAGCGGCGATCAACGCAATTTGTTCATCAGTGAAATCGTTTTTATAGAGTGTATCAAAACCGGTCATGCGTAGATACGCAGCCAGTTTTCCAAGGTGCGTATCGAGGATAAAACTCGGATTCCGTAGCGGAGCAGGGCGCAGATGAATGACGGGTGTAATGTCCAGCGTTTCAAATACAGGGTAAATGCTGATATGATCTCCGTCATTGGGGCGGGCGGTGAAGTCCACCGATTGACCATTGATCAAAATCAGGTCAACCTCTGTGTGCGGCACGCCCAGCGCTTCGATGATGTGTTTGATCGAGCAATGCCAATTAAATGGCTGTGGGAAGGAAACAAATTTCTTGTCGATCGGTAAGAAATCATTTAATTCGGAATAAAATCGCAGATGAGCGACGGGCATTATTTTCCCTCGAATATTTCCCAGTAACCTCGATCCAATTCGTCGTCGGATATATGCGCATAGCGTTGTGTTACAGCAATGTTGCGATGCCGGGCAAGCTCCTGAGCCAGTTTAAGATTGCCCGATCCGCGTAAAACGGTGGTGACAAAGTAATGGCGGAAAGAGTGGGGGGTTATGGTGCCAACTGCCTCTTCGCCAAGGGCTTCCAATACCCGCTCATTAACGATGTTCCGGCCGGTTGTTGTCGTCATGGGCTTGATCTTTTTACCGGCGCCGCGATCGTGCCGGGCAAAGAGAGGCAGGGAGGATAACGCCTTTCCGGAGTCGCCATCCAACTTAGACCGAGCAGTGAGATAATCGCGCAGGGCATTGAGCGAACGCTGTGAAAAACGCACCACAGCCTGGCGGTCGCCTTTGCCGACGATGATTGCCCTGGCTTCGTTCCAGTCGATATCTCCGCGCCGCAGCCCACAAGCTTCGTGGACGCGCAGGCCGGTATCCGCCAGGCTGATCAAAAACGCCCGGTCACGCAGGTTGCGAAGGCGCTCATTTTCATCTTCCACGGGATTATTTTTAATATTATTAATATAAATGATAATATTATCAATTGCATCCCTGGGGAATTGAGGCAGGCGCTGGCCGGGCCGGCGGGCGCGTTGATGGATGAGCAGTCGGATGCGCGGCAAATTAACCGGCGCCAGGGCTTCGGCAGCCAGATATTCGTAAAAGCCGGTTACAGCAGTCAAATATAGCCGTTCCGTGGTAGGCGCAAAATCCTTGAGGTAACGGGCAAACCAGGCGATGGCATCTTCGGGCAAATCAGCAGGGGGGGTGCTGGCAGGGGGGACGTTGTAAACCTCGAGCACAGCGAGAAATGCATTCAAAGCGTTACGGTACGTATGGGCGGTGTTTTCACTGCGCGCCAGAGCGACCGAATCGATATAGACATCGACAAGGGTGCTGATCGTTTTAGGAGGCAAATTTGATGTGTTTTCCATTGATTTTATGTTTGTGATAATGATACTTATCGAAAGCATGAATACTATAACATATTGTTTGACAATTTTCAACCCCCCTTCCCTGTTTTCGTATATGAATTTTTCTGTATTGGAAGATGAGCTGTTTTAAAAGCTCTATCTTTGGATTAAAAACGGAATGCTTGCATGTGCGAGAAACAAATTGTGCAACAGAATAACTGCTCCCCTATCAAGGTGAATTATGAGGTTTATCAATCAAGCGCAAGAGGGCCGCTGTTGGTCGATATTTCCTTGCGTAAAGTCTGCCCATCTACGTAATCCATGAAAAACATAAAGACGCGCTCAATCTGCTCTTCCAGGCCGTAGAAGCGAACAATGTTGGGGTGTTGCAGCTTTTCCAGCGTTTGGGCTTCACGCCGAAAACAGCGCAGGAAGACCTTATCTTCGGCCAGATCGGCATGCAGTACCTTCATCGCCAGAGGCACCATGCGCTGCAAGTCGAATACCCGATATACTTCTGCCATCCCGCCCCGCCCCAGGAATTTATCCACCCGGTAGCGGTTCTTGATCGCCTGCCCGATCAGTTACTCTTCCATAGTTAACTCATACCTAATTCTGCATATACAAAAGATTTACGGCAAAGAATTTCCTTCCAGTACACATCGGAAACCCATTGCTGGAGTAATTGTATCAACGCTTGAATAAAATCGAACATTTGATCTAGCGAAAAGATATGGCAGTTCCCAACTACCGCCGCGTACCACATGGTATTCCCCATAAGTCGGGCCTTGTGGATTCTCTTTTGGCGACTCGCTATAATAATCTTCTTGATACCAATCAGCTACCAGTTCTTCAACATTTCCAGCCATATCCAGAACGCCATAAGGGCTGGCGCCCTCCGGATAGTTTTTCACTTCTGTAGGCATTCGTTCAACAACGCAGTCATCGTAATAAGCCAGGCTGCAATCGATCCCTTCTCCCCATGGGTAGTTTCGCCCGTCCGTACCCCGGGCTGCCTTTTCCCATTCTGCCTCTGTCGGCAATCGCCGTCCAGCCCATTCACAATAGGTTTTTGCCTGCGCCCAATTGATCCAAACGACCGGGTAATTGGAAAACTTTACATTGCCGTAATAGTTTTCTGGATAATTTATCGCATCACGTTCTGGCTCCTGACATGCACCGGCTTTGACACATTTGGCATATTGTTCGTTAGTCACTTCGGTTTTATCAATCCAATAGGCATCCAGGTACACGGTATGCACTGGCCTTTCAGAAGCACCCATATCCTCTGCACCCATCTCAAACTCTCCCGCCGGTACATACACCTGCACCATCCCGTCTTTATCGGCAACACGAGCTGTTCCTGCTTTAATCGACGGCGTGGCGGTATAGACAGGCGTCGGCGTCATGGTAGGGGTTGAGGTCAATGTGGGCGTTGGGCTTGCCAGTATAGCCGCAAGCGGCCTCCCCCCACCCTTTGTTAAAATCATCATCAAGGTTAAAATCACCACCAACCCGCCGCCGGCAATCACTGCCCAGCCCCATTTGCGAAACCAGGCTTTCCGGTCACCGGCAAGTTCTTTCGTCGTGCTTTCCTTTTTGCCCGTCAAATCCATCGAGCAATGCGGGCAGCCTTTCCAATCCGGCTGAACCGGTTCACCGCACTTGGGGCAGCGCAATTCTTCGCTCGCCGGAGCAGCAGCCGGTACGCTAACAGGCTGCGCCGGCGCAGCAACAACCACTTTACCAAGCGCATCTTCCAGCGCATGCAGCAGGTCCAACGTGCTGGCGTAACGCCTCCCCGGCTCCTTCTCCAGGCATTTCATCACCACTGTTTCCAGCCTCTCGCTGATCTCCGAATTAAAGCGCCGCGGCGACGCCGGCGTGAGATTGATCTGCTCCCAACGCACCTTCTCACCAGTCGATCCCGTGATCGTCGCCTGCTCTCCGGTGAACGGGCGCTCGCCGCCGGTCAGCATCTCATATAACACCACTCCCAGGGCGTAAATGTCGGTCTGCGGGACGGGGTCTAACCCTTTCACCTGTTCAGGCGCCATGTAGGCCGGCGTCCCTGCCCCCACCATCGTTACCGTTGTCGAGCCTTCGGCATGCCGCGAAATCCCAAAATCGGCCACCAGCACTGTACCGTTGCTGTGAATCATAATGTTGGCCGGTTTGATATCACAATGCACCAGTCCCATTTTATGTGCATAATGCAGGGCGCTGCATACCGGACTCATCACTTCCATGATCCGCGCTGCAGCCATCGGCTTTCCGTTCAGCCGGTAAAGTTCCTCGCGTAAATTCGATCCTTCCACAAAATCCATCAGGATAAAAGTCAGGAGATCGTCATCCTCAATACCATAGAAGCGAATGATGTTAGGGTGCTGCAAGCGGGTCAGGTTTTCGGCTTCGCGCCGGAACCGGCGCACGAAAACCCGGTCTTGAGCCAGGTCGGTGTGCAATAATTTGAGCGCCAAAAAGGCGGCCCGGTTTTCATCCCATACCTTGAAAACCTCGGCCATCCCGCCCCGCCCAAGCCGCTCAACAACCCGGTAACGTTTCGCAATGATTTGACCTTGTTTCAGTTCCATGATTCGATTCCTTTACTTTTCAAGAAAAATCCAATTCGTCTCACCGATCCCAATCCGGTCCCCTGAATGAAGGTGAGCAACCTGTACGGCCTGACCGTTGACCAGGGTGCCCGCCTTGCTGCCCAGGTCGTAGATGCGCCAGGCGCCCGATGCAAAATTGATCCGGGCGTGCATACGCGATACCGTTGCACTATTGATCCGCAGATCGCAATTTGAGCCGCGCCCAATGGTGAAACTGGCTTTAACGGGGAATTGCTGCCCGTTATACATTCCGCCTGCCCCGGCTAAAACCGCCCCGGTTTGACCTGAACTGCCCAATCCTTTACCCGATTTGCCCGAACGCATGATGTAAAAGGCAATTCCGGCAACTGCGACAATGATGATGATAAAGATGAGCGGCAGCCCACCCCCACCGCCAGGATTGCCTGGAGTTGGCGTTGCCGGCGGTACTGCGGTAGCCGGCGCTTCTCTGCCCGAACAGACCACATGATAATAGGTTGTTCCTTCCGGCACATCGATTCCGGCAACCGATACCTGCCAATCGCCCGGATTGGGATTTACGAGGACAATCGTCTCCAGCGTGGAAGATGATGAAATGGATGCGCCGTTGTAGTTGGTGGTCACCTGATTGCCGGCTGGGTCATTCATCACCAATTCCAGCTTGCTGCCTGGCCAATTGAGTGTGCATAAGACCTGTTCCTGGTTCGCTGAGAATGATACCCTGCCCACGTTGATCAGCGCTCCCTGGTTGATTTGCCCGTCCTGTTTCAGCATAATTTTCCCTATCGAAGCGTGGCGCAAATCGACGTAGATGTTCGCCAGTTGAATTGCAGTCTGGGCGTTATAATACTCGCCGCAGCCGGCTCTTCGGGGAATTTCGCGCAGTAATTCTTCATCGATCGATGGATTCCCATTATCTGTGGTCGTTCCCGGATCGCCAAGGCCGATGGTATAGATACAAATTCCCAATCGCCCGGCCTCGTCAGCCTGAGCGAGCACCTGGGCCGTCAACTGCTCGTACGACACATTATTGTCCATACCCAAGCCGATGGTCGGTAGTCCATCGCTGAGCATCACCAGGATAGGTTTTTTACCCCCGCTCTGGGAAGAAAGATGCTCAATCGCCAGTTTCATCCCGTCCGGCATCCGGGTGCCGCCCCCAGAATACAAATTGTCCAGCGCAGCAGCCGCGCTGCCGGTCTCTTCTGTCAGAGCCTGATCAATATCGACCGTATTACTGAAATGGGCGACGCCTATCGAAGCAGCTCCCCCAGACGACGAACGGTTCTCAGCTTCAATCATGTTCACGATCTGGCGACCGGCGGCAATGGCTGCCGCCATTTTAGTCATACCGCTGGCATCAGTTTCGTCCATGCTCCCTGAAGTATCGAACAAGAGCAGGGTTGCGGTTTCGTTGCCCGTAGCTGGCAGCGAGGAAAAAGCGACAGAAAAAAGGGACAAGAGCAAAACGATCAGTATCAACAAACTTTTACGGCGTGTCATAATATCCTCCTGATAGGGTTGTTTTAATCACATTGCTAATATCAATGAACAGGGCAAATAAAATACGGATCGACTTCGTCGCTGCCCTCGCGCACCCAGCCGCGATCGCCGTCTTCGCTTTCGATGTACCACCAGGTAAATCCGTTGCCGCATTCAGGCCCATTTAGGATTGTGATAAGACTTCCCGTTACAATCCGGATAATTTCCGTACCACTTTTATTAGGCTCCTGGCGGAGGATCAGGTGATCCTCGCGGGTGCAAACCACGGCCCGATTTCCCACGCTCACTCGCGACGGTTTTGCCCCGGAGCAATAGCGTTTCTCGGTCGTATCGGTTGGTTCGGGTTCTTCGGTCGGTTCAAATTCTTCAGCCGGTGCAGGCAAATGCTGCACCGGCTCCTCTTCGATTGAAGCTGATTCGCTGCCATCCCCCTTCTCAGATTGAATATTTGCCGATGTATCCACTTCCACGGTCTCACTACTCTGATATCCGGGCAAAGTACTTTCAAACCTATCCGATCCCCCTTTGCCTGCGGAATTAATGAAAATGAAAAAGATGATAACGGCCACCGCTGCCCCGGCAATCAGCCAGTAGTTGATGGATTTTTTCGGAACCGAACTATCGGAAGAAGACAACTCACCATCTTCTTCATCTACGGTTATGTGGATAGTATCTGAAATGCTGCTCTCATTCACTCCGGTTGCCTGACAAACTGCATCCAACACAGCAATCGTACTTTGAAAACGTTTGCGAGGATCTTTTTCCAGGCATTTCAACACCACCTGGGCCAGTGCGCCGGAGAGTCCCGGCTCGAAGGTACGCGGGTCAGGAGCGGGCTGTGAGATCTGCGCCATGCGAATCCGCTCGCTGCCAGTGGTGTTCTTGCTATCGGATGACGAAGGCGAGCTTTCATCAGAGCGGAAAGGCCGCCGGCCGGTGAGCATTTCAAAGAGAATGACGCCGATAGCATAAACATCGGTTGCCGGGGTGACTGCCTCGCCGCGTACCTGCTCCGGCGCCATGTATGCCGGCGAACCAACCGCCCCCAGCGTCGTTTCGGTGCTCTCGGCATGCCGGGCGATGCCAAAATCGGTCAGGTAAATCGACCCATTGCGGTCGATCATCACGTTGCCCGGCTTTACATCGCAATGGATGACGCCGTTCGTGTGGGCGTAACCCAGGGCAGCGCACAGGGCTTTCAAATAGGTCAGGGTTTCTCCGATAGGCAGCGGCTTACCCTTCTGCCGGCGCAGCGCCTGCTTGAGCGAAGGGCCATCGACGTAACGCTCGACCAAAAAATAGAAATCCTGCGCTTCGTAGAGGCCGTAAAAAGGGACAATATTGGGATGAGCCAGCTTCTGTAAGGCGCGCGCCTCGCGCTGGAAGCGTTTGAAAATCGAAGGGTCGTCGGCCAAATCGGCGTGAAGCACTTTCATTGCCAGGGGTACGTTGCGCTTCAGATCGCGCACCCGATAGACCGCACCCATCCCGCCCGAAGCGACGAAGGCTTCCACTTTGAACTGGTTGAGCAGCGTCTTTCCGATCAAATTTGATGACATAAAACCTCTTTAATAAACAAATAATAATCACTCGTTGCTAATAGTAATGATTCTTAGGGCGATTCCCTAAATACGCAACGAAAACCCAGGTTATAATCCCAACCACTGGGCAATCGGCCAATGCGATAAGCAGAACGAATATTTTTCCATAAATACTGTGCATCACCCCCACGCTGGACTCGATCGCCATTAACAGATGGATCCTCGCGCCCATCATTTGAATCATAAGGGTAAGGTTTATATAACGAGCTAGTCCATTCAAACACACTACCGGCCATATCCTGAACGCCATAGAGGCTATTGCTGAGCAGATCATCTTGCTCTAACCCATAGAAGCGCACGATGTTTGGATGCTGCAATTTCATCAGGTTGCTTGCCTCACGTTGAAAACGGCGCAGAAAAAACCGATCACGTGACAAATCAGCGTGCAACAGCTTGAGCGCCAGATGCGTGGCGCGCTGCTCGTCCCAAACTTTATAGACTTCGGCCATCCCCCCGCGCCCCAGAAATGCCTCAACTTTGTAGCGTCGATTGATGATTTGTCCGGTTAAGTCAGCCATAATCTCCAGTTCTCGTTAATCTTAAGTTTTAAGTCTGATATTTCATCCAGGGCATCTGCCGCCTTCCGATAACATCAATCAGAAACTGCACAGCGAAAACCCTGATCCTTTTCCTTTTTCTGGGGATGGACATTATAAGAAACCCAGGTACGCGCCTCGTAGAACTTGGTCTGCCACGAGCCGCCGCGGATGACAGTCTGGTATTTGGTACAACTGGTCGTGACGCAGGTTGCGAATTCCCAGACGTTTCCGGCCATATCCTTAACGCCGAAAGGACTATCGCCGACGCTGGCCTCTCCAACCGATTGGGTATCGCCTTCGCAACCGCCGCCGCCGTAATTTGCCTGCTGACAATTAGGCTCGGTATCGCCCCAGGGATAGAGATAACCGTTCAGGCCGCGGGCAGCTTTTTCCCATTCAACCTCATTGGGCAATCTCCGGTCGCCCGCCCATTTACAATAAGCTGTTGCATCCTCGGCTGAAATAAAAATAACCGGGTAGTTATCAAAGGCAGAATTATCAAAATAATGCTTTTGGGTATAGGATTGAACACTTTTCGGTCTGGGGCATACGCCAGCATACACGCATTGCGCGTACATACCGTTTGTCACTTCGGTCTGGTAAATCCAGAAGGCATCCGTGTTCTTGGTGACCAGATTTTTCCCGTACAAGAACTCGCCAGCCGGAATATAAACTTCAACCGCCCCATCTGCCGGGTTGGTTCGAGTATCGCCGGGCGCCCGGGTGGGTTCTGGCGTTGGAGAAGGTTCCGGAGTCGGATAGGCATACGGCGCTTCGGTCGGTTCAATCGATTCAGTTGCAATTGAAGCCGACGTATTCGAGTTCATCAGGGAGATTTCCCGGCCAGATTGATTTCCGGCCAGGGTTTTAGTCAACGAAGCAACACCGATACACAATAAAGCCACCACAACAATCCCACCTGCAACGAGCTTCCCAACATTTGAACGTTTGACCGGGCTATTCCCAGATACCTGTCTGCGCTGTTGAGTGGCAGCCGATACCGTTGGCATGGCGTGAGGAATTTGCGTCTGATTGAGAGCAACTCGGTCGGGGATGCTGGTAGTTGCTATACCAGCCGCCTGGCAGGCAGCTTCCAGCAAATCATGCGCGCTTTGATAGCGCTTTGCCGGATCTTTCGCCAGACATCGTTGAACGACTTTAACAAGCGCCGCAGGGACTGAAGGATTGAGCAAAAGGATATCCGGCGGTTCCTGGGTTAATTGCGCCATGCGAATGCGTTCCGATTGGGTCGTTCCACCCTGGCGACTCTCAGATGAAATGCTTCCACTCTCGTCGCCTCTAAAAGGGCGCCTGCCGGTTAACATCTCGAAGAGCATAATCCCCAGGGCATACACATCGGTCGCAGGCGTCACCGGTTCACCGCGGATTTGTTCCGGGGCCATATAAGCCGGCGAGCCAGCCGCGCCCAGCGTCGTCGAAGAACTGTCGCTGTGACGGGCTATTCCAAAATCGGTCAGGTAAATATTGCCGCCCTGGTCGAGCATCACGTTGCCTGGTTTAACATCGCAATGGATCACTCCGCTGCTGTGAGCATACCCCAGTGCTGCGCATAATGCTTTCAAATAGCATAACACTTCCGAAACCGGTAAAGCGCTTCCCTTATGTTGACGCAAGACATCCCGCAAAGAGGGGCCATCGACATAACGCTCCAATAAAAAAGTGATGTCGTCATCCCGATACAGCCCATAAAAAGGGACAATATTGGGATGAGCCAGTTTTTGCAGCGCTCTGGCTTCTCGTTGAAAACGCTTGAAGATTGACGGGTCTTCCGCCAGATCAGAATGCAAAATCTTCATAGCCAATGGGACGTTTCGCCTTAAATCCCACACCTTATAGACTGCCCCCATACCGCCTGAAGCGACGAAGGCATCGACGCGAAACTGTTCAATAAGGATTTGTCCAATCAGGTTTGTTGAATTCATCGTTTCACCTTTTTAAAAAATAAGATCAATGCCAGTTGATTTCGAATGGCGGCGTTTGCGCGCCGACATCGTCATCGTGGAAAATTAAATAATTCGCAGAATGAGACACCTCTGGAAATAAAAACCAGCCCGTCAGTTTATCCCCTTCCGCCGCCTGACGCACCTGAGAGGTCTCAGGGCTCGATAAGATATGATCGTACCGGTTGCCGAGGTTATCCACCAGATACATATTACGGTTATTATCGACTGGCGAGATTGTGTAAATGTTTTCCCCGGAGCTATAAAACGCCCATGTGAAATCTATACGCATATTGCCGTCAGGTAGAATTGAAACACCCTCGACGCATTCCTCGGCATATCCCCCTGCCGATAATGAAATTTGCATACAGGCATGTACGGCATAATCACCCGCAAAACTGGCGGTAGATGTGGAAAGATAGGCTGCCGGTGTCTGGGTAACAGCAGGAACGTAAGTCGTTGGCGCAGTTTCAACGATTGACGACGCCGAAATAATGCGCTCCCGATTTCCGCCATCATTCCCGCCGCGTATAAGCATAAATATCAGGGTAATAATCATCACACCCGCAGCCAACCAGACCCATAACGGTTTAACAGGCAGTTTTTTTTCACTTCTCTCCTTGCCGGTTTCTTTCTGGCTGCCCTGGATATTTTGATGATCAGGCAGGCTGGCCAGTGCTTGCGCCAGGGCAATCGGCGTCGGGTAACGCTCGTTGGGATTCTTACTTAAACAACGCAGGATGATTTGCTCCACTAACGGGTTGATTTCCGGGTTATTTATGGAGGGTTTGACAGGAGCAAGATTGACATGTTCCCAGAGAATCCGGTCATTCTGATTAC
>CAZDAW010000062.1:0-19626 GCA_964503685.1 uncultured Anaerolineaceae bacterium | reverse complement strand
CGCATGGGTTTGATGCCCGATTTTTCGCCGACACCATAAATCGGTCGGACCATTACGTCTCGCACTCGAAAATTATAGACATTCAGGCGCACTAAGAGGTCATTGGGTTGCCCGTAACGTTTATACATGTCGTCCCAGTTGATAATTTTCAACGCTCTGGCATTGATGGCAGTATAACCGCATTGCGAGTCGGCAACATGCCAGTATCCTGAAGCGATTTTGGTGAGGAGGGACAATGCCGAATTACCCAGGTATCTGATGCGGGGAATTTTGTGCCAGGCGTCGCCGGTTATCAGGCGGTTGCCCTTTGTATAGTCTACCTCATCTCTGACGATCGGCTCAAGCAGGTCCGGGAGATCAGCCGGATCCATCTGGGCGTCGCCGGCCATGACTACAGCCACATCGATGTTATAATCTCTGCACCACTTGTATCCTGAGGCAATCGCTCCGCCAACGCCCTGGTTGGCCGTGTGTTGGATGAGAATTACACGTCCAGGCTGCTTTTCGACGTATGTTTCTGCAATGGTCGCTGTATTATCCAGACTGCAATCATTGACGACAATGATTTTATCGACATAATCGGGTACAGATTCGATAGTCTGTCCGATTAAATTTTCTTCGTTATAAGCTGGAATAACAACGCCGATGGTTTTATCTTTGTACAAAATGATGCCCGCCTTTTCTGTTGGGGGTGGATTTTGCGAAATACCCGGATGGTCAGGTATTGATGCTCTTTGTTGTGTGTCTGATAATGGCTGACGATGATAATGAAGCGAATTTTACACCGTGAAAGGGTTTGTGTCAAACCATCGTCTCAGCGGGATGGCGGCTATAATTAGGTCAGGATTGTCGGCAATATGCTTCTCATTGATGGTTCTCAGGGAGAAGGCGGCGGGCAGGTATTGCGCAGCGCGTTGACGTTGTCAATTTTGACGCGCCAACCTTTTGAAATCCACAGCATCCGAGCTGGGAGAAGTAAGCCGGGTTTACAGCCCCAGCATTTGAAAGCGGTTGAAGCTGCCGCAGCGGTCAGCCAGGCGCGGGTCAGCGGCGCGGCGCTCAATTCATCTCGGTTGGTGTTTGACCCTGGAGAAATTAGATCGGGTCGTTATCGCTTTGATATTCCCACGGCGGGCGCAGCTACCCTGGTGTTACAAACCATAGCATTGCCGCTTGCTTTTGGCTCTGCTCCGTCAACCGTGGTATTGACCGGCGGCACTCATGTTCCCTGGAGCCCCTGTTATCATTACCTGGAACGGCAGTGGCTGTCTCTGCTCAAGCCAATGGGTTTTCAGGTGCGTCTGGCGCTGGTACAGGCAGGTTTTTATCCACAAGGTATGGGACGGATAGATGCCAGAATCAGGCCCTTACAATCGTTAGAACCTATCGATCTGGCTCAACGTGGCCGTTTGTTGCAAATTCGCGGGCTTTCCGGTGTGGCAAATCTGGATATGGATATTGCTCGCCGCCAGAAGCATCAGGCGCTGCGCCGTCTGGAACCCGTTTGCCAGGATACCAAGATCGAAAGTATTCAAATGTCTTCCCTGGTCAAGGGAACTTTTATTTTATTGACGGCTATCTTTGAACATTCACAGGCCAGTTTTTCTGCACTCGGCGCGCCCGGCAAACGCGCCGAAATTGTCGCAGATGAAGCGGTTAACGAATTGTTGGCCTTTTTGGCAACTGGCGGTGCGCTTGATCCCTATATGGCGGACCAAATTCTTCTGCCTGCGGCGTTTGCAGGCGGCGTCTCCAATTTTACTACCTCAAGAATCAGCCAGCATTTGTTGACTAATGCTGCTGTGTTGCGCCTGTTTTTGCCGGTCAATATTGAAATTTTGGGTGAAGTTGGAAGACCAGGAAGCGTGTGTATAGCCCCGTGAGATGAATAGGCTGAAATAAAAACAACGGGATGATCGTTTTGATCATCCCATTGATATGATTGATAATTAATAGTAAGTCTATTAAGCTCTGGCTTTTGCAACGATGGCGGTAAAAGCGCCCGGATCGCGCACGGCCAGATCGGCCAGCATTTTGCGGTTGATCGTGATGCCGGTCTTTTTTAGGCCGAACATCAGACGGCTGTAGCTGATCCCATTCAAACGCGCGGCGGCGTTGATGCGGGCAATCCACAGCTTACGCAAGTCGCGCTTGCGGACGCGGCGGTCGCGGTATGCGTACCACATGCTCTTGAGGAATGCTTCATTTGCCCTCCGGAAGAGTCGGTGACGTGAACCGAAGTAGCCCTGATTTAGGGTTAATATTTTTTTATGACGCAGGTGTCCATGTGGACCACCTTTTACACGAGCCATTTCTTACTCCTTTGCGAACCCCTGGGCGCCGGTATGTGAAATACCTGTTGTGAACACCCAACAGCCGCACTAAAAACGGATACGATTTCCCGTAAAGGGATTAACTTTCCATATTCGGAGCCAGGCGTTCTACCCGCTTGATGATCTTCTTTCCTTCGACGGGGATCATCTCGGTGAACAAAGCCTTTGTCCGCTCTGAGGTTCGCCGGCGCAGGTGGCTTTTGCCGCCTTTGGTGCGTACCAGCTTGCCCGTCCCGGTCAGGCGGAATCGCTTGGATGTCGCCTTGTGGGTCTTCAACTTGAATTTACCTGCTTTTTGCTTGCGGGGCACAGCTAAAACTCCTCTCACACAAAATTACCCGACTGTGGATCGGGTGAAAAATCCGCGGTTTCGCCGCGGATGACTCAACATCCCAATTATATCAGATTACGACGCAGTTTCTTTAACGGGTTGTCCTTCGGCTGCGGGTTTCTTTTTTGTTCGTGAAGGGCTGAGCACCATGAGCATCACTTTACCTTCCATGGCGGGGGCCTGTTCCACGACTGCTACATCAGCAAGTTCTTCCGCAATTTCCTTGAGGTCTTCAAGAGCGATTTCAGGATAAGTTATCTCGCGCCCGCGAAAGCGGATGGTCACCCTGACTTTCATACCTTCCAACAGCCAACGTCTGGCGTCACGTGTTTTGAAAGAGCGATGGTGATCGTTGGTTTTCGGACGAAGACGGATCTCTTTGACCTCAATTTTTGTCTGGGCTTTACGCGCTTCGCGCTCTTTCTTGGTCTTCTCGTACAGAAACTTTCCAAAGTCCATGATCCGACAAACTGGAGGTTCTGCGTTGGGAGCAACTTCTACAAGATCAAGCTCAGCCTCATGCGCCATGCTTAATGCTTTATCGATGGGGACAACACCCGCATTTTCGCCGGCGGCGTCGATTAAACGCACTTCCGCTACACGGATCATTTCATTTACCCGAAAATTTGTCGCGCTGATATTATTCTCCTTATTTTTACAATATCTAATATATTCCGTTCATATAAACGGCTTTATGCTGGTTAGATAATACCATAAGATTATCAAAAACGTCAACTTAAATTCACTTTTTTGTTCTATAGCGGAAGGTTACTTCATGGAAAGAGACGCCGGGCTTTTGCTTCGGCCACCGCATCTGGACGGTAACGATACAGCCGGGCGGGCCTTCCCTCTCCGCTGCGCAGATGCGGCGTCATTTCGATGATCTCCGCTTCCAGAATCCGCCGGCGAAAATTGCGTTTGTCCAATTTTTCACCCAGAATAATCTCGTATGTCTTTTGTAATTCACTGAGTGTAAATTCTTCGGGGAGCAGTTCAAAACCAACTGCGCTATATTCCAGTTTGTATCGAAGGCGGCGCAGGGCGTAGGCGCTGATTTCGGAGTGATCATAGACCAGTTCGGGCAATGCATCTACTGAGAACCATCTGTTATCTTTTTTCACGGCAGCCGCAGTATCGATCGAACCTGATGCGATGATGGCAAAGTAAACTATAGCAATCACTCGTTCGTCGGGCTGGCGTTTGGGATCTCCATAAGTATAAAGTTGCTCCAGATAGGCGTTTTGAACACCGGTTTGTTCGGTCAGAAGCCGGTTGGCGGTATCATCCAGGGATTCAGTTGGAAGTACTGAAGCAGATGGAAGACAATACCGCTTTGGATGCGAGGATTGTTTTTCAGGGCAGAGTAAAACGTGTAAGCGATTTTCACACAAGGTGAATACGACGTTATGAACGATCAGTCTGAAGAGTTGCTCAGTCATTGCCATGAAAAAGGTTGTTTGTTCTGAATATTTATTCCGAAACGCGGCGGTGATTAAAGTATAAACGGGTTTTCAGTGAAGAGCAATAGGCATGCTTTTTGCACGATAGTTTGTGTTGTTAACCCTTGCCGATCTATTTATTTAAAGGGCGACTGTCGGCTATAATTCAATAGAATAAATTCGGGTTGCTGGTGCTTGATTCCGCATTCATGTTGCGCCTGCTGGCGAAACACTGCGCTTAATACTATTTTGAGTAGCAGCCTGCCTGAATTGACGACGAAAAATCAGGACGTGTGTGGAGGAGAAAATGAATTCCAGGTCCATTAAATTGATACTTGGGGCGGCGGTTTTGTTATGCAGTATCCTGGGGTGTTCGTATGCATTTCCCTGGACTGTTCAGCCTACCCCTTTTGTTTTCCCAACTCCTAATCTGACCATGACGGCGCTGTTCAGCCCGCAAATGCAAATTCCGCCGACAGCCACGCCAGGTGAGATTATCCTGCCGATGACGCCAACGGATACGGCTGTTCCAACAGAAACTTTTACCCCTGAACCTTCGCCAACTTTTACCCCAACGATAACCGCTTCACCGACGCAGGCGCCGACGATCATTTATGTTCCTGTGCCAATTGTACCGGTTACTGTTGTTCCTGCTCCCGGACAGATACGAACGGTGACCAGCGTCTATGCGCCCTATTTTACCTCCATGCCGGTTATCGACGGCGTGTGGTCCGATGGCGTCTGGGGCAGGTCGCCGGAATATGGGGCGAATTATGTTGTCTATGGCTATGATAATTGGACGGGGCCGGAAGATCTGAGCGCTTCATTTAAGGTAGGCTGGGATGCCAATTATCTTTATATTGCCTGCAAGGTGAACGATGATATCTATGCTCAACATGCCAGCGGGCAATTCATTTATAAAGGCGATTCGCCAGAAATTTTATTGGACGCTGATCTGGCAAGTGATTTCAATGTCAACAGCCTGAACGGCGATGATTACCAGATCGTATTCTCACCAGGCTACGATACGGTGGGGTCAGGCGTTGAATCATTCCGCGGCATCCCATCGGGCAGGTCAACGCCTGAGGTTATCATGGCGGCGGTCCCCACGGGAGATGGCTATCGTCTTGAAGCCGCCGTTCCCTGGGCAACATTAGGCGCGGCTCCTTATACCGGCAAACATTTTGGTTTTTCTTTCGGGGTTTCGGATAATGATGTTCCTGGAGATAATTTACAGCAGAGTATGGTGTCCAATGTCAGCACTCGCGGTTACACCCGACCGGCAACCTGGGGCGACCTTACCCTGGGAAATTAGTCGTCATTAAAAAGCCCGTTTGCAAGAACGGGCTTTTTATCATCTCTAAAACAATGTACTGGCAAGCTCATCCCGGTATTGCCGGGTTTGGGGGTCGTCTTCCCCAAGCACTTCCAGTAAAGCCAGAAAAATCTGGCGAGCTGCGCCATCCTGATAACGTTTGTCCTGACGTAAAATATCCAGCAACCCATCCAGGGCGGCGGGAATATTGCTGCGTTTGACGAGCCGCAATGCGTTGCTGTAGGCGGCATCGAGCGGTGTTTCGGCGCTTAATTTGCCCTGATCTAATTTGGAAAGCGCCTGTGCCAGGGGGAGCAATATTTCGGCTTTGGCAAATTCCCGACTGGGGGGAAAATCCTGCAGTATCTCAAGCGCTTCAGCGCTTACGCCCTGACCCAATAAACTTTTTGACAACCCCAGCAGGCCGCCCGTGTGATCTGGCTTTTCATTCAGCACCTCGCGGTAACTATACTCAGCTTGTTTCCACTGGTGCATTTGCAGATAGCTGGCGCCTTTTTCCAAAATCAAGTCGAAAGGCGTGGGCGCAAGACGGCTAATAAAGTCTTGCAGACGGTCTTCAGTTTGAAGACCGGTAAACTCTGATACAACCTCGCCCTGGATGAAGGCTTTCACCGTGGGTATGCTGCGGACGTTATAACGCAGGGGCAAATTTGGATTTTCGTCAACATCTACTTTTGCCAGACGAAAAGCGCCTTTACTTTCCTTAGCCATTTTCTCAAGTATAGGGCTGAGCGCTTTACACGGTTTGCACCATTCGGCCCAAAAATCAACGACAACAGGAACGCGGTCTGAATACATCAGCACCTCGTCCTCGAAATTCGCTTCAGTGACATTGATAATATCCGCTATTGACATGCCGGACTCTCCATATAGTTAGTAACCGATATTTCCGGTTTGTTTTATTTTAACAGGATTTCATTAGAAATATATCGGAATTAATGTTTTATTCGTCGCCATCTTCATCATTTGCGATCATCCCTGGTTGCTCAACTTTCACTACATCACCGTGAAAATTTATGATGATTTTAAAACCCATCATTCCCATATATGCCCGACCTTCTTCCGGCAAACCCGTCTGGAGGATGTTTTCCATCTGCTGGTCGATGTTCTTTAACTGATTCTCGATGATAGCGCGGGAAAATATATCATCCTGGCCGAGCATTTTTGCTGTTTGCTCGGTGAGCAAATCTTCGTGCCCTTCAATCTGCTCTTTCATCATATTCAACACCTGGCGGTCCACCTGTTCAGATGGAATGTGGCGTTGAAAACCGCTATCGTTGACAATATAACAAGGTTCGCTGCCGACATAAGTCACCCCGACAGGGTTGCCGATTTCGTCAAAAACTAATCCTGAAAAAAGTGGTTGAGTTGGCATAATTCTTGATATCGTTAATAATGTATGTTGACTAACGTACCCACCGAAGAGAACTCATAAATCCAGGCAGCTTCTTCAGGGGCAAGATTGATGCACCCATGACTCATGGGCGTTCCGAAGTTGTTGTGCCAATAAGTACCATGTATTCCATAGCCGCTGTAGAAATACATTACATAAGGCACGTTGGGCAAATAATAACCCGGCCCGGCCATATCTGCATACAGATATTTTACATAAATATAATACTGCCCGGTTATGGTTGGAGTCAACCATGTACCGGTGGATACAATGAATGATTGTACCAGTTGATCCCCATTATATGCATATAAGCGTTGTTCGGAAAGGTTAACGTCCAGCCAATGTCCCTGAGCGCCTTTGAGAGCGGGTGATGCGTTGGCCTGGTCGTCTGTCTCCGGGTTTGCTGCTGGCAATGGTGTTTCTGTCGGCAGAGGTGTTGTGGTTGGAATGGGAGAAGGTGTGAATGTTGGGGTCGAAGATGGCGTTAACGTCGGTTTGACGAGGTTTGCCAGTTGGCGGCCGGTTTCACTCTGGGCCTGGACTGGCAGCGAAAAGGGCATTCCTATCCAGGAGATCAGCCCAATGCTGATGATGAAGATTGTTATGATCCAGGGCGCGATGGCGGTTCGCCGGGCAACCAATGCCTGAAGCGGGACCATTCGGACAGATGGGCTTGAAGCATCAGCGGGAGTCAGTCCCTTGATCTCTGTGGGGCGCTGCTTCACAAAGTGAACAGTTTTTATCCGTTGGATGTTCCAACTTATACCCTGGCGCGACCGGCTGCTTGCCGGGTTGATCTGCAAAGCGCGCTCCAGGTAGTATTGGGCGGTGTGGGGGCCGGCAACAGCTGCCAGAATCAGCCAGGCTTCTTCACATTCTGGATTTTGCCGAAGGGCTAGGAATGCCAGTTGCCGGGCTTGATAACGTTCGCTTTGTTGTAAGGCTTGTCTGGCAAGATTCAGCGTCTGCTGGATCGACAAGGAAACGGATGTCATGGAAGAGGGGTTTGCGTGCTTTCAGGGGTAGCAATTGATTCATTCCTGAGGTAGCAAAGGATGCCGTTGGTAACACCCTGGGCAACCAGTTCGGGGTGCCCGGTTAATATTTCCCGGTCTAAATTAAGATAGCCGGTTTCGATGATGGCCGCAGCGGTTCCAGAGTCGATCTCTTGAAAGGCATGGTACATTGTCATATCGTTAGTGATCCTGTGCGGATCGTACTTCATACCTGTTGCCTGGCCATAGCGATTGATGAGGCAATCCGTTAATCGTTGCGAATTGTCGGGGAAAGGGTTATACATTGCCGGGGCGACTTTATAGCCGGTGGCGCTGTCGTTAATAAAGTCACAGCTATCGTTATGAATTGAGACCAGAACGTTCGCCTTATATTGCTGGAGCCTGGGATCGAATTCTTCCAGCAGGTCCACCTCATAGCCTTCTTTGGCCAGATTCTCCTTTACATAAGAAGCAATGGCTAGGTTAACTTTGACTTCTTCCAAACCGTCTGAACACACAGCGCCCGAATCGTTGCCCCAGTGACCGGCGACGATTCCAATGCGGGGTCGGACGTTTGCCCGCGGCGTCAGGTTATTCTCTGACACAGGCTCTTCCTGAAATTCCAAAGCCAGGGTGAGTTTTCTGGCCAGGTTTCCTGAAAGCAAGGTGGCCGGCGTCCAGATGGTGTATAATGTGGCGATCAGCGCTGCCACACCGAGGATGGTTTGCAGATAACGAAAAAGGTTAACCTTCGGCGGAGCTGGCCGTTCGTTGATGATTGGGGGAGGAGGCCCAATTCTTTCTGCGGCTGACGCCGGCGGAGTTTGCGGATTCGATTGAGATGACGTTTCCATAATATTACCTATCATAGTACCTTAATTTTGTGATTATTTGCAAGGAATTTCATCATGGTTTTATAGGAAAAATTGAGAATCCATCTTTTATCGGGCAGAGAAGACTGCTGAGCCATTGCTTTATTACCGACAAGGAAAACCGGACAAAAAATGCTGGTATAATCTGGCTTATTATCAGGTACAGTAGGGTTGAGGGGGGAACCCATTCAGGGATTTATTCGTCTATTCTATTGGTTATTCTGAGTGAGGCGAGGCCTCGAAAACAAATTGACCCGGCGGCTGTATTCCGCCGGGTAAGCGGGTTTCATATTGACCTGTTACAAAACGAAGCAGGTATGCCAAAGCGTGGTTTGCTTGAATGGCAAGCCTGACGAAACCATGTAGCAGGTAAAAAATAAACTGCGAAATGAGAATTTGAATAAGAAGTCAATTGCTTTGAGGATACATTATGACAGAAGAAATGAATGGCATTGAGCCTTTAGAAGAGATTAAACATCGGGCGATTCATTTTGAATGGGTTTTGCCCATATTTTTACGCCCCAGATATAGTCTAAGAGAGATCAGCCAACAGGAACGGGCAGTATGGCTGACGCCATTATTGCTGTTGACTGCGTTGGCGTTGTTGAATGTGGTTGTCAGCGGACCGGCGCGGGCTGACAGCACGCAGAGCATGACGCTTTCGCCAGAAACTATGCAATATTACACACCGGAACAACTTGCTCAATTTGAGCAATCAGCCAATCAGTCCAAAGGCCCGTTATTCATTTACGTTTTCCCGTCTGTAAATGCGGCGCTTGGTATCTGGGTAAGCTGGCTACTATTGGCAGGTCTGTTGCATTTTATTCTGACGTTGAGTGGCAGCCGCAGTTCCAGTGTCGTTACTCTTAATCTGGTGGCATGGGCCAGCTTACCTTTAGGATTACGGTCATTCGTACAGGCGATTTACACTCTGTTCACCCATCATGTTGTTCGTAACCAGGGCCTGTCGGGTTTTATCGCTGCGAATGCTAAAGGGATGGAAATCTATTGGGGAGCAATTTTGGGTCAGATTGATATTTACCTGATCTGGCAGGTTATCCTGTTATTGGTGGGTATAAAAATCTCATCCAAACTTGCGCCCGGCAAGGCGCTGGTTGCCACTATGACTTCTGTCCTGTTAATTGTAGCGATATCAGCTTTGCCGGAATTTGTTGGATCTCAATTAGGTGGTTTATCAGGCGGTGGATATATTCCTTTCCTGTAAGGTTAACGATGACACAATCTGAATTAGCGCCCATTGTGCAAACGCGCCAGTTGCGTAAAGCCTACCAGATGGGATCCCAGAAAGTCATTGCCCTGGCCGGAGTGGATGTGGATATTCCTGCCAATTCGTTTACGGTTATCATGGGGCCAAGTGGTTCTGGTAAAAGCACTCTGCTGTATCTGCTTGGCGGGTTGGACAGGCCAACTTCGGGCAGCATTAAAGTGAATAATACGGCCATTGAAAACATGGACGAAAATAACCTGGCTGTATATCGGCGGCAAACGATGGGATTTATCTTCCAGTCGTTTAATCTCATTCCCAGCATGACAGCCCAGGAAAATACTGCTTTCCCGATGTGCTTTTCGGGTGTTCCACCCAAAGAGCGGCGTGAACGATCTCTGGAATTGCTTAAACTGGTGGGGCTTGAAAATCGTGCTCACCATAAGCCGACCGAATTATCGGGCGGCCAGCAGCAGCGCGTGGCAGTGGCGCGCGCCCTGGTTAATAATCCGGGCATCATCCTGGCTGATGAACCGACTGGAAACCTGGATACGGCCAGCGGGATGAGTGTGATGGAACTGCTTTCTGATTTACATCGAAATGGCCGAACGTTAATTGTTGTAACGCATGATCCCCGGATGATAAGGTTTGCTACAAACGTAATCTATCTGCTGGATGGCGCGTTAGTTAGCTCCGAGGCTTATCATGCTACAATTGACCAATTGGATAAAGAGAATTATCTTGATAAAGATGAAAGACAATGACCCATGAAGAAAATCATATTGATTTTGATCATATTGTTGACATTAATGAGTCTGGCTGCTGCACCCTTTGCAAATACCTGTCAGGGGCCAGATCCTTTGAGCATATCACCCGCTTCGGCTGATAGAACTGACCTGCCCAATACGGTCGTTACTTACGACCTGACGATCACTAATAACTCAGGGGCAAAACAGACGATCACCATCAATGCTACGGCTGGCGCAGCGGGTTGGAATACGTGGGCAACACCCAACACACTGGAACTGGAGGATAAAGCTTCGGGTAATGTGACCATTTCGGTGGCAATTAAAGCCAGCGCTGGTCTTGGGGATTTTGATACGACTACAGTGAACGCCACTGATGGCGCTGGGAATAGCGCGAGCGCTACTCTGACGACGCGGGCTGCCCCGCCAACGGCGACGCCTGTGCCCACCAGTACCTCAATTCCTACACCTACAACTTCTCCGGCATTAAACCGTCCATTGGTCATGGTGGCTGGTTATAACTTTGGCGACGAAGTGGGCTCGGGGGACAAATTCACTCTTAAGGTGATATTCATAAAT
Source organism: uncultured Anaerolineaceae bacterium (assembly GCA_964503685.1). Lineage (GTDB taxonomy): Bacteria > Chloroflexota > Anaerolineae > Anaerolineales > Anaerolineaceae > CAZDAW01. The sequence continues at coordinate 8,377 of CAZDAW010000062.1, read as the reverse complement.
AAGGGTAAAACGGAGGCGCTTAACCTGTCTTTTGTTTTTAGCAGCGATGTGTTTCTCATGCGTAATACGGGTGGGGTGCGGACGCTGGACTCATTGGCCAGCGGTGCAAAAGCAAAAATATCTCAGCCGATGACAGCCAACAGCACTCTGAGCGGGCAACCTGCCGGCAACGTGATGGTGAAAGCGACCTACAACGATACAAGCGGCGAAACCTATACCGAGAACTTTACCCTGGCGATTAATTCTAAAGAACCTACAGACACACCCTATTCTGGCGGTGGAGGGGGATACACAGCTCCTACTGCTACCCAATTGCCTCGTTCTCAATTGATTGTCACCGGGTATCAACCCAGCGTTGATCCGTTGCAGCCCGGTACGATATTCGATCTGGAGATACAGATTCGCAACTCGGGAACGATTGATGCACGGACTGTTTCTATGGTCATCGGAGGCGGCGCTACGGTGGAGTCGTCCCCCTCAGGCACACCTGATCCCGGCAGCGCATCAGGGGGCAACAGCGATCTGGCAAATTTTGCCCCCCTGGGAACATCCAATCTGCTCTCATTAGGTGATATTCCGAAAGGCGGTTCTATTAAAGTTAAACAGCACCTGATTGTCAATGTAACGACGACCCCTGGCGCTTATCCGCTCAAACTTTCTTTTGTGTATTCCGATGCCAAGAATAATCAATATGTGGACAACCAGGTGATTACCTTACTGGTCTATTCCCTCCCTCAAGTGGAAGTCGTGTTTTATACTGACCCCGGCGTATTGATGGTCGGCCAACCGAATCCCCTACCTATCCAGGTGACCAATCTGGGACGGAAGAGTATTGTTTTGGGTTCGATGAAAGTCACCTCAAATGATGCCGAAGTGACCAATAACATCGCCCAGGTGGGCAGCATCGATGCCGGCGGTTACTTCCCGTTGGACGCAATGGCCATTCCCAGATCGGCCGGCCAGGTAACCCTTAACGTTGTTATCAATTACAACGATGATTTTAACCAGCTGCGCACCATTACTCAGAAACTCACTGTGATGGCCGAGGAAAGCGCCGGTCCGGATATGATGGGTACCCCCGGTTCAGGGAAGATGGGTGAACCTGGCGTGGGCATGGAAGGCATGTTTCCTGATAGCGGCCAACCGGCGGCAGAAAGTTTTTCAGATAAAGTGGTGCGTTTGGTTAAGGGCCTTTTAGGTCTTGACAGCGCTCCTGCGCAACCTGAGACAAGCCCTATGCCCGGTGAGATGCCTTCCGATGATTCTGCGGCGCCGCCAATAAGGGGAGGTGGAGGCGGCGGAGTCGGGTAGCGAGGTTTTATGCGGATTATCGACTTAATCAATCTGGTGGTCGAAAATTTGAGGCGCCGCAAAGGGCGCGTCGCTTTGACTGCAGTGGGTGTGGTTATTGGTACTGCCGCTGTTGTCATCCTGGTATCGTTGGGGAATGGTTTACAGCGTAATGCCTCAAGCCAGTTGGGCGGTATTGGCGACCTGACTCAGATTACCGTATATCCCCGCTATGATATGATCCCGATGGGACCGAATGGGGGCATGGTGATGCCTGACCAGCAGAAATTGCTGACCAACAAAGCCATAGAGAAAATTAAAGCTATTCCAGGGGTATCTCAGGTGATTGCCCGTGATAGTCTCAGAGGTCAGGGAGTCGTTCAGGCAGGAAAGCTGGAAACTTACAGCCAGTTGGTAGGAATTGCTGTCGACGATGTTTCTGTTCTGGGATATAAAATTGCCGAGGGGACGACTGAGTTAAAGAGGGGAACAGCGATTGTGGGCGGCTGGGTGATCAAGAATTTCATTGATCCCAGAGCGCGACCAGGGCAACAAGCCACTTCACAGCCTGATATTTTAAACAAACAAATATCTGTGATACTCACTCGTTACACGGAGGATGGACAGACTTCAAATAAAACCGTCCGGTTTACCGTGGCAGGTATTCTGGCTGAAAATCGCTCGGAAGCAGATGGTATGATAATCGTCAGTATGGATGACATGAACCTGTTAAACGAATGGGCAACCGGAAAACGAATAAACCATAACCGTGACGGTTATGAATCGTTGACGGTAAAGACTGAAAAATCGGATCAGGTGGTGGAAATTACCCAAGCCATCAATGATCTGGAATTTCAGGCATATACCCCGCAGGAATTCGTCCAGGGCATCAATGGCTTCTTTGTCATCATGCAGATCATATTTGGCGGCGTGGGCGCTATTGCCCTGTTGGTGGCAGCCATCGGGATTGCCAACACAATGACGATGGCAATCCTGGAACGCACCCGCGAGATTGGCTTGATGAAAGCCGTGGGCGCGACCAACCGGGATGTACTCAGTATCTTCCTGGGTGAAGCGGCGGGAATCGGTTTTATTGGCGGGCTGGTGGGTGTGTCGATCGGCTGGTTGAGCGGGAAAGTTATTAATGTGGTGATGCTCAACTACCTGACGGCGCGCGCTGTGGAAAGTCAGGGTACCCCGCCGACGGTGGCGGTGTATACCCCCGTTTGGTTGCCTTTGTTCGCGATCATTTTTGCTACGGTCATTGGATTGCTTTCGGGGCTTTATCCGGCTTTGCGCGCGGCAAACCTGGTGCCGGTTGTGGCTTTGAAATATGAATAACGGAGTAATCATTAATTTCTATTCTTGCAGTTGATCTTAAATGATCATAAAATAGATTCAGCGATTATATTTCAAATCTCTATCTATCTGTTGCTGTCAAGTGAAGGTGAAAGGATGAACCCGGATCATTTATCTGACGAAGAAAAGAAGATATTACTTCAACTGGCGCGTCAGGCGCTGACGGACGCTGTGCAGGGTAAAGGACTTGCGCCTCTGAAATTGGAAACGTTTTCCGAACGCCTGCGCCAGCCAGGGGCATCCTTTGTGACTCTGACCAAACGCGGCAATCTGCGCGGCTGCATTGGGGCTCTAGAGCCGTATCAACCTTTAGTAGAGGATGTGCGTGAGCATGCCGTAGCTGCCGCGATGGATGACTATCGTTTCCCACAGGTTCGTCCATCCGAACTACCGTCCATCGAGATTGAAATATCCCGATTAACCATGCCGACGCCTCTGAATTACCAGACCCCCGATGAGTTGTTATCCAAACTGCGTCCTGGTGTGGACGGCGTTATCTTGCGCGATGGCAGGCGGCGGGCGACTTTCTTACCCCAGGTGTGGGAGAAATTACCCGATCCGCACGATTTCCTCGACCATTTATGCGCCAAGATGGGCGCGCCGGAAGATTTGTGGCAGCGTCAACTGCTGGATGTATCAGTTTACCAGGTCGAAGAATTTCACGAAGAGAAGTAACTGTTTAAATATTTTAAAATGGTTAAAAAAACTTCCAGCGTTGTTAGAGCGCTGGAAGTTTTTGCTATTTGCTGTGAGGGATTATACGGTTGGGCTCGATTGAGTATAAGCCTGACCGACCAGGTGCCCCATGATTGCCTGTCCGTAAACAGCAGTCAATAGCGCACCGATAACGCAGAGAATCGAACCGAGCGGAGCAATAAACCCGACGCAGATTGCGCCGACCAAAACCATTAACCAGACGCTGATATTGGAACGCACTGTCGAGATAATTTCGCCGAACTTGAGCGCGGCGCCGATGTTGTCGGTGATTGCCAGTTTAGCCAGGCTGGCGGGCATGACCAGCATCATCAGGATGCTGTAAACGAAAATCAATAAACCGGCGCAAATACTGATGAGCATGGCGATAATGCCCATTGTCTGCTGACTTGAACCGTTGCTGTTGGTTGCCAGGGCGGAAATGATCGAAATCGGAATGACCAGGATGATGATCGGTATGCTGTAAACCAGGCTGACTACCCACGCTTTTAACCCGCGAATCAATTTACCCCCGAAGTCATCCCAATTGGGCATAGGGGTAGGATCGTTTTGAATAACGCGCTGGATGATTTCAATCATCCAACCCATGACGACGATTTGACCGACAATAGGAATCAAGGAAATAAGTGCACCGATGCCGATTTTTTTAATCCAATCGGGGTCTTGAAAAACATAAGAAAACGCTTGCCCGAATTGCATTCTTGCCTCCTTCTATTCGATATTAAATAAAAAATTAGAAATGCGTTATGGTAAAACTATAGCAGTTTTTAATCAGGATTGCAAGCGTGTAATCCATAGAAGATTAGGGCCCCCAGCGTAAGTGGAATCCATCCGGGGCAAGGGTCATATTTGACCGTCCGTCGCTGAACAAAACGACGACCGGCCCGCGTTCTGATTCAGTAGGAGCGCCTGCCGGTATCTGGACGATAACGACCAGGCTGCCGTCTTTTGACCAGAGCGCCTCGCGCGTGTAATAAGGGGAATCGGGGCGCAGGAGGGTGCGGTTGCTTTTTCCGTCTGCTTTTGATGAGACGATCTTGAGGGGGGATGTTCCATCAGGCTTTTGGGGCAGATTGGTATAGAAATAATAGAGTTTTTTGTCTGGGGTCATGAGCGGAAAATCGACCAGATTAAATGTGCCGTCAGTTTCTCTATCGGGAATCAGGTTGGCCCCCAGACCGCTGTTGACCGGATAGCGCCATAGACCTGATGGATAGATGGGATTGTATCCTGCGGCTGCCAGGATAGCCCCGCCGTCAGGTTCCCAACGCATGCTGCAACAGGCAAGAAGTCCCTCTGATTGTTTGAGGGGAAACAGGTTACCGGTAGCGAGATTGAACACGGCATAGCCGATCTGTTTAAAATCATCCACCTCAACCAGTAATAAACTGCCGTCTGGCGACCAGGATGCCGGGGCATAATTCGCGGCAAGTATATCTTGCCCATTCTCATCTTGTTTTGGATTTGGGAGTATTTTATTTATTTGATTATCCTCGGTCTTTATCAGATTGACGCCGTCCAGACCGTATGCTAGGGCTTTCCCATCAGGTTTCCAATTGACTGAGTGGATAAACCCCTGTTCATCATCCGGGTTACCTTCAATGAGTACTTTGCGGCTGTTGCCATCTGTGCTTGCCAAAACGAGCTGGTTGTTGCTCACGTAAGCGAGCGTTTCGTCCACAGGGGAAATATCGAAATCCTGTATTCCGAAAGGTTCATAGGTGATCTGGGCGCGAGCGGATATTTTTGCATCGACGCGCCAGATTTGATCGTTTCCCGACGAATCGGTACCGATATAATAGAGCGAGTGAGGAAGTTCAGATGGGTTTAATAAGGGGATTTTTTCTGAAGCAGAAACTTGTCTGGTTGCTGATTGTATCTCACTGCAAGCAGCGATGTTGAGCAGACACACTAAAAGTAAACCTGACCTGTAGGCGCGAAAAAAGGACTTCATTGACTGGTCAGCGTTCAGTTAGAATTGGGTGAAGTGGTCAACTTTCAGGACGAAAATCGTCGCACGTTTTACGTTGGCTTCGGTCGCAGGGAGGAGCGTCTCACGGATGATGCGCAGTGCTGTATCGACCTGTTCGTCATCCACGCCGATCAGAAATGTGGTTAAACCTCGGCGTAAAAAACCTCCACTTGAAGCAATTTGCGTGACGCGAAATTCGTGGCTGGTTAATGCATTAGAGACGCTTTCGCTTTCGCTGTCTCGAATAATTGCGGTAATCAACTTCATGGTCACAATTCCTCAAAATGTTCAACGGGTATGAAAAAGCCGGTCAGGCCGCCAATTGTGATCGGTGTGGGAGCAGGCAATGGCAGGGGGGCGCTCTCTAAAGGAACGGCGATATATTCAATGCGTTGCCGGCAGTTGCGATGTAATACATCCATGACGCTTTTTTCCTGACCTTTTTCAAGGCCAATTATCAGGGTTGCATTGCGTCTTCCCAGAAAGCCCCCCACACTGGGTAGGCGGGTTACAGAAACTTTCAGCTTCTCTAATGCATTTGCAGCATTATCGACGTCTTGCGCCTGAACGATAGCTACCAACAAGAATTTTTCTGTTTGATTTGCTTTATTTGGATCAGACATAGATCTCCTTTCGGTGTTTATGATGTAATCACACAATTTTCATTCCCGTTAACCGAAACGGATTGTCCATCTGGGAAAGTTATATGCGTCTGGTCTTTCAATCTTTCAATACTCATCCCACAATATTTTACCGTAACCGGGAAAGAAAATGGGTTAAAATCGGTCAATTTTACGCAAGTTGGCGAGATTAAGTGTACTCCCAATGTTTTCAAAAACAATCCCACTGGAGCAAGTCCACTGAGGATATTACGCTCACCCTTGCCCGAACCTGTTTCAATATCGTAGCCTTTCCGAAAGCAGTGTTCATCACTGAGGCATTTGACAATTCCCTCCATCATCCGGGTAAGCAGGTCGGCGGCTTCACGCCGATATCCATATTCAAGCAGGCCTTCGCAAATGAAATGATTCCACAAAATGAGAACACTTTGCGCTTCAGGGTTGGCAACAGGCGCGGGCGATTTGGGGAATGAAGCAATACCTTTTGGCTGTCCGTACCGATCTGGCGTCAGGATGTTCTTTTGAATGAGCATCTCGGCGCGCCGGGCATCCGGAATGCCAGCCCAGAGCGGCGTCAGGAGCGTGCAGTCTTCTATTGTTAGATCAACTGTCTGAACACGAACCATATCAGTTTTTTGCAACCCTGATATTTCGATCTGTTCGACTGTCTCATACACCATTCTTGTAGTCAGACAGGTTCTCCCATATATCCAGATGATTTCCCTGGGCATGAATTGTTCAATCTGATCACCAGAGGGGGTTTTACCGTGTATGGATACTTCAATCCGGCGGGTTGCCTCGTGTTCGGTTTGAATCTGGATAAGGAGTCGGGTGGGATTCCTGAATTTCCTTTTGAGTTTGATGACATTCGCCCCTCTTTTTTCGATCAGTAACTTGCCGGTTGTTCTCTGGTGGGTGATGTAGTCGATATAGCGATAAGTGGCGTATTGCGCATCCCAGGCGGCCTCGATTGCTTGTCGCAGTTTTTGACTGAATTCCTGCAATTCGGCAATGATTTCTTTAGGCCGCTCGATTAGCCTGGCGATTGTCAGCAGACTCTGGCATTCCTTATAAAGAAGGGAACCCAGAAGCGGCGTTTCGACTGTCGCGATATCGATTCCCTGTCCCCAGGTGTGCCAGCGGTCGAAGATTGGGCTGTCTTCAAATCCAGACTGAAAAGGATGATCCCATTCGGGGTAACTATCGCCGTCCTTATCGTGTTCGGGTGAGAACCAGCATTTGATAAAATCCAATAGCGTGGGAAAACAGTCTGTCAGAAAGCGTTGATCTCGGCGAATCTGGTATGCCTGAAGTGCAAGGGTAGCCAAAATGGGCGGGGCTAAAAGTTTACCGCGTTGACCGGCGAGTCCGGGTTTCCAATCGATACAACCGTTTTGTAAGGCGCTGTAAATAAAATTGGTAATAATACCTTCCACAGCCCGGGCATTTGCCGGGAGGAGCAGGCTGGCTAGGTAATAAGCCTCTATGACGGTTTGTCCGCTCCATAGATGATTATAGTCGCTGCCGTCTCCGCGCCAGGAATAGCCTTGGTCAGGCTGGCGGGTAAGGACGAATGATGTATCGGGTAGATAGAGGGAAGGGCTCATTAATAAGCTGTTTGCTATTTTCTGACTGAAGGCAAAGGCGGCGTCCCATTGGAGATTGCCGGTCTCTATATCAATGATCTGTCCGGCGTTAACCAGTTGCAGGCGCGCCTTCTCTGATTCCCAACGACAATGGACGGTCTTGCGCGCCAGATCGTAGGATTTAATTACATCGGGAAGAGATGCCATGGCGAAAACCAGGCTTCGGCTTTCTCCGGCAGGAATTTCAATTTCGCTTGCCAGTGAAGGATATGGGCTAGAACCCGGTTGGCATCCCCCGCCCAGGATAAAAATGGGCGACAACTCACTGGTATTGCCCTGTAACACAGTGGACATTTCGATGGTTCGCGCTGCCATGCTTTGGCCGTTGATTGGATTGAGCAAGGCAATATATTCAGCGATTATTGTTTCCGTCGTTCTGCTGTGGTTTTCTAATTGAATCCGGCCGGCCACGACATGTGATTCTGGAACCCAATACTCGGATATTACGTCTATGTTGTCAAAAGGAGTCGAAGAGAATCGGAGATAATTGGAATAAAATTCCCGCAAACGAGGCGTCTGATGATAATCGTTCGCTTCGGTTATTTTTTTCCCATTAATGGAAAAAGATGGGTAAATTTGCATTGAGACTGCGCGCAAACCAAACGTTGTTTGTAAGGTGAGCGCTGGTTGCCGGCCGACGCCAACTTTGATTTCCCAGATCTGGTCGTCGGTGTAATCGGGCTTGCACAATCGCGAATCCGCTGCCAGAGTTAATTCATGAGGGTCGCCTACGCCGAGATCCCATTCTCTCATGCCTCAATTTTACGGTACTTTTG